>CAYFXY010000001.1:0-8008 GCA_964347205.1 uncultured archaeon
TCTTTTTTGTAGTAGGGGTCTGATCCGAGGACGGTGTGGATGAGATATCTTAGGTGTGTTCGAAGGGTGGGGTGTGGGACACTGAAGTTGGTTTGGTAGCAGGTGGGTTCGTCACGGATATAGCCTTCACTTATGTAGTAGCCGAGGAGGCGGATGAGGTTTGAGTCGAATGGGATGTAGGGGCTAATGGTGTTATTGTCACGAGCCATTCCGAGTAGTGCAATTTGCGGAATTTCATTCCACTGAAAGACACCTTCTTGTTGGAGGATTTCAAGGTGTGTTAATGGGATTGATTGATACCATTCTGTTGAAAATAGTGGAGTCCGGCGTTTTTGGGGGATGAGTGGTGTGAAATAGGTTTTGAGGGTGTGGGTTTGTTTCCGGTGAGTGAGGGTGTTGAGCTGTGTGTTGTTTTGCTGGTTGTAGAGTGTTAGGGCGAATTTGTGGAGTTTTTGTCTTATCCAGGGTGCTGCGTTTCGTAGTCGGAGTTGGTGTTTGAAGGTTTGGAATTTTTCAGTATTAGGAAGGTGGTTTGCGAGTTCTTGGAGGATGTTGACATTATTGGGTGGAGTTTTCTCAGGGACGTTTATTGAGGAGAGAAGAGGGACACGATCACCAATTTGTAGTTGGGCGGCTTTGATGCGTTCGAGGGTGTTGGTGCTAGGGTTCCAGATCATGGCGTTGTGATCAGGAGTCATGGTGATGGTGCGTCCAGAATGAGTGGTAATTGTGATCCAGTGGTGGCTAGTGCCTTTGATCCAGTGTTTGATGGGTTGGTAGATGGGTTGGTGGGTGTTAGGGTCAAGGCTTATGGTGCGCCAATGAGTATGGGGGTTGTCGATAGCAAGGGTTCCGAAATCATCGACGATTTGTGTTGGGGTATCATTTTCTAGGAGTTCTTCAATGATCTGACCGAGTGGAAGTTTGAGAAGTTTTTCAGCTTTGGTGTCCCAGATTAGCACTTCTTCTTGAGCGTGTAGGCAGTTTCGGCGTTTTGCTGCGTGCCAGAATGGGTGGGCGTAGCAGACGCGGAGGGGGGTGAATCCGATGATTCGGCCGATGATGCCGGCGGAGGTGTGGGGGGCGAGGCCGACGACGAGGTGTCCGATGAGATTGTCGGGTGATTGGAGGCGATAGTAGGGTTGGAGGTTGTAGACTTGGACGAGGAGGTCATCAATGAATTGGGAGACGCGGAAGAGGTATTTGGCGCAATCGAAGGGAATGATGATATCTTGGGTTTTGAGTTCGAGGATTTGATTATCGGAGGTGAGTGGAGTTCCTGTGTGGTCGAAATGGTAGCCGAGGTCATAGAGGGTGTCGATGGAGACACTTAGTTCACAGGGTTTGAAGTGGGTGAGGGGGGCATCAGTCATATCAAAGCGGATGGTTCCATCTTTGTAGACGAAAAGGTCGTATTTGGCTCGTAATATTGCTTTTTCGAGAATTTCAGGTGTTTTTTTAACGCTCATTAGTCCCTTGACGCCTTTAATTCGGGTGGGTAATTTTCCTCCAAATTGGCTACGGGCCCGTTGTAGCTGTTCTTTAATTGGTAAATCGATTGGACCATAGGAATTGGTGGAATTTCCACAGGTTTCGCAGTTTTGGGCTTTGCTTGAAGAATTACAAAGTGGGCACCAGTAGGTTTGTTCGGTTTCAATACTACATTCTTGGCATTTACGATGAAAAGTAGTTTCTCCACATCGGGGGCAAAGTCGGTGATTAGCTTCGACGGGCACACTTTTGAGGTTCTCCGCTTTTCGAATATCACGCATTGCCCCTCCGGCATTTCCAATGGGAAAGATGCCATGAGGCGGGGGCGACATTTGGCGGCGCTTGGCTTTTTCAGGGCGCCCTACTCGTGCTCCGATATAGAAAGTGCCTTTGGGATGCAGCTTAATGTGCCAATGATCTTGTAAATGGTCTAAGGCATCTCCTGTATCATCGGGGGAAGCTTTAAGTTTGCATTTGTTCGAGCCTAAAAACATGGCATGAAGAATCGGAGCGGCATCTGTAAAGTGGATTTGATTTTTGTGTATTCGACAGGGAACACAGAGCAAGTCAAGGATTTCCTCAACTTCATTATCAAGCGATCCAGAAAGAGAAATGATTAGATTTCCCTCTTTTTGAGGAGTAAGAGTTTGTATCCAGTCGTTGAATATATGTAGTTGCTTAGCCGATAGGTCTTCCCAAAAATAGAGATATCTTGGATGGAGGGGCACCTTCAGTTGAGCAGAGATTGCTAACGCCTGCCAGGGTGAAGGATATTTTTGTAGGGGACAAGAGATAATCTGGTTTAGGGTTTGTTTGTCAATTTCTGAAAATAATTTTTCACGTGTCTTCAATGAGGTAGATAAGAACCCGATTAGAGCTTCTTGAGCCCACCATTCAGGACAATACCCAGCCGGAACCAGGAGATGATTATTTTCTCGAAATTCCCCATAACCAATAAGCAAATCACCTAGAAATAAGACCTTGGCTACAGAGTCACGGATATTTTTGGCTTCTTCAACGGTATCAACCCGATGGATGCTCCCGTCATGAAGTTTTACGATTGGACCATGGATTGTGTCCACAGGCATTGCTATACAGCCTTTACCAGGCCGTTCGATAATGAGTTGTGTTCCACAGGCTATGAAATTGTCAAGGAGTACCATTGTGGCAGGATGAACACCGAGTGCAGCTAAGCCCGTGTTTCGGGATCGCCCATATCGAACTCGGAAGCCCCCTTTTCTTGAAGGGTAGGCAAGAACCGGTCGTCCAGCAATAATATCTTCTAGATACTTTTCTTTAGGCTGAATTCGCTGTTCAATCAAGTCTTCATCTGACTCATGTGGTGTTAAATTCTCTAACCAGTCCCAGCCCGGCATTGAAAGTTGTTCAACAAGATTAGCTAATTTGTGAGCCTTCCCTAGGAGACTATCATTGAGAACAAGAATTGCGCCGCCTCGAAGGCGATTTGTTTCCACGCCAGGAATATCTCGGTACCCAGTAACTTCGACTTCAGCTGTTGGTTCCCCGGTCACTTCCACGGGAAGATTTCTTGCCGCAAGTCGAACTTCTTCAGGTTTTGAAGGATATTGAAGGTGAGATATCCGATTATACAAATCAACTTCTTCGATGTATCTTTCGACGTTTTCATTTGAAGGTTTATAGCGATCAAGATCGAGTTGTTGTCGAATCGCATCTGCGATGATAAGAGTTTGGGCAGCTTCGGTCCCCCCAGCAGCTCGAATTGGTCCAGCAAAATACACCGCAAGATACCGGCTGCCATCGACATTCGGTTTAATCTTCGCTGTGGCTATCCCTTCGATAGGTCCAGCAGTAATCCCCTCTGTGAGAATCGCTAATGATGTGCGAATAGCTTGTTCAGCAGCCTCTTCAGGATCCACCCCCTTCGCTTGAGCGTTTTGGATGATTTCTCGGGCAACTTCAAAGGCAACGCTATGAGCTGGTTTGGTATCACTTAAATGGCGTATTCGTTCTGCAACCCCTGGTGGTCCCACAAGCCCTTCGACGCGCCCCGCAACATCATCAGCAGGACGCATTTCAACTTCCAGTGTGGGATCAAGTCCTTTTGCTCGAGCTGCTTCAGCGATTTTTGCAATTTTATGAACTTCCTCTCGAAGAGCGCGGATATACGATTCCTGATAATCCAACTATCCCAACCCTCCACTGAGAAGAATCACAAACATGATTTCAAAAAAGGCAAGAACTACTGCAATAACGATTGGATTCAATAAGTTATCATCGATTGGTGGGGCGGTGAAATCTATTATTAAAAGCACTGAAGCCGCAATCAACCCATATATCCAAGGAATAGTAATGAAATACCAAAGGGGAAGAAATGCTAAAAAGCCAAAGATACCTCCGGCAATTGTGCCTTCTAAGGTACGGTTGCCTTTAATTCGCCGTCGACCAAATTTCATCCCAATAACGGCAGCCATTCCGTCACCTATCGCTGAAACCAGTACGGCACCAACGGCTAGCCAGCCTGAAAGCATCCAATTAGTTTCAACTTGGAACCAGATTCGGAGGACATTACTGACAAGATAAAGTATTAAGAATGCAAACATGGTGCCAACAGCAAAATACACACTTGCACCTAATCGTGTACGTTCTCGTGGGCGCATAACTCGATCAGTAATGGGCTTAAATGGGAAATATCCGTAGACACGAATTCGCGTAATGTCAAACCCGAGAAAAAATACAAGGGTAATTCCCGTGAAGCCAATAGACAAGAGAGGTCCATGAATCGGTCCAAGAAGTAAGACTCCGTACCAGTTAACTATCGCTACTAAAATCATTAGTGAATGGAATATTTTCCGCTGAACTTCAGTGGTGACAATAGGAGTTGCCATTATCCTTACCCGAGAAGCTCGTGACTCTTATGCGTTTGGGCAAAACCAGTCACAGAGAATAATACGGGTAAATAACGCTGATAAATATGTAAAATTCCAACTCCCTCCTATTGGGAAAAGGCTTTAAGGTTTGATACTTGTCAAATCTGCCTATCACATGCAGGTGACCTCGATAGATGGTTCGTTTGTCCTACCAACAGGTTCTTGTTGGATTTCTAATTATCCTGTTACTGTTCATCGCCCCCAATGTTCGTGGAGGCGCCCAACAGGAAGAAGGCCAAATCACCATCGTGTTTGATTTTACCCATGACCAACCCTTTAGCCCAAAAAACCGTAATTTCAC
Source organism: uncultured archaeon (assembly GCA_964347205.1). Lineage (GTDB taxonomy): Archaea > Asgardarchaeota > Hermodarchaeia > Hermodarchaeales > Hermodarchaeaceae > Hermodarchaeum. The sequence continues at coordinate 4,702 of CAYFXY010000001.1, forward strand.
CAAAGCCATCGAATATTTTGAGGACTACCCAGAATACTTTGTTCGAATTCTTGAAGAGGGAGAGTTAATGGCTGAGAACCTATCTCGGTCTCATATCCTTGTGATTTCCAATCCTGGACAGAATTATTCAACTTCAGAACTTGAGGTGATTTCAAATTATGTAGCACTTGGCGGGTCCTTATTCTTATTAGGCGATTTTCAAGTCGCAGAACGAGAAATCGGGAACCCAATAGCATTGAACAGAATTCTTCAGACCATTACCGAAACCAGAATAGCATTTACTACCTTTTCAAATGGAAATAAGACTGAAGGAGATGCAATTATCGATGCAAATAATTCACTAGTTCTCCCCTATAATGTTCTCATCAATTCTTCGTACATCAATTCCTATCCGACCCGAGAGATGCTGGGGATGGGAGTGAATTCACTCATTATCGCTGGAGGTTCATTAACGACTGATGTCACCGATCTCATTATTTCAACCGGTTCAGAGACTTCAGAAGCAGTTACATTGAAGGGACAATCCTTGCAGAATCAACCTGCTTGGCTTGCGGCATATTGGAAAGAAAGTTCTAACTCAAGGATTGTATTGTGTACTTCAACGACCATGTTTTCGGATACACAAAGTACCGCGACAAATCAGAGTTGGTTCGAGTCTTTAGATAATAAAATCCTGTGGTACAATATTTTCAGGTGGATGTCCAGTCCTCTGGTTCAGGATCCAACACCCATAATGATCTTTTTTGTGATATTGGTGATGGTGGCAGGCATACTGATATTTGCCTACTCACTTCTGCGGAAGAAACGCGAATGAGAAAAGAGATTACGACTAAGGGTTAATAGCCACCGAGAGATATCCCTGTGTGCCCGAATCTTTGATTCTTCATCTCCATAACTTGTAGCAATCGGAACCTCTGAGATTTCAAACCCAGCCCGTTTAGCATCGATTAGAATTTCCGTTTCGGCGGAAAATCCATCATCTCGGACTTGAATTGTTTCCAATACTTGTCTTTTAAAAGCCCGATACCCGGATTGGGAATCCGTAACAGGAACTTTGAAAAAGACACGCAATGCTTGTGTGGTGATTAGATTACTAAGCTTCCTCATGAAAGGCATTTCTTCGGTTTGGGTGGAATAACGAGAACCTACAACAACGTCAAAGCCTTCATTGAGTTTCTCAAGAAAACGAGGAATTGAATGTGGATTGTGTTGAAGATCCCCATCCAATGTGACGATTGCCTCGCATGGTTGATCTATTGCATAATTGAATCCAGTTCGAAGGGCAGCACCTTTCCCAAGATTTCGTGGATGTTGTAGAACGATTGCTCCACTTTCTCGGGCGATCTTTCCGGTACCATCTGTACTTCCATCATCAACTACTATGACACAGGAACAGAATTTTTGAGAGAGTCTGACCACCCGCTCAATAGCACGTGATTCTTGATATGCAGGAATAATACAGCAAACCTTCATGAACACCAGCATGTTGATTTATTGACAGGAATGGATATGTTAACTGAGCAAAAATGAAAAAGCTTACGATTCCGAAGAGAGATGGGAATCTGACGGTTTTGTTTCTACGCTGGGTTGGGTGGCACAGATATCAACAAATTCACCATACACATCAACGGGCTCAGTCAATGGCGTAATCGCAATCGTGGCTTGGACATCGCAATTCCCACAATGAATTGTCGCTTGCCCAATGCTCTTATTAAGTTCAACTCGCACTGCATTTCGCCCACATCGAGGACAATTAAAAATGGAGGGAATTGTCCGAAGAGGCCGTCGTGGCGTTGTTTTTCTTCGTCGTCGACCCATTTGAGTAACCTTCACACATAGTATTCAAGAACAGAGGTTTATTGTTTTTTAAATTATAAAACTTCATTACCTTTGGGCTTTTCGTTCCAAGACACTCATTAACTTATTAGCAACCTCTATCGGATTTACCTCTGAGACTTCATTAACAGATAATTCTAACTCGTTGGAGAAATTGTTAAGAGTAATTCGCCCAGAAAGTTGAATTTCTTTTCCAAGCAGCGTCTCTTCTACTTGCCGTACAGGTTCGTCCTCATTACCCGATTTACTAATTAGTTCTTTGGCATCTTTTGCCGATATTCCGAATAACTTCTCAGCCGAAGCCCCAATCAGACCTGCACGAATATTATCAGTTCCATCATCAATGACAATCTTTGCAATAAGCCGAGGCTGTGATTTGGGAACCTTCCCACATTTAGGACACGTAATCACGGATTTACTTTGCGAAACCTTCTTGGAACAAGTTGGACATGACTCATAAACCGATTTTTGATGAATAACCTGAACTATGGTTCCCCGCACTGTTACAAACTTTCCCTCTGCTATTTTTGCTAATATGTCATGAGCTTCAGAAGTTTTTTCAGTCCTGAGAAACGTGTCAGAAGGACTCTCAATTTTTAATTTTGGTGGATTTTGAATAACTTGGGTAAATTCGTTAATATGAATTTCAAGGTCCTGACGCAGTCCTAACCGGCAACTGACCCCATCCAACAAAAGCCGTGTCCCCTCTTTGACATTAGCTAAGTCTTCTGCAGCCTTCCCCCATGCAACAGCTCGGACTTTTCCAGTGGAATCTGCTAGTATGAAAACAAGGCGCTTGCCTTCTTGGCCATCTCGCCGAGTGAAAGTACTCACTCCTTGATTTTCTAATACAAGCACACCAACCATACTTCCTATATCGCCAGGTTTTAGGTCTTTTAGAGCTTGGGGTTGTGATGGCTTTTTTGCTGGTCGAGATGGAGCGGATTCCAATTGTAGAATTCGACCACGCCGTCCGACATGAACTTCTGGTACATTGTTTCGATCTAACCGTACGTATCCACTTTCGATTCGAATCCTGTTATTCACAGAAAGTTTGTTAAACCATTCACTTTGCTCATCCCATAAAACTAGTCTTGTTCGACCTGTTTCATCGCTGATGGCAAGACTCGCGACTGTTCCTTCAGAATCACCTCGACTAAAGGTCGATAACCTGAATTTGGAAATGACTTCGCCTTCTAGGTATACCTCACTCATTCCCTCTTTAAGAGCTTTAATTTCCGTAATAGCAATGATTGCGTCAGGGAAGTCCTTGGGATCTACATCGGGTGGATTTATCATTAAACGACTTCCACTACCTAAGTGAAGTTCCAGTTGATCACGTAATCCGGTTCTAACTCGACCATTAATAATGCGAATTATGTCACCTTCATCGAATTCCTTATCTTCTATCGGTTGGGTATGTTTGTTCCAGAACGTGACCCGTATTGACCCGGTTGAATCATTACCTATT
>CAYFXY010000001.1:8018-10424 GCA_964347205.1 uncultured archaeon
GCCGTCCCCACCCTGTTTTCGCTGAAATGTGCGAACAGGATCTATTCGGTTTACTTTCAAATTCAACGAAACTCCGATCATACCAGCAACAAGATCGCGCACAGATAATTGCAATTCCGGAGTGGGTTCTCGTTCAAAGAGATCGAGATCCAATTCACGAGCGACAAGTGATGCCGCGCCTTCATCGGTCACATAGCCATTCAGTTCCTTCTTTTTTCCTTCAATTAGTTGAATAACTTCGTCTTTGGATTTACCAGATTTGGTGACAATTAAATCCACAATTTCGGCAAGCTTAAGTGGCACGCGTTAAAACAGCCTCCAACGTTTGAATAACTAATATCACAGGTTTCTGTAACCATTATATTAAAAACATCACCTGGACCCAGATATCAAGAGGCGCCAAAGTGTGGAAGATGATGTCTTTAAGTTGCTGGATGCTCAGCTTTATAAAGAAATCGTAAAGCTGGGCCTGCAACACCCAACACCCATTCAAACCCGTAGTATTCCACGGATACTTAGTGGAGACTCGGTCCTCCTGATTGCACCCACAGGTCATGGAAAAACCGAAGCCGCTTTTTTACCCCTAATTCATCGCCTCCTTAACAATGGTAATTCATCAGAGGGAGTTCAACTCCTCTGGATTACACCATTACGTGCCTTAAATCGCGATATATTAAGACGACTCGTGCTTATTGCTCAACAATTGCAAATCAAAGTTGAAGTCCGGCATGGAGACACAACACAGGCAACCCGACGCCGTCAAACCCTACAACCCCCACAACTTTTCATTATTACGCCCGAAACCCTACAAGCTATCTTAGCAGGAAAACGAATTCGGGAACATTTACGCAGCGTCCAATGCGTAATTCTTGATGAGATTCATGAATTGGCAGCAAGTAAACGAGGCGTACAATTAACGGTAGCGCTCGAAAGACTCCGAGAATTAACTGAAACTCCCTTTCAACGCATAGGGCTTTCAGCGACCGTTGGTAATCCCCAGGAAATCAGTTCATTCATGAGTGGAGGAAAAAGTGTTAAAATCATCGAATCCCCTGCCACGAAAAAATTTCAATTCCGCCTTGATTATTGTCCATATTCCTATGGCGAAGCTTATGAATCTCCTCTTGATGGACCCGCAAACTGGATTTGGAACCTAATTGAGGAGCACACATCCACACTGATCTTTTGTAATGAAAGACAGACAGCAGAAGCATTAGCCCTCAGATTAGCGAAACATCATAGCGACAGTTCAGGAGTTCACCATGGTTCCTTATCTCGAGAAGCACGAATAGAAGCCGAACGAAAATTCAAGGCAGGTGAAATTCCCTATCTCGTTTGCACATCATCCTTAGAATTAGGACTAGACATAGGCACTGTAGATTTAGTAATTCAATTTGGGTCACCGCGACAAATGATTCGATTAATCCAACGGGTTGGACGCGCAGGACATCAACTTGATCGAGAATCCAAGGGAGTGATCGTGACCACACGATTTGATGACATTTGCGAAAGCCTTATCGTTAGTGAACAAGCCCTTGCAGGATGTCTGGAAAAGCCACCCATCCACTATAATGCGCTAGATATTTTAGCGCATCAACTCGTAGGATTAGCAATTGAATACAAAACCCTAACCTATGATCAAGCCATCGAAATTATCAAACGAGCAACACCTTACCACACGCTTCAACCAGAGGTAGCATACCAAGTAATAGACTACCTGCAAAAAGAGAGACTAATAACCAGAGATGATGTGATATTACGACCCAAACGAAAATCGTATTCATATTATTTTGAGAATCTCTCTGTGATTCCAGATATCCCTCATCATCGGGTCATCAATGTTGCCACAAACAGACCCATAGGTCGACTTGATACCGGCTTTGCCGAAGAATATGGACAAACAGGTAATATTTTGGTTTTACGAGGACGCCCTTGGGAAGTGGTCAAGCAAGATGAAGAGCGCCTATATGTCACTTCAATTAATCAAACTCATGGAAGAATTCCACGGTGGAGCGGTGAACTTATTCCGGTATCCAAAATCGTTTCTGAAGCGGTTAGCGACCTCTGGGATCACATCGCAACAAACTTAGACCACCCTGATACACTAACCTATCCCATCAAAACTGATCCTTCAGTAAATGAGGTGTTAATAAAGACTATCTCCAAACAGCATGCAGAAGGATTCATTCCAGACAAACAAAGGATCATTGTTGAAGTTGGACACGAATTAGTTGTTATACATTCATGTTATGGAACGCGAATTAATGAAACCCTAGGTCGACTGCTTGCTGGACTTTTAACCTCACAACTAGGAATTGAGATGGCCTTTCATGCAGATCAATACCGAATTCTCTTCCGATTCGAACGAGGCGGTGGCTATGCCTTAGGTGAAGCAATCTCTGAGGA
>CAYFXY010000001.1:10434-11852 GCA_964347205.1 uncultured archaeon
TTAAAATCCCTTGACTCAACTCATATGGAAGAATTATTGGAACTGATTCTATTACGTTCACCCTATTTTGCAAGACGTTTTCTGCACATCGCCAGAAGATTTGGAATTATCTCACATGATGCAACACTTCGGAGCACTCAGCTTCTGAGAATGATGCAATATTTCACCGGCACACCCATAATCAATGAAGCGCTCCGCGAATTCTTCGTAGATAAACTTGACATTCCCAAAACACGAACGCTCTTGAAAGCAATCCAAACAAATGAAATCACTATTGAACGACTTCATCGAGCAAAACCATCAACATTCGCCCGCCAAATCCTCGCTCGGTTTGGCGAATTCCTTGAACCTGAAACTCCCGAAGCATATATTCTTGAACAAACAAAAACGCGGTTACTAAATCGAAAAGTACGCCTAGTTTGCCTACATTGCGGAGTATATCCCACTGATGAACTTCTAGAACAAGCAATTCGGCGACATCGAGCGAACAAAAAACTAACCCCAGAAGAACAAAAAGCATTACGAAAAGGACGCGAAAACGCCGAGGTAATATTAAACTATGGAAAACCGGCAATCATTGCGATGGCAGGTCGAGGAATTGGACCAACCGTTGTCAAACGAATTTTAGCAGGTAGCCATGACCGCTCAGAAAAAGAATTCTATCGGCTAATCTTAGAAAATGAAAAACAATTCATCAGAACCCGCGAATGGTGGGCTGACACAAACCCATAATAGCAGTATTACTCTTCGCGCCCACTAAGAATATGAAAAGCTAAAATAAGGAATCCAGCGAAGATGGCAAGACCTAGAGTTACAAGATAATAGACCTGATATAATACACTCATTGATTGAACCGTTCTGCTCAATCCTTTTACTACTTTTTAATTTTACTCAATGTTCCCTTTTTTCGACTTCCGAATCGTCTGAGGTTTAGGAAGCGTTTCCCATTCCGCACGCAGCTGATCATACATCATATCATCAACACGGATTTCTGAAAAGGTACCAAGCCCCTCAGCGAGAATAGTGGCAAGAATATGATAACAAAGATCGGCTGAACGTTTCACTATTACATTAATATAGAAATCTTCACAATCACAATAGACTTCAGACAACACTCGGTAATCACGAGATTTTCCAACCACAACCCAAGCCTCTCTTCCACTGGGTTCAAATACATATTTCTTAACTAAATCTGCTGCCACCGCTTGAAGCGCTTTCCAGAAGCGATCACCACACATCCTTGAAAGAACTAGAAGATCAGACCCCGAAAGGGCTTTGTTGTTCCGAATTGATTTAAGCACACGGGCAAGTTCGTTTTTCATTGCAACAACCGTTTACAATCATAAAGAAAAAAATACCTATCGCGTTAATAGCTGTGAGAAATAATGCGCTTAGAACTAATAAAAAACCAGCCCGCC
>CAYFXY010000001.1:11862-14419 GCA_964347205.1 uncultured archaeon
TCATGAAGGATCTCGTCACATTCTCGTCGTAGCTGATTTACATATTGGATTTGAACGTACAATATTCAAGCTAGACCATTTCTCGGCAAACCTAACTGAACGAATAATTCACCAATTTAGACAACTAGTTTCTACTCTAAAACCAACGGAAGTCGTCATCTTAGGCGATCTGAAACATTCCATACGAGAATTTTCCAGACAGGAATTTCAGACCATCTCAGAAATGTTATATCAACTTCAAAAACAAATCCCCGTCACCATAATTCGAGGTAACCATGATGCTGATCTCGAATTAGTAGTACCTGATGAAACTCGAATCATTCCAGCTTCAGGTTATAAAATACAATTCAAATCCCAACAGGTTTTTCTCCTTCACGGACATGCTTATCCTTCAGAAGAAATCCTGACCTGTGACACCCTATTAATGGGGCACATTCATCCTGCTCTCGCGATCTCAACTTTAAAGAATCGCATTTCAACCCATCGGGTATGGGTAAAAGCAAGATGGAAACCCACTATTATCGATGCCATTGAAGGATGGTTAGGAAAAGGAGCTCTTCAAAAAGGAGATTTAACCAATCAACGTTTTCTCAAAATGCAAATTCTGCTTATTCCTGCATTTCTCGACCTTCTTCGAGGTCATCTTCTCAATCGCGATAAAGTCGGTACCCGTCTTGGAACCCCGCTGTTTCGACATATAGCATTAAAAGATGCAGAAATCGTCATGCTGGATCATACACCATTAGGATCAATCACACAACTTCAACAAAAAAGAACACGCCAGAAAGAAACATTTTAAGTCAACATTAACTGTATCGTGCATCGATGGGTCGATGGTCTAGATTCTCAGGAAAATTACTTTCAGGGTCTAGTATGGTATTGGCCAAAGGACAAATTCCGTGGACCGCCAAAGATTCGCGGTTCGGGACCATGAGAAGAACCACTCTCATGGCGAGAATCCGTGAGATCCGGGGTTCAAAACCAGCTGGAGACAACCATCTGGGGAAAATCCCCGTCGGCCCACCAATCTTCTCTGAATACATTTCTTCAATAGTAAAAATTCGGCAGTTACCGTACTTTTTGTAAAATTGCGAAAAGCACTTAAATCATTAAGGAAAGCCTGTTCCCATGCCCGTGGCTACGCAAGTCAGACAACGTCTTGCACGACGCATAGCTGGAGAAATCTCCATATCTGACCAGCCAGGTCGCATAATGCGAAAATGGCGTGAAATGTTTCATATCCCACAGATTCAATTAGCCGAATCATTAGCTGTCTCACCTTCAGTTATTAGCGATTACGAAAGTGGTCGTCGTCAATCACCTGGTACTAAAACCATTAAACGCTTTGTCGAAACCATCATCACCTTGAACGAACAAAGTGGAGGACAGGTCGTCAATGCCTTCCAACGCATGATGGGCACAGAAATTCCCACCAACATCATTTTAGACATCAGCGAGTTCAGCCATGGTGTCACAGCAAAGAAATTTTTAGACAACATTCGAGGGCAAATTGTCTCCGGAGAGGAACTACTTGATCGAGAAATTTTAGGCTATTTAGCCGTGGATACTTCAGAAGCACTATATGTCCTATCCAGCAGTGGATTCCTCAAGCTTTTTGAAGCAACAGGAGACCGCGCATTAATACTTGTCAATGTTTCCACCGGCCGCTCACCACTTGTTACCTTGAAAGGCGAAATCAAACCAAGTCTTTTTGTACTACATGGTGCAGAACAAGTTGATTACCTCGTAATCGAACTGGCAAAAAAGGAACAAGTGCCTTTAGCAATTTCTCGCATCGAATCCATCGAAGGGATGCTCCGTCGACTTCGAAACCTCCGAAAACAATCTCTCAATGAAAAACTCAGGGACAACCCACAATGACAGACAAAATCGCGATAATTGGAGATACCGATACGGTTGTAGGGTTTCGCTTAGCTGGAATTCTAAAATCAAAAATTTCGAAGGATGCCACCTCAACCCGTAATGGACTACGCGAATTTTCACGCGATTCAGACATCTCAATCATAATTATTACCGAACAATTAGCTGAAAAGGTCCGCGAGACCATTGAAGAGCTGTCAGAAAACCCATATCCCGTAATTGTTGAAATCCCCGATAAGACCGGCCACTTAGAAAGAAAAGAAAGCCCCATTCGTCGATTAGTGAAGCGCGCCATTGGCGTTGAACTCGAAGGATTTTGAAACCCCCAACTACCATAAGAATTTTAACAACAGAATATAGCTGATAGGGAACCGGATAACAAACAATAACATCGGACGGTTGACTATGACTACACGAATCGGAACCATTCAACGAATAGCCGGACCACTAATCGAGGCCGATGGACTCCTCGGAGTCACCATGTTTGAAGTCTGCCGTGTCGGGACAGAGGAATTAATAGGTGAAGTTAATCGTGTTGTAGGTGATCGCGCCTACATTCAGGTCTATGAAGAAACCTCAGGCTTGAAACCAGGCGAAAAAGTTGTAGCCACGGGAACCTCACTAGATGTTGAACTTGGTCCCGGTTTAGTTGGATCAATCTTTGATGGAATTCAAC
>CAYFXY010000001.1:14429-21566 GCA_964347205.1 uncultured archaeon
ACGTCCTTTTCCCAGTATCAAAGAACAAGTAGGTGACTTCATTACCCGAGGCGTAACGGCCAATCCCCTTCCCACCGATAAGAAATGGCCATTCCAACCCACAGTCGAAAAAGGCGCCACTGTATCACAAGGGGACATAATTGGTACGGTTCAAGAAACCAGCGTATTTCTTCACAAAATTCTCGTCCCGCCCGGCATGGAAGGCAAAATAACCCAAATTGCCAAAGCCGGAGAATACACCATAAAAGACCCAATCGGGCAAATTCAAACCAAATCCGGCAAACAAGATCTAATGCTAACACAACGATGGCCAGTCCGAATTGGGCGCCCCTACACAACCAAAATTAGCACCGAAATTCCCCTCTTTACCGGACAGCGTGTCATCGACACATTCTTCCCAGTCGCCAAAGGAGGAACCGGAGCCATCCCCGGAGGATTCGGAACCGGCAAATGTGTGACGGGACAAACTCCTGTATTACTTGCGAATGGTGATACCATATCTATTCAACACTTATACAATCAATTTGTAGAAAGTGGTGAATTTATTGAAGAAGATTCAGAAGATGAGACATTAATTCGTTTAAATGATCCTCTTCGAATTTTATCATTTGATGGATTAAGATACGTTAGCGGCAAAGCAACGCATATCTACAAAGGGAAGACGCCAGCGGTGGTAAAGATTACTACTCGGACTGGACGAACCGTAGAGGTTACCCCAGTTCATAAGCTCTTCCGATTCAACGGCGAAATCATTGAAGAAGTTGAAGCTCAGCATTTCAATGTAGGTGATTATCTCGTCGTACCAAGAAAATTGAATATACTTGGGCAAATTCCCGATTTTGACCCATATGAAATAGACCTCTCTTTACGTGTGGCCGATCCAAGAGCCATTCAAGAAATGCAAGAAATAATACACGACCTGCAAAAACAGATGACTCTAAAAACTCTATCAAAGAACTTAGAAGTTTCATACGATGTCCTCATTGGATATAACAATGGGAAAAACAAACCAACACTTAGATTTCTCGACAAACTAACGAAATTTTCAGGGAAACCTCGGATACCTGTTACTTTTGTTAAATCCGAAAGAGCATCACAACCATTCCGCATTCCAAAGAAACTTACTAAGGAACTGGCTGAATGGCTTGGATTATTTGTTGCTGATGGACACTTCAAAGGGGAATACCAAGGGATTTACTTATACAGTTCTTCCCCTCAAATTTTGGACCGATTTAAAGAACTATCCTTAATTGTATTTGACTTAGAACCAGAAATCGATCAAGATTCACATGATCGTACACCATATGCCTATATACGAAATATTAGCCTCAAGAAATTCCTGCACTCCATTGACCTTCCAAAATACGACAAAACGCATAGGGTTCGAGTTCCCTCATGTATTCGCTCCGCACCAGAAGATTACTTCACCCACTTTTTAGCTGGATATATTGCTGGTGATGGACATTTTTCTAAATATTCCCTTCATCTTAGTACGGCAAGCCATCAGCTTCACAGCGATTTAGGATACCTCTTTACTAGACTTGATTACTATACCGTGCTAGACCGAAGAATGAATCCTTCGTAATTGAAATAGATGGGAAATTTGCTGAAGACTTATCAAAAATCATGCAAGCCAAAGGTGTTTTTCACTATATCAAAATTCAAAGATTAAATGAATATGCATCACAAGAAACTCCTCACTTCGTTGGCTTGGATATCGTTCCTGTCAGCCAATCACTTCTAATGTCTCTTAAAAAAGAAGGAAAAACCCCTCAGGGTTATGATGTGTTTAGAAAAATCAATGGACTACGCTTAGATAATTATACAAGGCTTGGCGAAACCCCATCAACCGACACTTTACGACGCATAACTGAAATAATTGAATCGAACGAGACCGAAATCTCTCAAAATACTCGAAAACGGCTACTTGAACTTATGCAAATCCTTGAACATGTTTATTTTGATCGTATATCAAAAATAGAAATCACTGAATTAAACATTCCAGTGTATGATATCACGGTAGAAAAAACCCATAATTTCGTTGGTGGCGTTCTGCCTGTTACACTGCATAATACCGTCACGTTACATCAATTGGCGAAGTGGGCGGATGCAGAAATCATTGTCTATGTTGGCTGTGGTGAGCGGGGCAACGAAATGACAGAAGTTCTTGAGGATTTTCCCAAGCTTAAGGATCCGAAGAGTGGGAAATCCTTGATGGAACGTACTCTGCTCGTTGCGAATACAAGCAATATGCCGGTTGCAGCCCGTGAAGCCTCAATTTATACGGGTATCACTTTAGCTGAGTATTTCCGGGACCAAGGCTATGATGTCGCTTTGATGGCTGATAGCACCTCGCGATGGGCCGAAGCTTTGCGAGAAATCTCAGGGCGTTTAGAAGAAATGCCCGGTGAAGAAGGATACCCGGCGTATCTTGGGAGTCGGTTAGCTGATTTTTACGAACGGGCGGGCCGTGTTCAAACCCTGGGTTCGGATCAGCGATTCGGTAGTGTGACGGTCACAGGAGCTGTGTCCCCTGCAGGTGGTGACTTCTCAGAGCCCGTCACTCAATCCACATTACGAATCACGAAGGTGTTTTGGGCACTTGACAAAGATATGGCGTCACGACGGTTTTTCCCAGCAATTAATTATCTGCAAAGTTATTCATTGTACAAGGACGAATTAGTCCCATGGTATCAAGATAAAATGGGCACCGACTGGCCTGAACTGACGGAAGAATCACTCTCGATTCTCCAACGCGATAAGGAATTACGCGAAATCGTACAACTTGTGGGTCCAGATGCGCTCCCCGAACGTGAACGCGCTATTCTAGAAGCGGCACGAATGGTCAAGGAAGACTTCCTGATGCAGTCAGCCTTACACCCAATCGATACCTATTGTCCCGAATCAAAGAGCTACTGGATGTTGAAAATCATCATGGAATTCTGGGAACGAATGCAACGAGCTATTGATGATGGAATTCCTCTCCGACGGATTATTGCCCTCCCCGTCGTTGGCAAAATTGCCCGAATGAAAGTCCAACCTCACGAAGACGCAAATTCCATGTTACAGTACTTCAAAGACCTTGAAAGTGAGATTAACAACGAATTTATGTCTCTGGAAGCAAATTAGTAACGCTAACAATATCAAGTCACTGGCGCTTGATTTCCAAATCTCCCTATTCAGGGAGAGGCGTATTCCAATGATAGATGAAACCCGAAAAGCAACACAATGGGGGAGAAGTAAAACCCTGGTAGTTAGCTTACCTCGCCGGTGGATCAAAAAATTTGGGATTAAACCAGACTCACACCTTCATATTCAAGAAAGCGCCGAAGGATCACTCCGCATCACCCCACTACAAATAACCGCGACTCCAGAGGAACGCACTGCATCAATTCGTCTCTTAGAACAAGATGAGCTCACACTTACCACACTTTTAGAAACGTATTATGTCGTCGGGTTTGATCAATTAACCATTGAAAGTAGTCGTCGTCTAAATGAACCTGTAAAAAAAATCCTGAATAAAATCGTCAACCAACTTCCCGGATATGAAATTCTCGAGAGCACAGATCGAAGAGTAGTAATCAAAGGAGTCAGCGCAATTCGTGGCCAAGACATCATAGAATTCGTTAAGATGAGCAGTAGAACAACAATCGAAATGATTACCACTCTCATTTCCGGACTACGTGCGGGTCCTGATGAAACGGAGCGCATCGCTAATGAGCTTATCTCTGAAAGCTGGCGCCAGCGTGGAAATAATCTTCAAGCCCAGCGAGCCCTAAGAAAAGCCATGACTATTCGCCCAATGGGCTTGAAATTAGAAATTGCTGAAATCTTTGATACAGCTTACTTTGTCCTCCAACTGAGCAATATCCATGAAAACATCAATCACATAGCTGAAGCCTTAACTCGGCGTCAACCCCCAGACGAGCAAAATAAATTAGCTGTTGCAGCATTAACCAAGGTTCATAATAATCTCAAAAAAGCAATTTCAGCATTCCTTCAACGAAATCAAGTAATGGTTCGGCAGGTGTTAGGTGAAATTCCGCTTTTACGACAATGGAAACGGCAAACCGAAACAATTGTAGATGTCATGAAAGATTCAGTCATTACCCAAATAATTCTTGATCGTATGGAAGAAATGTTAGCCTACAACAGTAGTATTGCCAAAACCGCCTTATTGCTCAAGACCTAAAAAATTCTAAGATCTACTCTGTAAGTACCAAGTATCGGTACACTCCTAATCCTCAGATCCTAGTAAGCTTTCTTGTTGGACGTTATTTTGAGCTGAGCCTTCGTTTACCATACTGTAAGAGAGAATCAGGTACTTCGAATTGAACTTGATGAGCACAGCAAATACACGAACAGGTTCGCACGCACCTTATTCTAAGCATCTGGTAACAACTGAAAATAATTATTCTCAAACTACGATGCATGTTGTGCAATTTTTTGATCAAAGACTTTTCTAAGAAGGACCATTGGTAGATTGCCATTGGCTGTAATGGTGTCATGGAAGAACTTATCGGAATATTTGTCTCCCATTTTTTCCATAGTTTCATCGCGTAGTTGAATAATGAGATGTTTCCCTAAAAGGTAGGACAATGGGTAGCCAGGACTCATGGTATACCGACGAACCTCGGCGGTTGCACCTTCTCGAGACATACCAGTTTCTTTAACTAACATGTTCACCGCTTCATCGAATGTCATTTCACCACGTCCCAATTGAACGTCCAGAATAATTCGAACCGCACGCCAAATCGCTCCGGTAAGTTGGACCATCTTTGCTTCAAGTCCTGTGACAAAGCCCTTTTCCATCATCATTTGCTCACAATAATGGGCCCATCCTTCAACTGTTTCAACCCCCAGATTACCTGCCATTGTGCCTAAGAGTGGTAATAGTGAACCTCTGTTTGAAGCCGACAACTGTAAAAAATGTCCAGGGAATGATTCGTGAACAGCAACATCTCGAATACTGGGGTTGTTCAAGTGTTTGCCAAGCTGTGCGATGTCTTTTGGTCGGGTGACAACATAAATCCCAATCTTGGGGTCATCAAAGCGTGAGGGAGGTATTAAAGCTGCAAAGGGTATCAGGGGAGCCATGAATGTGGGAGTTTCCTCAATATACAGTTTATCTTCCTCATAGATAGTAGCGAGGTCATTATCAAAAACGAATTGCTTCGCTTCCTCCATAGCTGTTCGTGTTGCGAGAAGGGCTTCGTCAAAAGTTTTGGGAGTGTCTTTCTCAATGGTGGCCATCACTTCATCAACACTTTTGTCGGGATCAATTTGGGCAGCTGTTTGGGTTCGTTCATCTTTGAGTTCTTTAAGGGATTTAATTCCAAATTGTAAAATCTCTTCAGAAGTCATCCCTAACCTTCGAAGTTGTATCAGTTGTTCATATCGCTCCTTTCCCAATGCCCAATTCTCTATCGTGTTCGATTGAAGTTGCTGAAGCCATGCAAGATGTGCTTTAAGTGGTTCATCCAACGCTGTTACTGCTTCCTCTAATTCTACTTGGAGTTCATCAGGAATTTGTCCCTTTCCTAACATAGTAATAAACTGAAAAAGGCCTGGTATTTGCTGGGCGGATTCGAGAGCGATTTCAGTCCATAATTTTACGGGTTTGGATTTTTCAAAGCGTGTATGAAATTCTTGCAGAAAGCGTGGTATCTCTTTTAGACGAGATATCATCGCCTTCATACGTTCTTCAAGGGGTGCATAGTCCTTCGAAATCATGAGGAAGAAACTTGTTCCAAGGAGATCAAAGGCATCAGGATTCAAGACGCTTTGGCGTTGCTCGTGGAATGTGAATTTCCATAATTCAAAGGCATCCTCAAGGATTTGCCAATCAATTTTATTTGCATCATTTAAGTCATTGAAGTTGATTGTCTTTTTCATGCGACGAACCGATTCTTCAAATAACTTTTCGACTTCAAATTCAGAGGTTAAATCGCCTTTCGAAAGTTGATGATCAAACGGATCATGGAGCCCCAACATACTCGCAATCTCTGGAAGGATTTGATAAAGCCGATCATACATTTCGTGTTTTAATTTCTCAAACTGCTGGTCAGCACTCATGGCAATTCACTCTCAAAGGATGGGATATGGTTAGTGTACCTATAATATCTAGATTCTAAGGAATTATTGTATTTTTTTCTCGTCTTAAAGTAAGGCTTAAAAGTTGCTTGAGCCTAGTCACCGAAGCCCGTTTCCTAAAAACGGGAATATGAGGCTGGCAATAATGACTGATAGACAAGCTACCACTTTAAAACCTACATATCAAACAGTGACAACTGTTTCAGGACCGCTTTTAATTCTGGATAAAGTTAAAGATGTCGCTTATAACGAACTCGTTGAAGTAACCGCACCGGATGGTTCGATCCGCCGAGGGACCGTATTAGAAGCCATGCGGGGACGTGCCATTGTCCAAGTTTTTGAAGGCACACGAGGACTTGACACTAAAGCAACACGCGTCCGGCTTACGGGAGAAACAATGAGAACAGCTGTTACTAATGATCTACTTGGTCGAATATTAAATGGGTCAGGCATGCCTATCGACAAGGGACCAGCCATTGTGCCAGATGATGAATTAGACCTCAATGGGGCACCAATGAACCCGGATGCGCGCCAATATCCTCGTGAGTTCATTCAAACCGGACTCAGTGTTATTGATGGGCTGAATACTCTGGTTAGAGGACAAAAACTCCCAATTTTTAGTGGCTCAGGTCTTCCTCACGATAGGGTCGCGGCACAAATCACACGCCAAGCAAAAATCCCAGGGAAAGAAGAACAGTTCGCTGTAATTCTCTGTGCCATCGGAATTACGGCTGAAACCGCGCAATTCTACATGAAGACACTCGAAGAAACAGGCGCCCTCGCAACAAGCGTGCTTGTCCTAAATCTAGCAGATGATCCACCGATTGAACGAATTATCACACCACGAACTGCCCTCACCATTGCAGAATATTTGGCTTTTGAACAAAATATGCATGTTCTCGTTATTCTCACCGACATGCTCAACTACGCTAATGCTCTACGTGAAATTTCTGCAGCCCGTGAAGAAGTACCTGGTCGCCGCGGCTACCCCGGCCACATGTACTCGGACTTTGTAATGCTTTGGCTTCTGTGTCATCAATCACG
>CAYFXY010000001.1:21576-39217 GCA_964347205.1 uncultured archaeon
TCGAAATGGTACAATCACTCAAATGCCCATCCTTACCATGCCTGGCGATGATATCACCCACCCCGTCGCAGATCTCACTGGATATATTACTGAAGGCCAACTAATCACAAGCCGATCTTTACACAACAAAGGGATCTACCCCCCCATTGATCCAGCACCCAGCCTAAGCCGGTTAATGAAAGAAGGTATCGGCGAAGGGCACACCCGAGCGGACCACAATGAGGTCCAAGCCCAACTCTATTATGCCGCAAGCGAAGGTTCTGACCTCCGAGACCTCGTAGCCGTTGTCGGCGAAGGCGCACTCTCCGCCAAGGACCGCGTATATCTTGGTTTTATAGAAACCTTTGAACAACAATTCCTTAATCAAGGCGAATTTGAAGAACGCACCATCGAACAGACCCTTGATCTTGGCTGGGAAATGCTTTCCAGCTTTCCTGAACGCGAACTCAAACGCATCGATCCCGAAACCATTGAGAAAGCGAAAAATCAACAAAAGTACCGCTATTCCTCACCAACCAGCGAAGCTAACTAATGCAAAGCTAGATCTCATCCAAATTTTGAAGCAATAATTCTTGCTCTTCACACACCTAAACAACCAAAGCACCAGGGAACCTGAAGCTCCATTGTAATCACTCGATGAGATTTTCACCAAAATGGTTTTAGGTCGATTAGATACTTCTACCCTTTAGAATAGGCGGCTTTGATCTAGTGGTTATGATCCAGGCCTCCCACGCCTGAGACCCGGGTTCGAAAGTCAGACGTGCTTTACAGCGTTACCGAAACTCCCGGAAGCCGCACCATTTCTTCTTAGACCCAATGCATAAAAGAAAGGAAACCAAGAAGCAAGATGGAGATTGGCTGTGAAGACCTGACCCTTTAGACCTATAACGAACTTATAGGAATGACAAAGATCTTGAGTACTGAGCCTTTCTCCACCCCTTGATTCCTCTTAGATTGATGTTCGGTGACTGTACTGTTCGAAGATAGCCATGTAAAGGCATTCTTGACGAGAAATTGTCAATTCCGTTGATTGAATACGCCTTTTCGTAAAATCAACAGGAGCATCACGAATTACAACAAAGGGAATCTGCTCATTAGCTTCGCCTAACAAGAGCTGAGCAGCAGAGGCTAGATTATCAGCTACTGCTGATCGAGTAATTCGGAGCGGCCGATCAAAAAGATCAGGATGCCCACGAAAATCTTTAATGGCTTCAATGCCAGCACTCGCCACTGCCAGTCCAACAGTGCCCAGGCGAAGCGGTTGGGTTCGACTATCTGCAATAATGATGCCAATTTCGTGTCCAGTTTTTGCCTCTAAGCCCGTTTTGATTTGCCAGGCCGTTTCAGTTGGTTGAGACGGAAGGAGCACCACATGACCAAGTGGCGCGTTGGAACGATCAATTCCTGCATTCGCCAAAAGTATATTATCTTTAAGTGTCAAGAGCACATGCGAAATCCCTCCAAGAATCTCATCGGCCTCATCAAGAATAAGCTGAGCTAAAGGTGCTTCGAGATCATATAGGTCGGCTAATTCCTGGGCGCGAGGTGACACTGAAATGGACGCTAACTCCTGAATACGATTCTGAGCTGTTGCCACAGCCGTCTCAGCAATGACTAAAATGTCACAAGATAGCAGTGCCATTTCCTGTTGAGAAAGCGCTGACAAAAGGATTTCGACTAAATCGTCACCTGGCTTAATGATCGGTGTTTTAATTCCAAAAAGCTCCATTATCATACACACTCATTAACTGACTGAATGGCTTCTACCATCTTTATGCAATCTTTAGTTGCGCGTACATCGTGCGTCCGTATCGCATGAATGCCCGCTACTACTCCGAACGCAACAGCGCCAAGCGTTCCAAAAAGCCGACTTTCAGGTGATGGATACCCAAGGACTCGGCCAATGACATTCTTTCGCGACAGGCCAAGTAAAATGGGTTGATTAAGGATCCGCAATTCGTTGATGTTTCGAAGAATTTCCAGATCACATTTGTAAGGTTTACCAAAACCGATCCCAGGGTCAACCACAATTAGGTTTTTGGGAATTCCTGCTAAACGCGCAATCTCAAGGCTATGCTCTAATGCCTTAATAATTTGAGGAATCGTTTTACAATCCCCAGCTGAGTTTTGTGATGCCATCATTACACAACTTGCCCCAGCATCCTTGATAACTGTCGACATCAAAGGATCGGATTTCAACCCAGATACATCATTAACAATGGATGCACCTTTGGATAAGGCAACTTGTGCCACTTGACTACGCTGCGTATCCACCGAAATTGGCACAGTGAACTCTTGTGTAATCCGTTTGACTATTTCTACTACACGACTTTGTTCTGTCTCGAGAGGAACCGGTGGAGAATTTGGTGCTGAAGATGCGCCCCCAATATCAAGAATGTCAACTCCCTCCTCAACCATCCTTTCTATTGCAGAAAGTACTTGCTTAAGCGAACTATGATAAGAACCTAGGTAGAAAGAATTCGGGTCTAAATTAATGACCCCCATCACTGCAACAGGATGATGGTTACCCATCTTAACTGTTCCAAGCTGAGCTTGATGCGAACCCATTAATGGTCACCGAAAACTTAATGCCACTTGCCCAAATAAGAACTCGACCGTTTCAAGAGGTTATTCCCTTGACAGCGTCCCGAATGAGCACGACACACCTATATGATTGGCACGTAACCAATGGCGCGAAAATGGCTCCCTTTGCAGGGTTTCACATGCCTTTATGGTATAAGACGGCTGTTACAGAACATTTAGCGACTCGAAAAGCAGCTGGACTCTTTGATGTCACACATATGGGCAGAGCAATGATTACGGGTCCTCAAGCAACCAAATACTTAGATAACCTATTACCCACCCGAATTCAGCGATTAGACATTGGAGCTGGGACCTACAGTGTGTTCTGTACCGAAAAGGGAGGAATTGTTGATGATCTCTTCATGTTTCGGTTAGCAGATGAAGAATATTATATGGTCGTTAATGCTGCAAATCGTGCGAAGGACATTAGGTGGATGAAAAAACATCGCAAAGGGTTTGAGGTCAAAATCTCAGATATCTCTAATAACACGCCAATGTTTGCACTTCAAGGACCACTGGCGATAGAAATACTAAACCCATTAACTTCAACGGACTTGACGGCAATTCCTCGCTTTAGCTCGATTCAAACAACACTTAACGGCTATGAAGTCATAATTACACGCAGCGGTTATACAGGTGAAGACGGTTTCGAAATTGCCCAACGAAATATTGGCCTTGATCACAAAGAAAAAGCAATCCATCTATGGGATAGCATTCTCAAACAGGGTAAATCTCAAGGATTAGTCCCAGTGGGATTGGCGGCCCGAGATACTCTACGTCTGGAAGCCGGAATGATATTGTATGGGAATGATATCAACGAAGACACTACCCCATATCAAGCTCGAATAGGTTTTACAGTCAGTTTGAAAAAAGAAACCTTTGTGGGAAAACACGCACTGCAAACAGAGAAAAAGGAAAAACCTCAACGGTTCCGAGTTGGACTCATTTTATTGGGAAAGGGAATTCCGCGAACTGGAAATCTGATCTATGCCAAAAATCAAGCGATCGGAGAGGTTACAAGTGGTTCTATTTCCCCTCTACTCCGGAAAGGAATCGCCTTAGGCTATGTACAACGACCCTATCGAAAATCAGAAACCCTTGTACACATTGAGATTGGAAACAAGAAACGCTGGGCAGAAATCATCCACCCCAAAAAGATGCTTGGACGCATTAAAAAACTCGCTAAAACATACCTGAATCTCCCATTTATTATCGAGAATCCCAGTCATTATTAACCTCTTTTGCAAAATTCACAAGTAACTGAGCTACTGGATGCTTGGGATTTAGGTGAAGGATACGACGGCGTCGAAAAAACCGAATATCAGAGACAATACCCGCTTTTATGAGAGGAAGAAGACAGCGTTCAACAGAAGAAACTGATACATTCGCACGGCGTGCTAACATGGAAAGATGTAAGGTTGTGTCTTTTTGTTCAATAAGCACTTCTAATAATCTTATTTTTGGAGTATCTCCGAAAAGCTCTTTCAATCGACCCATCGATGTTAGCCACCCTCACCGCGCATGAAGGAAACCAATTGCCAATACAGAGGTGCTATTAGAAAAAAAGCTTATCTCAAAAAAATTCTCCGCAAAAAAATTAGGAAACAACAACCCGTGTGCCAATTTTTCCCTCATTAATTGCTTGAAGAATGTTCGAAGGCTTTAAGCCGTTAATAAACCACACTTCAACCCGAGCCCGTTCGACGATATCCAAAGCTCGTTTATCAAATAAAGGGTAAGTCCCAGGTTCACTTGCAAGAGATGAAACAATATCACGCAATTGATCCAAAGAGATTTTAGAAAGAAGGTTAGCTTCAGAAGACTGCCTAGGATCGCGGTCGTAAACACCATCGACATCAGTGACATTGATTAAAACCTCAGTACGTGTGATTTCAGCAGCCCGTGCAGCCACTGCATTCGTGGATTGGCCTGGATGGAGACCGCCTAATATGAGTAATTTTTCATCATTAACGAGATTCGCCAGTTGGTCTTCAGTCATAATTGGAATAGGATAAGCAATATCATGTAACGCTGCAATCATCATTTGTGCACACACCCACGTAGCCGCGATTCCCAACTGATCCAAAGCCTCCCGATTAGCACCCAAACCCTTCCCGCGTTCAACCAATATTTTCGCTAAAATTCCTCCACCAACAACCAATACTAGATCATGGTTTTGCCCCTTAAATTCTTTAACCCGTGCTAGATCAAAGGTCTGGTCTTCATCAAAGAGTAAAGACCCGCCAATTTTTAATACGAGCTTCATGGAATCGCCCTTATAGTTCGAAAAGTTTATGATAACCTTTAACGGTTGCTCCTCGCACTTAAAGACGCATACTTGCCTTTTTGCTTTATGCGAACAGTGAGTTGCTACCCATGTCCACACCAAGTGAATCCTATCAACGGTTCAAACTCAAGAAGGTAGTGGACACTCTCGCTCGGAAAAAGGGACTTCACACTGAATTAATCACGCTCTACATTCCCCCCGATCGCCAAATCAGTGATGTGTTAAGCACACTCCGAAATGAATATGGGACCGCCACCAATATCAAATCAAAATCCACCCGGAAAAACGTGATGGATGCAATTCAAACTGTAATTCAACGGCTAAAAAATATTCCCAAGCCACCGCCACATGGATTAGCCGTGTTTGCTGGGGCAATCCCACATGGAGCACCGGGTAGTGAAAAGATGGAAATATATCTCATTGAACCCCCAGAACCCGTGAATGTTTACATTTACAGGTGTGCTGCTGAGTTCTGGCTCGATCCCCTTCGCGAAATGCTCATTCCCAAAGAAAGTTATGGCTTGATTTCAATCGATCGAAGCGCTGCGGCATGGGCGCTTCTACGTGGAACCAATTTACAAGTCGTAAAAACCATAAAATCAGGAATTATGGGTAAACATCGAGCAGGAGGACAGAGTCAGCGACGTTTCGAACGGTTAATTGAACAGGCCGCTCATGAATTTCTTACCCGTGCTGGTGAATTAACCCGTGAATTGTTTGAAGAGATTCCTGATTTGAATGGCATCATTATTGGAGGACCAGGATTTACAAAAGAAACCTTTGCCGAGAAGGGATATTTAATGCCACTTCTCAAGGAGAAGGTCTTAGCCATTCTTGACACTGCATATTCTGGTGAAGAAGGAATACGGGCTTTAGTTGAGAAATCCGACCAAATCCTGCGAAACCAACGATTAGTCGAAGAAAAACGACTTGTTCAGCGATTCTTAGGTGAACTTGCACGCGATACGGGGCGCGCTACATACGGTGAAAAGCAGGTCCGTTCAGCTCTTGATCGTGGGGCAGTTGAAATCATACTTGTATCAGAAGGGATAGATTACACACGTGCGAAAATTAAATGTAGTTCTTGTGGAGTGAAAACAGAAAAGACCCTTAGTCCGGATGCGCGACCCAAGTTCGAAGATACACTTGATACTCAACAATGCACTAAATGTCAAAATCAGTCTCTACAACTAATTGAAACCCAAGACATTATTGACGAACTTGGAGAAGTCGCTAAAGAAACCGGAGCAGAAATTGAAATTATTTCACCCGAAACTGAAGAAGGTAGACAACTCCTTACATCGTTTCGGGGAATTGGTGCAATTCTTCGTTGGGCTGAACAGATATAGGGCAAAAAAAATTGGAGAAAGCCTTTTTAGCGAGCGAAAGAATGCCGTCTTCTGGGTATAATAAAAACAGAATAAACATTATGAAAGCTCTTTTCCTTAATTCAATTAAACTGTGACTAAGAGGTCGCAAATGATGGGGCACAAAATTCTACTCAAAGAAAAACGGTGGAAACCAAAGATAGAAGAAGAAATTCTTGAGCTGTGGACCAAACAGCAACTCTACGCATTCCACAAAGATACTAAAAACCCCATCTTTTCCGTTGACACCCCACCTCCCTATTTGAGTGGTCCTTGGCATGTTGGCGGTTCCATTCACTATGCTCAAATTGACATGATTGCTCGAACCAAACGTATGGAAGGCTATGATGTAATTTTTCCCATGGGTTTAGATCGGAACGGGTTACCCATCGAGGTTCAAGTAGAACAGACTTACAATATCAGCATGCACGACATCCCTCGACAGAAGTTTCTCAATATGTGTGCGGAATTCTTAGATCGTATTGAAGTCGAACTCGTCAGTCATGCCCAACGCCTTGGACTGAGCTGTAATTCATTTAACTATGATGAGATGTACCGCACTGATAGTCCCGATTATCGAGCTGTCACGCAGCGCACCTTCATCGAACTATACAACAGAGACCTAATCTACATTGATAATCGACCCAATAACTGGTGCCCTGATTGTGGGACCACCATCGCAGATGCAGAAGTTGAATACAAGGATCTTGAAGCCACTCTTTCAACCCTCAAATTCGCCATTGAAGAAACAGGGGAAGAATTACCAATAGCCACAACGCGCCCAGAACTACTCTCTGCCTGCGCGGCTGTTCTAGTTAATCCAGAAGACGAAAGATATCACCATCTTCACAATAAAACTGCGTTAACGCCCCTATATAACAAGAGTGTACCAATCATTCCTCATCATGAAGCGCGCATTGAATTTGGGACCGGAGTCGTTATGGTTTGCAGCTACGGCGATTATTCAGATGTTCGACTCTTCCGCGACCTTCAACTAGAACCCATCAATGCATTAGCACCAGACGGAAAACTGACAGAAGTCACTGGTCCCTACAAAGACATGACTGTAAAAGAAGCACGTAACGCCATCCTCAAGGATCTCAAAAAGCACGACCTTCTAATAAAACAAGAAACCACCATCCATCGAACACCCACCTGTTGGCGAAGCCGAGACCCTATTGAATTTATCGCTATGCCCGAATACTATCTGAAACAAATTCCCTACCTCGATGATCTCCGAACCGCAATCGACCAAATAACCTTCTTCCCCCAAAAAAACAAACAAATCCTCGTCGATTGGATTAATAGCGTCAACCGCGACTGGCCCATTAGCCGACGCCGATTCTATGGTACCGAAGTCCCCCTCTGGTACTGTAAGACATGTAACGAAACCATAGTTCCACCCCCTGGTCCCTACTATCAACCATGGAAAAATCCTCCTCCAGTCAAAAAATGTCCAAAATGTGGGAAAAGCGGCGAATTTGAAGGTGAAACCCGTACGTTAGATACCTGGATGGACTCATCCATCAGTGCCCTTATTACCCTCTCCTATACCAAAGACAACGAATTTTTCAAACAGAACTTTCCTGCAAGCATTCGGCCCCAAGGCAAAGATATTGTCCGCACCTGGCTTTATTACTCCCTACTTCGCATCTACCAACTCTTCCAAGCGCCTGCTTTCAAATACATCTGGATTAGTGGACACGGACTTAACGAACGTGGTGAAGCCATGAGCAAATCACGGGGAAATACCATTGATCCCAATCCCTTAATCGAGAAATATAGCGCCGATGCCTTCCGTCTATGGGGCGCTCTTGAAGCCTCTCTCGGCTCCGACTTCCGATTCAATGAAGGGCGCCTTGCAGGTGCCCACCGCTTCCTCACCAAACTCTGGAACATCTCCCGGTTCATTTCCGGATTCCCCCAACCCAAGGACGATAATATAGAATTACAGCCCGCTGATCAATGGATTCTCTTTGAACTCAACCAGCTTATAGATCGCGCTAAAGCAGGGTATGCACAATTGGACTTCATCATCCCCGCCCGTCAACTCCGAAATTTCACTTGGGATCTCTTTGCCAGCCATTACATTGAACTCGTCAAAGGTCGTGCTTATTCAGAACAAGATAAAGCGCGCAGCACCGCTGCTTGGTATACCCTCCACACGGTTCTCAAAGCCATCCTAAAACTCCTGGCCCCTATCTGTCCATATATCACCGACAAAATCCATCGCACTCTCTACGACTCTGAAACTTCCATTCACAAATATCACTTCCCTGAAATTGTTACAGGAATCGAAGGCGACCACCCCACTGAAACACTAACCCAATTCAACTCCGATATTTGGAAACATAAAAAAGATCATAAAATGAGCCTTCGCGAGTCCCTTCCAATCGTTAACGCACCAAAAATCCTCCAACCTTACAGCGATGACCTCCAACATATGCACAATATCCAGTCCCTCAAATTCCACAGAAAGGATAACACAAAAATACCCCCACCCAAATAACCCCGCAACCCCATGGGGTGGTAGATCAATGGTAGATCGCGTGCCTCGCACGCACGAGGTTCCGGGTTCAAGTCCCGGCCACTCCACCAATCAGCATCATCCCGATTCTCTGGCAAAACTCATATAAACGTAGAACACCACGCCCAACAACACGAATTTCTTGTGGGTCGGTGGCCTAGCCTGGTAGGGCACTCGGCTGATAACCGAGAGGTCGCGGGTTCGAAGCCCGTCCGACCCACCATTTTTCATTTTCCCATTCATTCACAAAGACGAATAGATGGAAAGGACGATGCAAAAAAAGGAAAACCCTCCGAAGAAACAGATTCAATTCTTTTCAGGAGAATTACTCAGTTTAAATAGCAAAATAAGAACGCCTCCTTTGGTTACTAATTGCTTGGAGGCCTTAAAACAAATGTACCCCCCACGTGATCCCTTTCCATGTTAAAGGTAATCTTTGCCTTCCCCTTTTTTCTTTTTTCAAAATAACAATCAAGGTATACCTAATTGGGGAAGTGTATTCTGATCCCATTTCCATTTTCCTTTGTTAAAATCATAATTTTTAGATTTAACGGGAAATTCTAAACCAGATATTGACTGCCAAGTGGGTTTAACTTCGATTGTAACATTCATTTCAAGCCGCCCGAAGGTTTTACGAAGAGTGGACAGAGTTTCTATTGCACTGTGATTTGGAATATAAAGAAAAATAATTCCATGGCCATTTTCAAGGATTAACCCATTAAGATTGGGAAATCGACTCAAAGCCAAAATGATTTGTTTTGTAATCTCTCGGGGTTCATAAAGATAAATTTGGAGAACAGTATCGAGTCCTATGTGCATAAGAAACATACCTTTAACATGACTAATGTTGAGTTTTTCCAATTGTTTAACGCGGCGTCGATAAACCATATGAGCACTAGGAGAGATGCCTGCTTGGCGAAGTTCTTTTGATGGTTGAGCAGTAATTCGGTCAGTAATTTGATGGATGTCAGCTGCTCGAAGAAAGTAGATGAAGTCTTCTGACCTTAGCTGAATTGGGAAATTTTGGTTGTCATTGAGTTGTTCGTAAGAAAATGTTGAAGTTGTGATAAGGGAGAAATCGGTGTCTAATTGATTCTCCAATTCAGAGTAGACTTGGTGTAAAAGGAGTGTAAAATCTTGTAACCATCCTTGTTCAGGATAATAGATATCAAAATTCCAAGATTGAAACACCTCAGATGTGCGGATTGGTGATACGGGTAAGAGGTCATATTTTGCGGTTAGTTCATTTAACCAGGAATGAAATTTGGTAACTCTATCCTCAGGAATAAAGACTCGACAGTGTAGACTGGTTTGTTTAATGGGATTGATAAGCCAGGTATATCGGATTTGTCTAAAGATTGCACCGAGGTGTTGACGAATTCGGGGGTTTGGTGTGGAAAGAAACAATTCTTGGGGGATAAGACCTATTAGAGGAAGGTTGATGAAGTGGTTAAGACGGAGGAGGTGACGTTGGGCGAGTTTAGTAAGGTGTTGACTAAGCCCGGAAACGGTCATATCGAGTTGTTTAGCAAGTCGGCTTTGATGGAGAGATGTAGTTATTTGGGTGAGAGCCTTGAGGATTCGATGTTCGGGGCGGGTGAGTGGAATATGAGTTTCCAGCATCCAGCGTTCAAGAGCACCAGTATAGGTCTTGCTGGCCAGGCTAGTTCGACTAGCTGTGGGACGGAGTGTATTGAGCCAAGGAACAACCCGTTGGAGAAAGGTGCCATCAACTACACGATCGTATAAAGGGAAACCGAAAGGAGCATCATAGACATAATATTGATGATGCTGAGGCGGTGAAACCTGACGCCAGAGAACCATAAGTTCCTCTTCTTGAGTGGTAGTGAAACCTCCAAAAGCGAGACCAGCGAATAGGCCAAGATCAGCAGTTTCCGGGATTTGACGAAGATGCGGTAGGAGAAAGCCTAGAAGAGCTTCTCGCCAAATAACCCAGTCAAGCACAGAAAATGACACATCTTGGAGTTCTGGGGACAAATCGACTTGCCAGCCTCTCCGAGCACTCTCAGTAGATGAGGTCTCTTGAGCCCCAAACCGAGACTGAGTATAGCTCATTGGCATCTCGTTCCAGGTCAGTCGGGTAATCCGATCTCGTTGTCGAGGCAACGGTTTGATGGCAAGCTCGGTGATAATCCATTTTTGATGTTGCCTGAAGCGTTTCATTAACTCACTAGAACTGTACGACACCAAGTAGCCATCCATACAAATGATGACAATAGTAGGTTGTTAGCCTAGTTTTAACTTCCGATTATTCTCAAAATTGAAGACTCTTAAAAGATGAGAAAGAGAAAACAGCTTAGAATTCCTTTGGCTGTAAAATTTGAACCAAGTGGATGAGTGTCTAATTCTTATTTCTCAGATAATGAAACGGTGAATGGCAAGCCTGAATTCCAGTGTTTTAAGATTAATGAGGATCAGGATGACGTGGGGGGTACATTATTGAGATGCCTCCTTAAGTTATCTAAAAAAATTCGATGAAAATTCTCATTTAAACGTCGAAATTTGTTTGCAAAAAAATGATTAGAATAATTCAAAATCTGGATTTTTTTTGTAAACCGACCTTAATAAAGAAAATTCCAAACGTCAGAGAAGGATCTGACAAACTTAGAAGCGCGGGAGGGGTAAGCTATCTTTTGTCCAAATCCATTTACTCTTTTGAAAATCATAATTCGCTGAATTTAATGGACGGGGACCTGTCCACCCGAAAGCTTCCCAAGAAGGTTTGATTGCTAACGTGATGGGAATCTCTATCGAATTAAACACTTCGTATAAGGATGCTTGTATAGCTACTGCTGACGCTGATGGAACGAAAATTGTAGCAATTCCACTTCCATCATCAAATATTCTCCCAGCGACATGAGGAAATAATTGGCATGCCGTTAGTATTTGATGGGTTTCTTCACTTGAACTCTCAAGAAGTATGTAAATCGCTGCGTTTAAACCGATATGAATTAAACCGACACCGATGGGTGGACTAACTAGCTTGTGTTCTTCTAAATAGTCAACTCGTCGTCTATACGCCATATGTTCGGATTCTTTGTATCCCGCTTGTATTGCTTCTTGTGATTCGAGGAATTTCATTTGGCTTGTTGCAATATAGGTATCTGAGACTCGTTGCATGTAAATGAAATCTTGATGTTGAAGAGGTAGGGTTTCTTTCAGATGCATTGGCGTTAATTTGTAAAACCGTAAAGGTGGTAAGTGGCGAGTCAATTCTTCGGTAATTAATCGGAAGAAGTTATCAAGAATGGATTCATAATCGAGGGGCCAGCCTCCCTTTTTGGGGTCATATAATCCAAAGTTACGAGCATGTATTCGTTCTGTAATTGAACGAACCTTAGGTAACTTTATCTCATAAATAGAGGCTAGTTGTTTTAACCATTGACGAAAACGTGTCATTCGCTCCGATGGAATCACAAATGAGGAAAGGAGATCTGTCTCGAATTCCTGTAAGCCAAGTGTGTACCGAATTCTCGCAATCAATTGTTTCAATGAATCAATCACTTTCAACTTAGGTGAAGTGAATTTCACGGTAACTGGTTGAAGACCAATGATTGGATAATTAGCAAAGGTAACAAACCGTAGGAGATGTTTCTCTGAAAGCTCTCTGATGATACGACTTACTGTTGGTTGACGTAAACCCAAGTTTTTTGCTAATTCCGTTTGAGAACAACTTAAGCAATCATTTAATCCACGAAGCACTTTGAGCTCAATGGGTTTCAATTTTCGATGATGGTTGAACATTAAGCGTTCGAGGTTTCCAGTATATGCTTCGGTAGTCATCTGCTCTGTGAGTTGATTGAAGGGTTTGAACCACTCTATTGCTTTTTTGAGAAAGGTTCCATCAACAACATTGTCGAAAAAGGCAAATCCTGCAGTAGGATAATATCGATAGAAGACAAAATCCTGTGGCGGTGAGATGGTTTCCCAGAGCTGAAGGAACCGGTTTCGTTGTTGTTGAGTTTTGATACCATATCGATAATAGCAATAAAGGCCTAGGTCAGCGGCTTCCGGAATTTGACGAATGACGGAAGGAAGATGGAGAAGAAAGGCTTCGCGCCAGAGTACGAGTTTCCGATACTTGTTGAATTGTTTAACTAGATTCAATGAAAGATCGAGGATTAAACGGCTCTTAGCATCGTAATATTCTCTAGCACCGAACCGTGGTCCGGAGAGCTCGAGAGGAACTTGAACCCAATTGATCGCAGAATAAGACTCGAATGGTTTTGATCCGACAATATTCACAATTGTATTCGTGATATGGGTGAATTCTCTTATTGTTTCCTCTCTTAAATTCTGGATGAAATCCTCTGAATCATGATGGTTGGGGGTCATTGATGCGGGTTCCTGTTGGTGTTTCTCCCAAGGGCAAGATATTCTAGGATTAGACGTCTTAATAGTATTCTGAAATCAACTTTGTACCAGGAGTGGAGATTTCTTTAATTGAGTCCGAAAATGTATAATGGGACGATAGCATCAATTCCTTGTTAAAACGGGGTTGAGAATTGGAATGGTAGCGGGGGGTCGATTTGAACGACCGATCTCGGGGTTTCCCAATGGGATTTATGAGCCCCGCGGGATATCCTGGCTACCCCACCCCGCTAATGGGCTAGTGTACTGAAGAGCCGGTGTAGTCGATTTAAGCTTTGTGCCTTCTTGAGATTGGATATTGAGAATCAAATTGTTTCGATACTGTAATGCGAAAAAATTGTGTAGCTTATATAGTTACATCAACTTTCATTTTTGGTGAAGGCATTGTATCCAAGACCCGGTGACGAACCAGGCCCGTTATGACATCATTCATGCAAATTTCTTGTTTTTCGAATCATTTAGGTATGTCTAAGTAGCCGCATGAGAACACGAGGTACTTCGGTATGTGAGTTGACTTTGATATGTCGTCCCCGACCAAGTTGTGCGATCTGTATGCAGGTTTCTTCGCCATGAGCATGGGTTCCAGGTGTTTGGAGAACATGGAGATTATGGTATTTCCGGGCATGAGGTAGGGGGTCACCACCACGGTTGGCGATACCGTCAGTGATGAGTATAGCCCAAGATTCTTGCCGATTAGCGCGTTGATATTGGATGTAGGCGGTTTCCAAGGCATCGCTGATATTAGTGTAGCCAGCTGGTTCAGTATCAAGAATAGTGTCAACAATATCATCGATGGTTGTCTTTTGGTCCATGGTTTTGATAGTGCTAGCAACAGTGTTGAAGGCTATGAGAGCATATTTATCATGGCGAAGATGATACGCCGCAACTGCTGCTGCAGTTGCCGCAGTTAGGAGCTTAGGTCCTGCCATAGATCCTGAAGTATCAAGAATGATTGTCCCAATCTTTTTTCGTGCAAATCGTTCAATGCCAATAATATCGGAGTAATTAACATAACTAGGTTTGAGGAGAGTTTCTTCGAGTGTGGAATCAAGGTCAAACTCATCTAGACCAGGGTAAAAGGGAACCAGTTTGATGGTTTCCGGTCGTAGCCCTCGACCACTTATTCTCAGTGCTGAATGTATAATTGTGGCACGAGCAAGTTCACGAAAAGTTTGACGATATTTGCCACGGATTTGATTTCGAAGTTGAAAAAAGAGAAGAGGTGCTGCAACATTACCATCCCGTGCGGATCGTGCAATAAGGTGGACCCCATCCTGTGTAGAGATCGCTTCACTTGTAGCAAATGGTTGCAGATGAGCGAGAGCTTGCAAAGCCGTGATATTTCCGAATTCAATAGCAATCTCTGCCATTTCTTTTGCTGCAGGATAATCGAAGTTCTTACCTAAACGGAGATAATATTGATAATCACGACCATTGGCTCGAATTTCGGATTCGAAAAGTTTCTCATCGGAGAGTGTACCAGATAGCACGATAGGCACGTCATCGGAGGCGGATGCCTCCTCAGTGATCAAAAATTTGCCAATACGGATTTTACTAAAGTTTTAATCACGTCAACAGGTGATTTTTGTGTATTATCATGTAACTCAATTTTGGGCACTAAGGACATGATTGCAGCTTGCTCCCAAATGGAATGCCCTTCACCAGGGAGTTGAGTGTACAGACTTGCGATGTCAATGGCCCCACGAACGCTAGCACCGCGCCGGATATCGATATAATCACGGGTAGCTCGAGTAATGGCAACAGCTAAATTAACAATTTGTTCATCATTGATTCCCGTGTTTATGGAAACGATTTCTTGTTCTTCTAATTCGGAGTGATAATCTAAATAAAGCCAAACATAGCGATCACGTAGTGCTTCTCCGAGAGGAGTGACGCCAACACTTGCCTCAGGATTTTGGGTCGCAATGATTCGGAACCCGTTTTGAGCAGTAATTGTTCCAAGTTTAGGAACATGCAAACAGCCCTCATCCATAACAGGTAAAAGTGTATTTTGGGTGGCTTCTGGCATCCGGTTAATTTCATTGATGAAAAGAACTCCACCGGATTCCATGGTCTCTGCTAAAGGACCTGGAATAAATGTATCACGTGTATATCCATCCTTTAAGACGACAGGGGGGTCGAACCACCCCACTAATTTCGCAGAAGTATAGCGTTCATCACCATCAACCCGTAAAAAGGTTCGACCTAAATGGTTTGCAAAAGCTGAGGCAATAGTGGTTTTCCCGACCCCAACTGGACCTTCAATAAGAAGATGTTTGTTTGCTTTATCTGAAGCCAAACATTGTGTTATGATTTCTTGGCGACCGATGATTTTGTATTTCCTTTGAATCGTTATGACATCTTTTGAAAGGGTCATTAAACTCACCTTTGATAAGATGTGAAATTTCATTCATCTATGTAAAGGCTTTGCTTGGAAATGTAAAAACACAAAACAGAAAAAATGTTTATTGGACAGGAAAATCATAGTTTAATATTAAGCGGAGTTGGCGGAGCGGTAACGCGCTGGACTCGAGTTGTACCGAGTCATCCAGTGACCTTTTGGTCGCAAGGGTTCAAATCCCTTACTCCGCGCCATGTTTTACAATACTAAATGACCAAGTCAGCTATATCGATGCTAGATTCAAAGATTCGTTCTAGGTAATGGACGACCCGATCAAATACTGCTAATACAGCTGTGTCTTGTTTTGCTAGAACTTCAGTTATCTCGATAACAAGTTTTGATATTGACTCCTCTAAGGCTCCCACTCGGCGTGCTCGAACACTGTCTTGCTGCAAGACAGCCGTAATTGCTTCGCGGTGTGCAGTGAGCACCTTTTCACTAATTTTTTGGAGAACTTGTGAAAACAACCGAGGAGGAGTTACGTATCCTTTCGCGATCACCTGTTCAGCAATGCTGGCACAGCCATCAGCGATGGCTTCAACCTCCTTAGCGACCAGTCGATAATCCAAGAGGTTAAGGGGTGATAACATCATGTCACCGGTGGGCGAGGCAATGGCTTTTCGAAGTTGGCGAACCACCAGAAAATAGAGCCGGTCCACTTCGCGATCACGATTAATTACATCTTGAGCGAGATCTTGGTTATTCCGTATGAATGCGTGGATTGCATCTTCATGCATTTTTGCGACAATTCCATAAGTACGACGTAAATAGGTTTTCGAGTCGATGCTGCGGGGAATGAGGCATTGAAGCGTCATTGTGGTGGCATTTTCTTCCATGATTTCTACGCCTACTAGAAACTCGGCCATCCGCTTAACTTCCCGTTTTAAAGCTGGAGTCATTGCCTTTCCTAGGTTGATTTCAATAACATTGTTTCCTGCAAGATATCCAGCTAGAATGTTGCGTGAGACATTTGACGAATCGCTGATAACGCTTCGAAAGCGAAGAGGTTCATCAGCCAGTCCCGGATCAATAATAAGCATCCCATCCGCACGTTCGTGGACTAAAATCATCGAACCTTTCTTTAGTCCCTGTTCGTCAACCCAACGCTTGGGCATAGACAATAGATATGATGCACCCACACGTTGTAATTTTCTTGCCTCCATTTTACTCACCAGATAGTTTCTTTACCTATTTATCCTCAAAACTCCTTAGGTTATCATATTACCGAAATTTTCAAAAAAAAGCATTAAGGTAATAAGGCGAAACGATGTGTCCCAAAAAGATCCCGATGTTAAATCCGCAATAGCGAAATTACTAAATGCAGGATTCCAAATAAGCCCTGCAACCTTAGAGATGCTGAAAGGTAAAAAGAATCCCCTACAAATCGTTGACCGCTTCTTAGCATCGGATTCCCTTCGTCCATCCGAAACTCCTATACTAGAACCATTGCATTTTGACTCACAAGTTGGAGCAATTCCTGAATTAGATCAAATCAAGGAGGAGACCAAACAGGATCCTCGAGTTCCCACCATCACTCAGACTAAAGCTTTAGCGGAGGGAGTAAAGACTAAGATCAAAATCCAAAAGGATCCAACGACTGAATTACAAAGTAGGGGAACAATTGAAGATTTCACCGCTAATTTCCAAGATCGATATTATCGATTGCGTGATATCATCGGACAACGAGTTGATGGCAGAGGCGTTATTGACATTCAAGACGTCGCAAAAGTAAGTGATTCAAAAGGAAAACCTCCGACAATTAAAATTGTAGGGATCGTCACAAATAAAACGGATACCAAGAGTGGAAATGTTGCTTTCGAGGTTGAAGACCCGACCGGTCGAATTTCTATTATTATTCAACAACGAGATCCAACCTTGATTTCAAAAGCACGAATGATTTTACTCGATCAAGTATTAGTTGTTGAAGGAACTCCTATTAGTTCTGAAATGCTGATTGTAAAAGACCTTTTTCTTCCGGATATTCCCTCCAATCGTAGCGCTAATCGATCAAAAGAAAACATCAGCGTATTACTTCTTTCAGACATTCATTTTGGGAGTCGACATTTCTTGGAGGCCGTCTTTCG
>CAYFXY010000001.1:39227-54630 GCA_964347205.1 uncultured archaeon
CTGGCTCCAAAAAAAGGAAGGCGATGATGAACACGTCGAACTAGCTGGTTCAGTGAAATATATTGTGATAAATGGAGATCTTGTTGAAGGGATTGGTGTGTATCCCAATCAACTCGCAGAAATTACAATTCACGATCTTGAGGGCCAGTTTAATGGATTAATCCAACTTCTTCAAGACATTCCAAGTCACATTCACCTATTAATTACTCCTGGAAATCATGATGGTGTTCGGCTGGCTATACCCCGACCAGCAATTGAAGATCGATTTTTCGCACCACTTAAGGATGCAGGAATTTCTGTGACGTCATTAGGATGCCCGTCGCAAGTTAGTTTACATGATGTTAATTTGCTAATCTATCATGGTGATAGTCTGGTTGATATTATGGGAGCACTTTCGAAACCAGAAGCAGAGGCCAGCTTTACAGCCATGCGTGAGATGCTTCGTGGTCGACATCTTGCCCCGATGTACGGAAAAAGCACCACAATAGTTGCAGAACCCCGGGATTGGTTAGTCATTGATGAAGTCCCAGATATTCTTCATTGTGGTCACATCCATGTGAATAGCGTAGGCAGTTATCGAAAAACCCTTATGATAAATTCTGGTACCTTTCAAAGTCAAACTGATTATCAGAAACTTATGGGAATCGAACCTACTCCAGGTATTGTTCCTCTCGTAAACCTCCACACGTTAAGCGTAAAGACATTAAACTTCACCTAAGATTGGTCGAATTTCCAAGATTCCTGTTGTAACAATTGAAGAACACGAATAGCTTGGTCCTTCTCCAATAATAAAAAGAGCTTAGCTACATGTTTGCAAAACCTACGAAGTACACTAACTCTTCGCCAATCTGGACAGTTATGAGAAATAGACCTGTTAGCTTCATCTAAAGTAAGATCATATTCTTGAGAACCATGTACGATAGCTTCAATTTTTAATGGAGTCTGAGATACATATTGGAAGTCAATTGCTTTATCACTCATACCAACAGCACGCGAGAGCCGAGAAGAACCTGTGAATAATCGAAGAAGTTCGCCTATATTAGTTACCGGAGCGGTATCATGAGGGGCAGCTTCAGAGGTCATTTTTTCCGAGAGGGTTACGACATCATCATTCACTTCTAATTGACCCTGAGCCTGTAGGTCTTGAATCAGTTTTGCTACTTGTGAAGGAGGCATTTGATGCAAATCAAACGCGATAAAAAATATCAACTGTTGCAAAGAGACCTGGGTTTTCCCAAGCGCAGTGAAAGCATAATTTATTAGCTGGAGAGGATTACGAGGAATGTTATACACATGAAAACCCCAAGATGAATTCCTATTTGCCTACTGATTTAGGAACAAAGCTCGAAAGGGTTTTAATCCGACTATCACGTTCCAGGATTTCTGCAACCATTTTTTTCGAGACACTTAATCGAATAATCTTTGTCCGACCATATCGGCCTTTACTAACAACTTTGGCATTTACAAGACCAATGGCATCGAGATCATTGATAAGATCACTCACTCGTCGCTGAGTTAAAGGATCCATTCCCAACTGAGTACACAAATCCCCATACACATCTTGGACTTCTCCAGTTACTGGGTGAGGATGTTTATGGCGTTCTAACAGATAGATGGCGTAAAGAACCAGTTTTTGTTGAACTGGAAGAGTTCGCAAGACTTCAAGAACAGTATCCCGTTCAATACTAAGCCGTGCCTTCTCTACATGATCAACCTTAACTTTTTTGCTACCTTCCCGTTCAGCAATTTCCACAGCAACCCGAAAGAGATCAAGTGCACGTCGTGCATCTCCTTCCTCTCTTGCAGCTAGAGCTGCACAAAGATTAATGACACCAGGTTCGTCCAAAATCCCATCCTTTAAGCCACTTGAACTTCGACGGCGTAAGATATCCTGTAATTGCAAGGCCGTGTAGGGATGAAAAATCACTTTTTCTTCGCTTAGACTACTCAGAACACGCGGATCAAGATACTCTGGAAACCTAAGATCGTTGGAAATCCCAATTAGACTCACGTTGGCTTTGGATAATTCATAATTGATACGTGTTAACTTATAGAGAGTATCATCGCCACTCTTCAATACCAAGCGGTCCACTTCATCCAGTACAATAATTGTCAACAAATCTTGGCTTTCTAACAATTCTATGAGCCTGGAATATACCTCATCAGTTGGTAAACCTGTGAAGGGGACCTTTTGCCCCAACTCAGCACAAATTCTAGCGAGCACACGATAATCAGTATCGACATTGCGACAGTTCAAATACACGGCTTTGAAAGGTAATTGAATTTCTCCGAATTTGGTTGTCAATTCCCGAAGTACATACCGTGTCACTGCAGTTTTTCCAGTTCCAGGCTTTCCATAAACAAAGACATTTGACGGCCGACTACCTTTCAATCCTGTTGCCAAAATACTTCCAATTTGAGTAATCTGTTCGTTACGGTGAGGAAGTTCGTCGGGTACGTATGAATGCCAAAGCACTTTCCGATCTTCAATGAGCGTGGGACCAGCACTGAGTCGATCAAAGATTCCATCAAGTGGCCGCGGGTCGTCCATGATGTACTGGTCTCCTCTAGGTCCCAAAGGAAACACTAGCGCTTCTTTTGGAAGTGAACTTATCTTCCATATTAGCATTTCGCAAAAAGTGCTACTGTCAAAAAGCTATCTGAATTATTAGAGATTAATTTGTTCACAAATGGCGCGCAATTTGCTAACAACCTTAAAGAAATAAGGATAATTAATCATTTTTTTCCAAATATAGGCTCACTAAAATATGTATTCTGAGTCAACAATGACGGACCCCTTCATTTCCACTGGAACACACTTCTAAGCCCTTAATTAAGGCATTTTTTTTGTTAACATGTTGACAATACGTGAAGTCATTAGAAAAATGGAAATAGCCCCCAAAAAAGGGAATGAAGCCCAAAGAAGCATTATTTTCTATGTAAACAACCTTAAGAACTCATCAACACACAAAACCTTTAGATATCGCCAATTGAGCGGATACCGGTGTTCAAAGATAGCATAAACAATTTCAGTTAACACCGTCACACTTTTATCAGTGTGAACACGCCAGACTAGATGGGACATGGAGAGCCGGGTACACAATAGTGGGTGATAGACCCATGAAAAAACGAAAACAAAAGATCACCATCGAAGGATTGATTATCGAGGGGAAATCCTGTGATATTACAATTACCTTCAACGAAGGCCTACCCAGTTCTATCACTGAATCCATTGCCACAGCTCTTAAGGATCCCGGAACTCCAGAACTAACTAAAGATTCACCCACTGCGTCAACACAGCTTCCTGATTTTGAATCCTGGACAGTGCGCCAAAAAGTCCGGTATATCGTCCTCCGAAATTGCCGCCACGGATGGTTTACATCCAAGGATGTACAAGAACTCTATGAACACACCTTCCACCCTTCCATCCCACTGGCCACAGCCTCCACTTATCTAGCCCGTATGCACAAAGAGGGAAGTCTCTCCCGTCGCGGATCAGCAGCTCAACGAGAATATCGCGTCAAAATCGAGGATCTCACAGAAGAAATCGC
This sequence comes from uncultured archaeon, assembly GCA_964347205.1. Classification (GTDB taxonomy): domain Archaea; phylum Asgardarchaeota; class Hermodarchaeia; order Hermodarchaeales; family Hermodarchaeaceae; genus Hermodarchaeum. Next base: position 42,779 of record CAYFXY010000001.1, read on the forward strand.
TGCAATTCTAGCCGACAAGATATGATCTGATTGAAATTCGAATGTTGGTTGGGTTACTTGATAAAAAAATTTCGCACTGTAGTTATAAACTTTTTCTACTCTAATATTTTATAGAAATTCCAATCCGAAATGATCCCATGGGGATTCATCTAATTAGAATAGGTGGCTCCCCTTCGTTTCCACTGGAACTCGAAGAACAGGTTGAGTTTGGTAATGTTTTAATTATATTCGAAGAATCTTCCCCAGTAGTTTTCAATCTATGTTGTATATATACCTTACAGTCTCTACATAGCAGATTTTGGAGTTCTAGAGAAAGGTTTTGCGCATTTTATGCTTAGCTGAAAGGGTAACAAAATAATCAATAAATAAGAGGTTCCAGTGGAAATAAAGGGGTTTATCTAATTGCTAAGCAATTAATTGATAGTAAACTGATGGACGGCCGCGTGTTCCATTTCGTTCAACGTACTTTTCAACAACTCCCGCAATAAGTAAATTCATCAGGGTGTCATATACGGTTGTCCGAGGAATTCCTGTTTGCTTCGTGATATCACCCCTGGTGAGCGCGCCCTTTGATCGCAAAAGTTCGGTGATGTTCCTCTTCAAATCAATTGGTTCGGGAGCTTGTACGCGAGACGTACGAGAGCGTGTTTTAGCTTTTTGGGTTGCCGTAGCTCCTCGTTGAGAAGTTCGGGTAGCGGCCATAGAAACCACAACTTTGCGTCTAGATAAATATCGGGTATTTATATTAGTTGTGGATGATTTCCACTGGAACTTAATGAATTCAATGAATTAATTGAGCTCAATGTTTAATTACTTACTACCTTACTATCCAAATAGGAACTTATTGAATCTGTGATCTAGCCACTAAAGATTGCCCCACAGCGGTACCTGCGTCACCAGGTGGGACATGATGATGAATGAGAAAAGTTAGACCTTCTTCCTCAATGGTGTGCCGAATGATTTTAGTTAATATCTTGTTGTAAGCCACTCCACCGGAAAAGCCGATTTTGTCTAATTCATGTTTATTAGCCGCGCCAATAGCTACTTTGGCCAATGCTTTAGCAAGGGCATGATGAGTGCAAAAAGCGAGATCAGGACCACGGAATTTTTCTTGCAGTTGCAACACCTGGTCAATGAGGGCACTCGTTACAAGTATTGATGAATTTCCCACCTGTTTAATTGGTATATTTAGTCGTAGTTTGGTAGGGCGAGATCCCGAATTCGCGTAGGATTCAAAGCGAATTGCCGGTTCTCCCTCGTAACTACGGTGATAGGTTACTCCTAAGAGAGCTGCAAGAGAATCAAGAACTCGTCCGGTGCTGGTTGTCAAGGGTATGTTAATATCTTGATAAATCTGCGCGAGTGCAATCTTCAATTCAGTGGCTCCATGAGGTAATGCGATCTTTGAAACCTCATTAAACATTTTATGCAACTCGCTTTGAGAATATATCTTTGAGAGTATTCCCAATAACATGCGGAGCGGATATTTTGCAGCTAAATCTCCTCCAGGCATGGGATGAGGTTCAAGGTATGCAGAGCGGACGTAATTAACCGCATTTCCAGTAAGTACTTCTCCACCCCAGATAGTATTATCAGGACCATATCCTGCGCCATCACAACAGATAGCTACAATCTCTTCATCAGTTGAAAGTTTATGGTCAGCTAAAAGTGCTGCAAGATGCGCATGATGGTGTTGAACTCGAATCAAGGGAATACTATGTTTTTGGGAGAGCTCTTCACCGTATTGAGTAGTTAGAAAATCAGGGTGAAGATCACAGGCAATGGCATCGAACGTAGAAACCCGAATTAATCGTTGTAGATGTCTAAGACTTTCCTGAAGGTAATTTAGTGTTTCAATGGAATCAACATCACCGATATGTTGCGTGAGATAGATCCGTTTATTATGAAAAATTCCACCAGTGTTTTTTTCTAAAGCCCCTAAAGAAAGTATAATGGGACCTTCGGAAGCTGTATCGATTGGTTCAGGAACATAACCCCGGGAACGTCGAATAATCAACCCGTGATCATAAATGGGGATAACAACAGAATCATCACATCGTTGGTAGATTGTCCGATTATGTGTTAGAAAATAGTCTGCCATATTCATGAAACGGTCTTGGTATGTGGTAGCATGGATAATGGTTGGTAAACCCACTGGATTGGCACTCGTCATGACTAAAGCTGAATCCTGAAGGCCTTTGAAAAGGCGAAGGTAGATTCCCGAATAGGGTAACATCACACCGATGGTATCTAAGCCTGGGGCAAGAGAAGGGGATAAGGGAAAGGGGTCGATTTGGTCTAATACAACAATTGGGCGGCGCCATGATAATAAAAGCTCTTCAGTGGTGGGAGTAACTATGGCGAATTTTCGAACCGAGGCAAGGTCTAGGGACATGATTGCTAGGGGTTTTTGTGGTTTTTTTCGCAGTTGACGTAATCGTTGAATTTGGTCATCGAGAGAGGCTCGGACTGCAAGATGAATTCCTCCAAGACCTTTTATGGCAACAATGGATCCTTCGTTTAATAGCCGAACAGCTTCTGTGAAGACGTCACCTGTATCCACCAGTGAACCATCTGTTCGTAATAATGAGAATCTCGGACCGCATATTGGACAACATATTGTTTGAGCGTTGTAGCGGCGTTCACCAGGATTGGTAAATTCAGAATCACAGTCCTCACAAAGAGGGAAGTCGTTCATTGTAGTACGTTCACGGTCATAGGGTGTATCTTCTATCGTTGTATAACGGGGACCACAAATTGCACAACAGGTCATGGAGTATTGATAGTGGCGTGATTGGGAATTAGACATGTCCTGTATGCAGTCGTTGCATACCGAGATATCAGCTGGAATAATTGATCCGCCTGCATTCTGTTCATTTTTGGATATACGAATTTGAAAGTCATCAAATTCTCCAGTGGGAGGTCGGAGGTTTGTTTGGATACTGTCTATGACAGCTAGGTGAGGTTTATTTCTTTCAATGGATTCAATGAATTCAATGATATTGTCTTTTTCACCCTCTACAATAATCTGTACGGCTGAATTTCCTGTGTTCAAGACATACCCTGACAACTGATAATTTGTCGCCTGATTATAGATAAAAGGACGAAAGCCAATTCCTTGTACGACACCGACAACTCGAATTTCAGCTTGTTGTATATTCGTCATCGGCGTCATCTCATCAATCCTCGACTCCAGCAGAGTATTAATTCTTTTGGAGTAATCATCATAAGTATATGTTAATGGATGGGAATTACTATGACCGAATTTCGGGTCCCTACGCCACAGGAGCTTCAAGATCTGCGGAAACGAGTGGGGCTCACACAAGCCGAACTGGCAGAGCGTGTAGGCATTAGCCAATCATTGGTTGCACGAATTGAAAAGGGTAGAGTGAATCCAAGTGTTGTGACATTGAGGCGAATCCTAAGCGTGATTGAGCAACAAAAAAAATCCTATTCGACTATCAGAGATCTATTAAAATGGAAGGGCCATTCCTCTAAACTTCATCCCCTAATTTGGATTAATCCTAACGATAAAGTGAGACGTGCTGTAAATCTTATGCGACGGCATGGCATCTCACAAATTCCAGTATTGAAAAATAACAAATCTATTGGGTCTATCAGTGAAGGAGCAATAATCCGACAATTAACAACAATGGATTCGAAGGAAGTATTCAGACTCTCAATACGCGAAATCATGGAGGAGCCGTTTCCAACATTAGACACTGCCGATAGCACAGAAAAGGCATTATCAAAGATTGCAGCTGGAATTGAAGCGATTTTAATCCTGGATCATGGCAGGCCTGTTGGAATCATTACCAAAATAGATATTATTGCATTTACCAAAACATAAAAGGTTTAGATTTCAATAATTTCATTAAATTCAATATTTTTATTATCTTTTTTGTCTCCATTACAATCAATAATCTTATATCATGGAAGACCCTTCTCAAGAATATTCTTGGATGTGTTGGATCTGAGTGAGCTAGATCGTTTAGTCGAGCAAACACAAAAGTTTGATCAACAAATGCTCTCAAAATGGGGATTTAAAACTGAACGAATTGAGCTTTTTGGAATTGATTCAGCTGAATTGTATGTTGTTCCCAAAGAAGAAGCAATAGCAATAAAGCGTGCTGTAAATTATCTTCGAAACCAAACAGCCAGTGTGGTGGTTTCTGGTCCCTTGGGTGCTGGGAAGACTACATTCTTGGAGATGATCCAACAATCACTAAATCGTTTACAGAACATTCGTGCAATACGCCTTGAAGGAATTAGTTCAGCAGATGCTCTCATTGATGATCTTGTTCATGCTAATATCGGAGAAAATAATGTTCGTGAATTTTTAATAGATAAAGTAGGTGTTAGAGTAGTCCGCAGTGGTTCGATAGCAAAACGTCTATCCCGGCTATTGCTAGCATTGAGAACAGACGCTGAAGAGAATGGAACCTCCTACGTCTTACTAATAGATGAATTTCGTCAACTAGAACGCCAAAGACCTGACAATCGTGTTCGTATTGTTGATACACTTCTTCGTATGGTAAATGATAAAACTCGAGATGGCCGACGGTACCTAGTTCTTGCATTAGCAGTTATTACGCGTGTCGGGGAAAGCGCAGTAAAGACACTTGAACTTCTTTCTTCAGTTGGAGAAACATTAGGACATGGAACCAAATCTGCTATTCGTCGCCGTTTCGTCGAAATTTATGATATGCGCCGAATGAAGAAAAAGAGTGCAATGAAAGTCATGCTATGGAGAATCGCCTATCTCAAAGGAGCAATGGAAAGACTAGTCAGAGAAGATGAAGATAGTTTTGATTTGGGTTCAATAGCTATTAAAGAGCTTCTTCATCCGTTCACAGGAGAAGCATTAGAAGCGATATTCAATTATTCAGGTGGAAATCCCGGAATAATGCTAGAGTTATTACTTAGGACGCTTCAGGATGCGATTCGTGGTGCTGAAGTGCTTATCACTGATGGTTACACGCTTGATCAAATCTTGTCTGTCTACCAAATTGATTCTGAATACATCCAACAGTTTGTCCAGAAAGAGGTCAAACGGGCACGAGCAGAATTTACGAATTTTCAAACTCAATTATTGGGATTTCTCGATGTCCCACGCACACTTGATGAAATTGAAACCTGGTTAGAGGATCATAATCGATCATGGGAGAGCGTTTTAGAAGATTTTGATTTATTTGAAAAACAAGGCCTTATCTATTCTCCCGAAACGGGGCAGATACAGGCTACAGAACTTTGGACGAAGGGATCCACATTTGTTTAAGGTGCATAAAGAATGTCAGCAACTGATTTGATTAGGGAACGAATGAAAAAGGAAAAAGAAACAAAACCAAAAAAGAAAGAGAAGAAACAACCACCCGAAACCCGAGATATCGAGCTCGATGAGCTTTCTACGAGAGTGGGAGATTCTGGGTTAAAGCGATTACGTATCGAAAGTGAATACGAAGGTCGTCGAACAATCAGTGCCAGCGTTCCAGCTTGGATCAAAGCTGCCCTTGACTTCGTAGCACTCGCAGCTACAAAATCTGGACATGGACAGTTCGGAGGATTTGGAGGCAAGTCTAGATTTATCGCTGAAGCTCTCGAAGAAAAGTTGAAAACAGATTTTCCCGATGTTTATGAAAAACTCCAGCGCAAATCATAAAATACACTCTTTCTTCATCTTTAATGAATAATAACAATTTCATTAATTTCATTGAAATTATTAAGTAGTTCTTAATGCAAATATTTTCAGACCATTATGTAGATAATTTACTGTATACGGAGGAATGGAGTTGCTAGATTCTAAGAGAGGTCGATTTTGCATAATCTCATTTGATTTCAAATTAGCTAGAGGAGCAAACCAGGCTAGAAAAACAAAGTTCTTCAGAGAATTGTATGGGTATAAGCAAAAAGTGAAGCGAAAATTGAAGAGCGGAAAAATGGTTTCTCGAATCTATCACTATGATGGAATATTAGATCACTTGCCTCATGTGAAATTAGGAAAGAGTGTTCTGGGTGTTCAACCAGGAACAGAAGGTCCAATCATACAGCTGTTACGGGATTTTGATGAAGTGATCTATTATGATTTCATTGGCTGGCTACCAGATACGTTTTGGCCCTTGAAACAAGATGACGATAAAAAAGTAGCAAATAATCTCATTTCGCAATTCGGATTCTTATCCGTTCTATTTCAAGTTCAACGATTAGGTGGATCAAGCGAAGAGTCTACTTTACTTGACCTTGGCTTTGATCCCGAGTACCTTCAACATGCTATTCAGTATCTATTGTCGAAACGTATGCTCGTTAAGGTTAATGGTAGTTTAGAATCAACAAGCAAAGGAAAACAGATTGCGAATTCTTTATCCTTATGATTCAATTTCATTGAGTTCATTGAATTTATTGAAGGCATTTATTTTGGTTTTAATGCTAAGGGCTGGGCAAGTGCTTCAATAAGCCGAGTAATTCGGTTTTGGGCTTGTTTGAGGGTATTAAGGTGAGTTTGTGTGGGTTTCTCTTTCTTGTCAGCTACTATATCATATTCTCGGGCGTAACTCCGGATATTTTCAGCGAGGTCTTGGTATCGAATTAAGGATGGACTTTCAAAGAGACCTAAGTAACCTAGAAGAACAAGTGTGAAAATGGATTTGGTTACATTCCGCCTAGCCTGTGCAAGGGATCGATTGAATGCTCCTCTAGTTACTCCTTTGGATTGTCTAGTAGTTTGTTTCAAATCACGCAAAGAAGCTTTAGTTGCATAGTCTGTTTGTTCTCCGCCAAATCCATCGAGAAGATAATCGATTACTAGGGTTTCAAGTTGGACCTTTGAAAGATGACTATTTTCAGCTAAAAGTTGAGTTATCGGGTCTCGAAGCATTCTACGTGCCCAAGAACGCGTTTCTGCGGCTTCTATCTCTTCTGGCAAATCATTGTCCCCATGGATACAGTTTTGTATACAGTCCATTTTGTTCATATATAAAATTGATGACACAAATTTATAACCACGAAAGGTAATTTTATTGACATCAATGATTTCAATAATTAAAATTAGATAAAGTATCAATTAGAATCAGATGAGGTTTTTACCATTCTTGTATATTCTGATGTTGAGGCCTTAGCTAATGTGTTCAAACTATTATGAAAGATACTTTCCACACGCGGTTCCTCGTCCAGGGCAACTTGCACTAATCAAAGCTATTCATGATAATGTAGCTCTTAGAAGCCATCTCTGTGTTGAAGCAGCTAATGGATTTGGTAAAACCATTGCTGCTTTAACGGGCGTCCTCCCACATATAGCCAAGCAAAAGTTAGGTATTTTGTATATTGCTCGAACACACAAGCAAATGGATCGTGCAATGCTGGAACTGAAACCCCTATCAGAAACGAATGAATTCACTGGTATCGTCCTGCGAGGGAGAACTGCTTCGTGTTTGAATCCCATAATTCCAAAATATGCTGCCAATCCCCATGTGGCGATGTTTATCTGTAGTCAATTAAAACAATCAGGGCGCTGTGAATATTATCAAAATTATGTAAAGAAGACAGAGAAGTCGCAGAACTATCTAAAGAGTTTTTATAAAACTCCGTTAACAGGTCTCGAGCTTCGAAAAAAATGTAAATACGAGAAAGTATGTCCTTATGAACTGACACACCAAATATTGCCTTTAGTCACGGTTGTTGCTACAACCTATTTTCAAATTTTCGATAATAGGATTAGTAAAATCTTCTTTGAAGCCTTTTCACACCCGTTGTCCAAGTCTGTATTGCTTCTCGATGAAGTTCACAATTTACCTCGCATAGCTGTTGAGGTTGCTTCATCTAGATTGTCATTAACCTCTATTAGTCAATCAATTCGGGAAGCAAAACGATACGAGTTACCTTTGGTTGAAGTATTTGGTAACACAATAGAGAATATCATTAAACAAATCCTCGAAACACGAGTTGGTGATGAAATAAAATTCGATGAAATTAAATTTACTTCATCAATTTGTCAATCATTAAAAATCAGAAATTTTGAGGTTCTTTCAAAACAGTTACTACAAATGGGAGATCAGGTGCTCAGTAAGCTAATAGCTGAGGAAAAGCCACCCATAAGTTACATAAGTTCAATGGGTAGATTCTTTATTCACTGGAATCAGGCTCTTCAAAGATCTGACACCGCTTTCTTTCTGATTAATGATCCCAGCGACAAAGCTCCTGCTTATCTTGAGATAATTGCTTTAGATCCACGCACCTCAACGGTTCCTACTCTAGGTGCTTGTTATGCTTCTGTTCACTTATCAGGTACTCTGAAACCAATAGATGCCTATATCGATCTAATCGGGTTACCTAGTCATACACGTAGTCTAAGTATCCCCTCACCGTTTAGTCCTAGTCAAATATTTCCTGTAATTAGTTTGGGTGTCACGACTGCTATGAAATTTCGAACACCTAAAATGTTTGAGAAAATTTCACGCCGTATTAAGGAAGTCTCTCAAGCGACACCTCATAATATTGGAGTCTTTGTTCCGTCTTATACCTTTTTACAATCTCTTCTTCTCGCTGGATTAGATTCGCTGCTTGATCGGGAACTCTTCATAGAAACGCCAGGTTTGTCGTCTAGTAAAAACGATGCTCTTATTCAGAAATTCAAAGGAAAGGCTGACCAGGGAGTTGCCCTTCTCGGGGTTCTTGGTGGTCGAAATAGTGAAGGTGAGGACTATCCTGGAAATGAAATGGAAACGGTCGTTGTTGTTGGGGTTCCCTATGCAAAACCTAGCCCACGGGAAAATACACGAATCGAATATTTTGAATCTCAGTTTCCCCAAAAGGGAAGATTCTATGGCTACCAGTTACCTGCTTTACGTAGAGCTTCTCAAGCCGCTGGTCGCTCAATTAGGCGTTTTGAAGATCGAGGGGCAATAGTCTTTTTAGATGATCGGTATGCTACTCCCTATTGCAAACGATTACTCCCTGCATGGATTATCGAAAACTTAAGGAGCTCAAGTGATGCTGAAGGAGTACTCGGTAAGAGGCTACAAGCTTTCTATTCAATGTCGTAACTAACCATAAATCTTAGTAAAAATAACGAATTCATTGAATTCAATGAAATATCTGTGTGTATAATATGCCAAAACGATCACGAATCCCTTCAGGTGTTGAAGTTCTTGATAAGGCATTAGAAGGAGGACTTAGTTCTTCTGATATACTCCAAATTTATGGACCAGGTGGAGTTGGTAAAACTACTCTCGCACTTCAATTTGCAATCAATTCGGCAAGAAAGAAATATCCTGTTTTTTACTTCAACATGGAGGGGAAGTTTCCTGTTGTTCGATTAAAACAGATGAGTGCCCGAGATTTCAGTCATATTACTCCACTTATTACCGTGGTTTCTCCTGAAAGTTTTCGCGAACAGGGTAAATTAATAACTCAACTCGATTCCCTCATCCCTTCAGCTGCTAGATTGTTGATATTTGACACAATTGTGTCTCATTATCGAAAAGAGTATGGTCCAATTACAGATAATGTTCTTCTTAATCGCAGATTAAATCAACAATTTGGGATGATAGCTAGTCTAGCCCGATCAAGGCCTATCTCTGTGATTGTGATCAATCAAGTACGCGGTGATATTAATGGCGAAGTCAACATTCAACCTGTAGCTAATTCAGTTGTTTCATATTGGAGTACCATTTCTCTTCAAATTACTAGAGCTGAATCGAAGGGCTACAGAGAATTTAAGTTGGTAAAAGTGGAAGGTGCTGAACCAATATCATTTGTCTTAAACTTACAGTCATCAGGGTTTAGGTAGCTGTAAAACAATGAGCATCACATTTCATCCGATACTACTCCTTTTGGGATTCTGGTATATTCTTCCTGCATACGTGGCTAATGGGTTTGCAGTATTTGCTAAATTGATTAAATCTCGCCATCCAATTGATAGAGGGCAGTTTCTTCGAGATGGTCAACCGCTACTTGGTCCTGGAAAAACTTGGGAAGGGTTTATTGTTGGGTTCATATCTGGTTCGCTCATCGGGATCTTACTATTTTTTTCAGCTCCCTTGTTATTCGCTTTAATCTTACAGTATTTGTATTTGCCACCTGAGTTTGTACCAATTGTCTTAATCACAAGTCCTTTGTTAGGGGTATTAGTCGCTTTAGGAGCGCTTGTAGGCGATTTAATTGGTTCTTTTATTAAACGTCGATTGAAAATCGAGCGAGGAAAACCTGCGCCGCTCCTTGATCAACTGGATTTCATTATAATGGCACTCATTTTCGGGTTACTTATTAGCCCTTTGCCATTGATCCTCGTGCTATTTCTTCTCATTGTAACACCGATTATTCACTTAGTTGCTAATGCCATTGGGTATGTTATTGGGTTGAAACGAGAACCTTGGTAAATCTATGCGCCACAGTTAGAATTGAGTAGCGAGAAATATCTTGATTCCAATTAACCATTGACACGCAAAGAAGGATACGAGAATGAGTAATAATCCTGATGCTATCATCATTTGGGAGTATCGCGGTCTATAGATGTTTCGGGTGCTTTGGTACATCAGATAGAAGCCTATGAACCCGATGAAATATAGTGCACCTCCCACAATCCCTTCAATCAGAAGTTGTCGGTGAATTCCAGGATAAATTGAAAGAATTCCCGATTGTGTTTGGATTATTGGCAAAGGGGTGTATGAAAGAGTGTACATCCCACCGCTTGCTACGAAATAGTAGATTCCTAATACTATGGCAAAGAATATCCACTTTGAAGGCATTTGTACTTCACCCAATGAAGGCCTGGTTAATCTAAGTCGTGGTTTTCGGATGAATTTGGGCCACCAAAGATCTGACATTTACTCACCATTGTATGAAATCCGGCGTGAATAGACCATATGAACGCTATATATTTTTTACCATCGTATCCCATTAATAGGGTGAACGGTGAAAAAGGGACTAGAATAATGGGTCAACCTAAGTCTGTATCGGGAATGCGTGCTACCTTGCTTTTCCTGCTGTATCCACTCGTAGGAGAGCTTCTCTTCATTGACACCATAATTAAGGATGTTTATGCTCGTCGGCGAATACGGGTTGTTTTTTCCTTGATTGGGTTAGCAATCGTAGCAATTAGTTTTTCAGCATCTGAAATTCTCATGTTTTTAGGCGAAATTGCTGGTGTTGCACCACCGCTACCTGTGTTTATGCGGTACTCGATAAACGGACTAGCTGCTCTCGTTTTTCTCATTCTCTTCATGGATGAGGGTAGAAGAGGACGTGTTTCCATGGAAGACCAAATAGAAGTTCCCGAAGATCGCATATCTCTTCTCATGTATGATTCAAGGGACATCTTCTTGACTCTCAACCGTATTCTTAACGCTGCGCAACTTCGCAGACATAGGTGTAGCCATTGCGATAATTCACGGTTTGCCAGCTATGCATTAACTGTATTAGGTGAATACCTCCAAACCCGTGTCTTTTCCGATGTGACTACTAAGAAGTGACTCTAACTTATGTTGGTTCTTGTGAATTCGGTCTGAAAGTGTAGTTTCACTTATCTCTAACTCTGTCTGTTCTTTTATTACACCCGCTCCATGTTCAGAATAACGTGAACGGAGAACACAGGATGGAGATTATTCGAAATGAATTGCAACGCCCTTCTGTATTTATCGATGAAGCGAAGCTCTCCATCGATTATGTTCCTCCCAACCTTCCTCATCGTGAGGAATATCTACGTAAGCTAACTCAATTATTTCGCGGGGTAATCGAGGCGCCTGGACGTGTATCACAAAAGGTACTCATTGTCGGTAATACGGGATCTGGGAAGACTTCCGTCACCAAGCTTTTTGGAAAGCTACTAAGAGAGGTGGCACAAAGTCATGGGTTTACTCTAG
>CAYFXY010000001.1:54640-58623 GCA_964347205.1 uncultured archaeon
AACAGAATACATGGTTCTACACAAAATTCTTTCCGCTCTTCAGCTTGGTATTCCTCTCCGCGGGCTTTCGACGCAAGAACTCCTTTCAATAATTCTGGAGTATATTGAAACGAATAATCTGTATTTACTCATAACACTAGATGAGCTTGGTGTTTTTCTTAAACGTCGTGGGGAAGAGTTGCTCTATCTGTTATCGCGAACTGTGGATGATCAGTTAAACGCTCAACAACGAATCTCTCTGATTGGCATAAGCCGTGATCCTCTGTTTGGTTATATTCTTGATCCGAGTACGTGGAGTACGCTTCAGAAGAATATGCTGCGGTTCAATTGCTACGATTCTCTTCAGCTTCAAGATATCTTGAATTTTCGAGTAAAAGAGGCGGTATTGGAGGGGGCCGTTCCTACAAGCACAATCAATCTAATTGCTGATATTGCAGGCGTATCAGGAGATGCACGTTACGCCCTAGAACTGTTGTATCAAGCAGGAAAAGTGGCTGATGAGAAAGGTGTTCTTCGGATATCGCCTGAATGTGTGCGAAATGCTAAAGCTTTTATTGCGCCTGAGATACGACGAGAAGTTCTCGTAGATTTATCACTGCATCGGATCCTTTTGCTGCTAGCAATGTGTAGACTGTTAAAGCCTTCAGAAGATGCTTACGTAACTACTGGTGCGCTAGAAGCTCGGTATGGTCTTGTTTGCGAGGAGTATGCACAGATTCCACGGGCCCATACTCAGGTTTGGGCATATATTCAAGACCTTGTGGGGGTAGGGCTTCTCACCGCGAAAATCTCTGGTCCGGGGCAACGCGGGAAAACCACGCTAATTGGGCTTCATGATATTCCGGCTGCCATTCTAGAAAGTGAATTAGAATTACAACTTGAAAACAAGAAAGTCGGTGATAATGCTGATTGAGCGACCTGAAACAACATTTCTTGAGCAATTACCAGACAGTCGACCAATTCCGGTTGAGCTTCTCTTCTCCTCTCGCGGACGTATAAAGATAATTCGCCTACTAGCTGAATGTGGGGAGCTAAACATTTCCGAAATTGCTCGGAGAACGCAGTTGAATCACAGTACAGCACGCCGACATCTTCAATTTCTTGAACGTGCGAAACTTGTCCAAGAAAAGACATTTGGTCGAATTCGGATATATCGATACAAAGTAGAAAATCTACGCGCGCTCGCCCTTCGACGGTTTATCGAACTGTGGGAAAAGTCCGAATAGGTTAGTCTTTGAGGATGAATTGTACAAGTTCTTCAGAGAGATCTAATTCCCTTACTAGTTCCCGTTTCTTGCTAGAATCTTTTAGTAGAGCTTTGAGTACAATTTTGTATTCGTTGTAAGCTTTCATGGTCGAGAGATGAACGATTGGGGAAAGGATTTGACCAATTAGGGTACGTTTCTGGCGAAGACTCCGAGAGAACCCCATTTGACTAATCCATTCGGGGAAACGATAATCTGTGCGTTTTACGCTGGGTTTTCCTTCTGTAATCGAACCTGTTATGCTCATGAGCTCCTTAGAATAGGGAAGTAATCTCCAATTCTGTGTTCGAGAAATTCGACGAGAAAAAATACTGGCTTTTGATAAGAGTTCCCAAGCTTTGACTTGCTGAGGTAAATTCGGAAACACCATTGGTAGGTTATTACTTATCCATCTGATTAATTCATCTGGGTACATATCTGTTTGATTTGCTGCATAGACTGCTTCTTTCCAGGATTCAGCGTAGAAGATCTTGTCAAGAGCTTCATTGATGTCTATTGATTTATCTCTTAATCTTAGAATCTCATTGACCCTTTCCAGAGTAATTTCTGGACCTATTTCAGCTACGCTTTGCAGGTCATTAATTGCTGCTCTAATATCACCACGCGAATTGGTAACAAGTGTTTCTAACGCGTCTTTAGAGAATTTTAGCTCTTCTTGAATGCTAATTCGTTCTAATAATCCAATAATTTCTGAGTTTGAGATGGGCTCAAACTCGATGTATGTACACAACTTTCGTAAAGGTCTAATTTTCTTTTCTGTAACATCATTTGTTACCAAAATGATTGGGACCTGCGTCTGTTGAATGTGTTCTTTCAGAGCTGAAGCTGCACCTCTATCCGATTTCCCACTCAATCCCTCCAGTTCATCAACTAAAATCAGTCGCCCTCGTTTCTGTGTAAGCGTACCCATCTTCGTTGATGTTTTTAACAGCTCGTTCATCATCTTTTTGCTGCGTTTCACACTGGCATTGATTTCATTGATTTCATAATCTAATTCTTTAGCAATTGTATACACAGTAACAGTTTTACCAACACCCGTAGGACCGAATAGCATAAGCGCTCGCCGATTTCGGGAAATACTTCTAGGCCATGTTTTTAGCCATTCGGTGATTTTGGTTATTGCCGCAGTATTTCCCACGAGATCCTTGATTGTTTGAGGGATGTATTTTGCTACCCACGGTTGGTCTTTCATTTTTTCTTGTCACTCGATTTCGCCAATAGTGCAAATTTTGCTAAAATGTGGCTCAATTGTATTTCAGGATCAGCTCCCTCTGTAAGACGAAACTCGGCTTCCCCGACAATCTCAACCAATTGAACTTTTATGATTTCATCAATACCTAGTCTCATAACTTCACGGTGAACTTGTCGGATGATGTCTGTTCCTGACAGGCCTTGCCAAATTAGGAGATTTCGTAATTTCTCTTGAGCTTCCAAAAATCCTCCCCTTAGAGCTAGATTTAGCATCTGACGAACATCTTCAGGACGTGCCTTGCCTGTGGTTTCATAAACGGAATCTGCATTAACTTGCTTTGTGGTTACAGCAGCTGCTTGAAGAACGTTTATTGCTCTTCGTAAGTCTCCACCAGATACGTAGAGGATTGCTTGTATTCCCTCGTCAGTTAGCTCGACATTTTCCTTCTTTGCTATGTAATTGATTCGTTTCTGTAATTCCTTCTCATCTAGTCGAGGAAATCTAAAGGTGGCACATCGAGATTGGATGGGTTCAATAATTCGGCTCGAATAATTGCAGATTAAGCAGAATCTGCAACTTGTAACATAGCGTTCCATAGTTCTTCGGAGTGCATGTTGTGCATCACGGGTTAAATTATCAGCTTCGTCAAGAGAAATGATCTTGAACGGCACATCTCCTAACGGACGGGTTCGTGCAAAACTTTTCACACGTTCCCGAATCACATCGATGCCTCTTTGATCACTCGCATTTAACTCGATGAAATTCCCTTGAATTTGGTCTCCGTATAATTCATAGGCAAAGGCAATAATTGCGGTGGTTTTTCCTGTTCCTGCTGGACCTGCGAATAGGAGGTGTGGGAGGTCTCGTTCTTTTAGAAATTTCTTTAGGCGATCGGTGATTGGTTTTTGACCGACGATTTCGTTGAGTTTTTTGGGGCGATATTTTTCTGTCCACATCCAATGCTCTGACATAGGGGAGTTAACCTCGGTTCAAATGGTGGTTGCTCTTGGAATAAGTTTTCTGCAGTACAACAAGTTATCGTTTAGGTTTAATGTGATACTATGCGTCGTGTTGTTCGTTTCATTTTCCGGCTTAGAACGGTTGTGATAATAGTCAAGCAGCTGACGGTGATGATACTGATTTGATGGAAGAGGGGAAACAATCCTAGTAAGGCGATACTTTCGATAATATGAATAAATGGATTATATGTGAAACCTGGAATAATTCCAATGACCGCTGTAGCACCACCTTGTCCATTTGTTCCATTGTAACGGATAATAAGAAAGCGATTGTAGACAATTGAATAGATGACATCGTATAGGTCGAAGCTAAAATAACCATCAGGCGCGGTTTGAGTAGTCTTAATCAAAGATTCAGTTTCGTGAAGCATTTCAATGGTAGCATTAGGGATGCTTTGTCCTGATATTAGACATAATCGTCCACTTAGGATGAAGCCATTCGCAGGGTGCCAAAAGGCTGGGAGTCCGATGAATGTTACCGGAGTAAGATCTATCTCAAGTGGGATA
>CAYFXY010000001.1:58633-71225 GCA_964347205.1 uncultured archaeon
ATCAATCTCTGATCCATTGTAGTATCCTAGATTTAAGCTTTTGACTGTGAAGATGACTTGGGGCTTTGAAGTATGATTCAATAGACAGCTGAATACGATTGTGCCATTTTGAGAAGTGGTTCCTTCTGCAATTATTTGATTCGGTTTTAAAATGAGTTGTACAGGAACGCCTTCCAAAGGAGTCATGAACTCATCTGTCACTCGCGTGTGAAAAAGGAGGCGATCACCAATGTGTACAATCGAACTGAGAGGCGAACCTTCAGCGGTTGTGATACTGACAGTGGTATCAAGTTGGCTAAAGATTGTAACAGGAATTGGGATTACACTTGGGAGGAGAAATCTTTCAGGATCTCCTCGAAAAGTCGCGTTTAATTGCACCTGTCCCAGTTCATGTATCGAAGGAATTAGCCAGGTGTATTGGGCATGACCACTAGAATTCGTTAATGCGGTACCTAAAAGCTCGTTGTGTGTTTCATGGAAGAATAATATTGTTGCATTATTAATAGGTGCACCACTCCCTTCTCTTAATTGAACTGTTAAGATGATTGGAGTTCCTCGAAAGGCACTTATGTTAAGAGAAGGTGTGGGAATAGGGGAACCAACTAAAGCCGAAACCAGTAAGAAGACTAACAGTACTCTCATTGTCGTGGTTCTCCTCCTTCCAACTCCGCTTCACTTGTGTGTCTTTGTTGAGATTTCATCTTAAATGCCGTCATTTTGTGAGGCTCAACGATAATGGGTTCTTGCCATATCCACCGGCATTGCTCAATGTTGAAAGTATCAAAGGTTAGTGGCCATCCGCCATTTTCGGGACCACTGATGAAGATATCAGATTTGGTGTGTAGATACTTGCTGAGATAGTAGCGGATCTGCGCATAAGATCCTGCAGGTAATGTCGCGTATACGAAGATTTCTCTGTTTCCTGTGTGGTATTCAGTAAGGCGTCGTATCCATGCTTGGGGTAGCTCTTTGATTATTCCCAATAATCGTGTGTCATTCTCTTTCATGCGAATGACAACGTCTTCAAGTAGCCCTATTCTTCTTATGATGGGTTTGGGTTGTAGAACACCGAGGTCAATTAGCTTTGTTTTTCTTCGACTAGCCTGGGAAATGCTCATCTCTGCAATCTTTGCGAGTTTTTCTAATTTTATTCGTGCATCAGATGCTAGCACAGGAATTATTCGTGTATCCCTAGCATCTGGAGAATAGAGACGAAGAGGTTGTTGGTTCTTCTCGCTAGGAACTAGTTGTGTTGGATTACGGCTGTTAGAATGAAACAGATGTGCACCGATGAATAGTGTTCTCCAATCAACGTTCCAGCTTCCTGTGTTTATCTGATAGTGGGTAAATTCGATAGTTTGTCCCATATCCTCGGCGAGATACAGTGTATGTGTGACTCCGAATTGTGAATCCAGAAACTTGGAAAGTTGGCTAAGCTGCCCTTCAGGAACAACCATGAAATAAAGCCTGTTTTTTGAATTGCCTGAGAGCTCATTGTAGGCTAGTATGTACGGGCTTTTGATCATGGTGGTCAAATCATGGAGCTCGATGAATATTGGGGTTAATCCTAAAATGCGGTAATTCACTTGTGCGGGAATACGGCAAATATTCAATCTTCGTAATCGGTTCCATCGACTGCGAGCCTTCTTGTAGGAAATTCCGAGTAGTCGAGCAAGTGCAGGAATTGTAATCATTGGCATTTGGCTGAAGGTTTTGATGATGCGAATATCGAGCGACGAGAGGGGAAAGTTAGTGAATTTGCACAATTCTGTTGCAAGGAGCCAGAATTGTTCAACGGTCAGTGGCGTAATTGTGCATTCTGCTATCGATTGCAGTAAAGGTAGCAGGTGCTCGAGGAATTGCCCATCTAATTTCCCATCCCAATCAATGAAGTCTGGTAATCCTCGGTATCCGCCTGGTTCAAAACTAACCTTGAATTTGGTGAATGAGGAATTCGTGCAACTGCGAAGCCAGCCAAGTTTTCCTGAAATTTTGTTGGTAAAGAATTCAAGTAAATCTTCTTTTACAATATCTGGAACAATTGGCGGCAGCCAATGATTTAGTATCTGGTCTGGGGAAGATATGGTAGTATCAACTATCTCTCGCCATGGCTTACATTTGAGATATTTAGTGACCAAGTCTAAATCTAATTGCATAAGCCTACAGTAAATGAATCATTGCTTTCGTTCAAAAACCCCACAAAAAAAGCATACCATGAGTAATTTTAGCTAACTGCACGAAATTCTAATCCGAGCTTTTCTGCATGGTTATAGGCTTGCTGCATTTCTTCATTTGTTACCCGTCTTGAGATGTCTTTGTAGATTGTGGGTTTCTTAAAAACTTGCCATAAAGGTCTGTATTGGGCCATAATATTAACGAAGGCTTCGGGTGTGTTTTCAGCAATCCAGTCTAAGATGGGAAATACACAACATTCAAGGTGATTGGGCAAAACTAGAAGACGAATAATCATCTCCTTTGTCCCTTTAGTATAGGCGGTTTTGATATTACGCGTCACCACAGTCGTGTAATTTTTGACATCAGATATTCTCTCAGCACATTCTTCAGAGAAATATTTGAGATCAGGAAGCCAGAAGTCAATAACATCCCTGAGAATTTCCATAGATTCTTCTGATAAGTACATGTTGGAATTCCAGAGTTGGGTAATATTGAATTGTTGCCACTTCAATGACGCTACAATGTTATGAAGATGTGGTGTCGGGTCTCCACCCACGTAGTTAATATTTTTGGCTCCACGCGAGGCTAGTTCATCTGCAATTGCTGCCAGCTGTTTGACTGATATTTTACTCCCGTTAGTTGGGTTACAGGATATGTCATGATTTTGGCAATGGGCACATCGCAAATTACAACCGCTAAAGAAGATTGTGCCAGAAGGAACTAAGGGTGGTTCTTCGCCTGTGTGGAGAAATGCTGATGAGACATAGCTAGTATCGCTTACCCGACAGTTCCCGAGCTTGGTTCTTCGATCAATTTTACATAATCGTTCACAGAAAGTACATTGTTGTAGCGTTCTGTCTGCTATAGTGACTTTGAGATCAAGAAACGACAGGGATGGGGCTTTTTGAGGTTCCTGAAATTTTCCTTTGTTTTGCTCTGTATACAGTTTATGAAAGATTTTTTGAGTATTAGAATGGGTTTCCCAAAGTTTTGTGAGAGTGTCTGTTGGGTCAAACTCAATTGGAATGCTTCGTACAATTAGATATCGCGCAGGGAATTGGAGATCGATAATGGATCGATATCGATTAAATCGTTTTGCAACAATTTCTTGCGACCATACTGAAATCGCATCACTTCTCGTTAGCTTCCACATGCTTACCACTTCCACAATCAAGGTATAGGTCTGTAATAATTAATTCTCTTTCACAGGCACAGATTTTGGTTTTTGGGGAGTTTTTGTATTTATTCGAAAAAGTATGTTGGGTGTAAAACGATATTAGGTCAAGGTTCTCTTCTTGAAGATCTTCTAGAACGCTTGGCTCATTATTTTATTACCACATGGGACATTGTGCTACTCGTTGGTACCTTTACCTCTGTGCTTTTAGTTGCTTTTGGTCTCATTTACTGGTTTTCTGGAATTAATACCAAGAAAGGGAGGAAAATGGTTATTGGTGGAATCATTTTGCTTATCGCAATGCGATGGTTAGCTGTAAATCCACCTTGGATCATTATTATTGGTTGAGTAATTGGAGAACTATAATCTTTTATTTTGAACGTTCAGAAAATACGAAGTTTACTGCTTCTTTAGCGGATTTTGCTAATTGGATTTTTGCTTCGGTAAACACGGAACGGTTCTGTGCGATTATATCAGTAACGCCTCCCGTTCCAGTTAAGAGAATTAATTGTTTTTGTAAAGCTATTGCGTATCCAATTTCACTTAGTGTTCCACCTGAACCTCCAATGCTAATGACAGCATCGCTTGAGACGATATTGATGTAATTTCTAGCAAATCCTAAGCCAGTGGTTATTACAATGTCTACGTAAGGATTTGCCCTGGATTTTTCATGTTCGGGTAAAACGCCTATCGTAATCCCATTTGCTTGCTTTGCTCCTCTTGATGCTGCTTCCATGACCCCATCTTTTCCTCCCGTTAGAAGTATTGCATTTCCTTGGGCAATTTCTTGGCCTATTTTTTCTGCGATTTCTTGGATTTTTTTGGATATTGTTCCACTGCTTCCAATAACTGAAATTCGAAGTCTTATGGTTGTTCCCTCCTTAGCGTAATCCTCTTCGTTTTCTAATCTTTGAAATTATTGATTCCACGCGTTGTTCAGGTACAATTTGCCAACGGGCGAATTTTGTTTGCCAAATTGCCTTTCCAGATGTCTTTGAGCGCAATGAATCAGCTAAATCAAAGGATTCACTAACTGGTAGAGAACCTGTAATCGTAGCCCAGGCTCCTTTGTACTCCACATCTTCTACTTGACCACGTTTCGCCATTATGGCATTAGTAATATCTTTTTGATATTCGTTAGGTACAACTGCTTGTATTGAATAGATGGGTTCGAGAAGTGTCATATCAGCTTCTTTCATTGCAGTGATGATGGCTTCTCTTACCATTGACATAATTTCAACTCGTCCTCTTTCAGCGCTTTCTAGGCTAAGTTGGATGTCTAAGATTCGGATCATGGTTTTTCCTACAGGCTCAGCACAAAGAGGTCCGTTTTCCATAGCCCAATTAAATCCCGCTATTATTGATTCCTTAACTGCATTAGGGATATCAGTAGTGGCTGCGTTGATGAGACGGTTGCCTCGTAAATCCTCTGTCCATAAGTCTTCGTCGCTCTGCTGTTCTGAATCCGGGGAAATAGATAAGCGAAGTGAATTTTGTTCATTTGGGCTTGTCATTTTACTAAGTGTTGTACTGGTTTTTGGTATTTCGCGATAAAGAACAATTGGATCCGAGGCGTTTACCTGAACCCCCAATTCTTCGATATCCTTTAATGCGATTTCTAAATGTAGAAGACCCAGTCCAGAAAGAAGGTTTTCTCCCGTTTGTTCATTTACTGAATAAACGAGGTTCGGGTCTCCTTTTGTAATAATCTCTAGGAGAGAGAGTAGACGTGGAATTTCTCGAGCTCGTTTTGGTTCGATT
This sequence comes from uncultured archaeon, assembly GCA_964347205.1. Taxonomy (GTDB): domain Archaea; phylum Asgardarchaeota; class Hermodarchaeia; order Hermodarchaeales; family Hermodarchaeaceae; genus Hermodarchaeum. The sequence continues at coordinate 63,744 of CAYFXY010000001.1, forward strand.
GCGATGGTCACAACTGGTTCGCTGAGATATGTTATGTCTTCAAATGGAACCATTCCCTGCAGCTGCTGTTGACCAGTTATTGTATCACCGGCTTGGACTTCATCAATACCTATTATGCCACAAATATTTCCTGCGGTTAATGATGGAACAACTACTTGACGAGAACCCATGAATAGGGTAACTCGTTGTGTTTTAACAAGTTGTTTTGATGGGAAAACATGAATTTGTGTTCCTTTTTTAATAGTTCCTGAGAATATGCGACCAACTGCAATAATGCCGTGTTTGGATCTTGTTACAATTTTCGTAATTCCAATAATAAGTGGTCCGAGTGGGTTGCAGTGTTTGAGGGCATCTGCTGCTGGGGATAAAATATCTCCTTTCCAAATGTGTGGGATACGATAGTTTTGAGCCGTTTTTGGAGACGGAAGTTGGTCAAGAATCATGTTCAATATTGGTTTGTGAATTGGTAATAACCGACTGAGTTGTTCAATGTTATCGTTTTGATAATGGTCTATGATATCTTGAAATCGAAGGTTTTCTTCTTGCATTTGGTTGACCGTGAAAGCCCATTTATGAAGTGCTGAACCAAATGCAACTGTATTTGCCGTAGTACTAATTGTCCAATCAATTCCAGTTTGTTCTTCTAAAGCTATTGAAATCAGGGTATTTACTTCTTCAATTATCTGCGAAAGTCTTTCTTGAATTTGCTTTGCCGAAAGTTTCAGTTCGCGGATTAAGCGGTCGATTTTGTTGATGAATAACACGGGTTGAACCCGTTCTTTTATTGCAGAACGAATCACACTCTCTGTTTGGGCCATCACACCTTCAACAGCATCAACAACAACAATTGCTCCATCTATTGCGCGCATGGCTCTTGTGACTTTTCCACTAAAATCAACGTGTCCTGGAGTGTCAACTAGGTTTACCACGTAGCTAGTTCCTTGATAATCGTGGAGAAGCGAGATATTAGCTGATTTTATTGTGATTAAGGCGTCCGCAGAATCCTACGATGACGTTTCCTCGCCGTTGCTCTTCCTCCAAGAAATCTAAGGCTCTAGCTTGACCTACAAGATCTAATGAAAGCATGCCGGCGTTAGCCAGCAAGGAATCAGTTGTCGTGGTTTTGCCGTGATCTATATGGGCAATTATCCCAATGTTGCGAATGTTGTCGGGATTTGTCATTAGCTTTAATAATTTATCAAAGCGTTCTTGACGGGTCAAATATTGTTACACTCCACTATTCGGTAGCTTCTTTGGCTTATTTTGTGTTTGTTGATTGTGAAGTAGTGATTACTTCACGGCTCGCTATTAGTACATTACTACCTTCATTTTTGGTTCTTTAAAAGAACCTAGACCAATTCTAAAATAGTTTGTTCAAATAGTATCAACGTAATTGTGACTATGCTGAGCGTTTCAGCGCTGTTTTGGATGACTATTTGAAGTTCGTGAATTCCCAGTGTTAGGGACAGATTATGATACCACGTCAATGTGGCGAATCCGCTATTATTTGTTAAGGTAGTGCACCATGTAGTGTTTGTTGAGAGTTGAATAACTTGAACAGTAACGTTGGCTATTGGTTGATAATCAACTGTAGTAATTTGCATCATATAATGAATTTGGGTTTGTCGTATTCCATAAATGGTTGAGTTTGCATGAATTCGAATTTCATGGGTATTGGTAATTGTGAGTTCTTTCTCATTATTTGCGAATTCTGGGAAACCGGAGAAAGTCGCTTTGAATCGAAAATCTTGATTGCCAATATTTTGGGCTTGCCAAGAAAATTCTGCATTGCCATTCTGATCTAGGATCACTTGAGTAACAAAATTCCACACCGACTGGTTATTGAGAAAGATTGAGCAGGTTTTGTTTGATAGAGGTAGTTGTGAAGACTCATCAATGACATTTAATGAAAATCCAATAATATCATTGTAAGCTGCCATTGATTGATTGGCTTGAAAAGTCATTTGGGCTTGTCGATTTACAACTAGAATTGGGATGATGGAGTTTGTGACGTTATGATATGGTGCGATTGCGGTGATCGTGATGAAATAATTTCCTGGGGTGGTTGGAGCTAATAATTCAGTGGAAAACTGGTTGGGGTCCTTGAAGGTCATTGTTTTGGTAATATTTCCTAAAGTACATGTTAGATTTGCCACTTCCATTGTATGAGTTGTTGATTGGCAGTCAAGAACGCTTGAAACCAGTATCGAATAGTTATTGGCGGAGGGGTAGTAGGCTTGAACTGTTGTTGTGTTTAATATGGTTGATAGTGTTAGACTAGAATTTGATACACCAAATGAAATTGTGGTCTCTACTTGCTTGTAATCATCGTTTTCATATGCGGTAATCTGACAATCGAATAGGCCTGTTCCGATTTGCGTCGAATTGATATAGTGTGTGAAATTCTTTGGAATGGTGGAAGTTAGATTCCAGGATTTGACTGTTTGATTTTGCTGGATAACTGAAATTGCTAGTGGGTGATTGGGAATGAATAGTGAAGTATTATTTGGATTCTGAAGAGTTCCTGATAGGGTAAGTTCATCATGGAAGGTTATCTGAGAAGGGAGTGGTGTAATGTCAAGAAGAAGATTACTTTGTTGCACGCTAAATTGTTGTTGCATGCTATCGGTCATTGTTCCAACTGAGTCTTGAACCCATCCCTCAACTTGGATAAGACCCACTTCACCGGTGTCATTGGGCTGCCAATCATTTGGAACTATCTCGAAAGTAATGCTCTTAGTTACATCGAGTCCAGTTTCAGAGTATTCGTAGGATGAGAGGGGAAGGCTCTTTCCTTGGATGTTTATTGTAACGCTAATCGCGCCAATTCCGAGAGGATCTAGGGGATCGTAAAATAAATCATAGACCAGATTCATCTGCAGTGTTTCTCCAATTTCGAGTGCAGATTGATCCAAGGTTAAAGATACAATTTGCACGTAGCAATCTTGACTCTGAACTCTTTTACTGAATGGAACTGTTAGGGGTAAAATTAGAATTAGAATCAGGGCTAACAGAGAATTTAGGCGTTTCATTCTAAGGGTCTACTTGCAAATAGTAATTAAACCTCCAAATTTCAGCTTTTTTGGGTAATGAATAATTGCTTTTGCTTAATCTGTGATCTGGTTGGGTGTTGACAGTTTTGGAATGTTTGCTAAGAATCCGATGAGGATTTTTGACGGAGGACTGCTGACATTCCAGAACGAAGGTGTTCAAATGCAGATTCATAATTGATGCCTGTAAACTGACCAATTGGATTTACCTTACCATAGGGTGTCATGGTGTCAAAAAAAAGACATATGGCATCACCCTGTGGCCAATAAGCTATGTCGCCTGCTTCACAGGAAGAAACGGCTTTTTCCGAACCCATTCGAATCCCAATTTCGAAATACAATTCCTTTTTCCAAAGATGTATTCGGCTTTGTACTGGTAAAATTTTGAGTAACTTCTCTATCGTACGGGGCGAGAGCACGGTTCGGAGTTCGCCTTCAAACGTGAGTTCATTGCCGATAATTATCTCAATTGGAATCTTTGAAGAGAATTCCTTGTTCTGCAAATTCGGGTCCCACTAGGCTGATGATTTAGAGTATAATTTGAATTTTCCTTCAGAGGATATTCGGTGAATTAATCCCTTCGATTCTAATTCGGTCAAAACTGCTTTGGCGATACTAACTCTTACCCCATATTTTTGAGCAATGGCACTTGGTGTTATTACTCGCATTGTGGGAATTTCTTTTTCCATTTCCTGTTTTTGCTCTTCACTAATAATTAGCTCACGTCGAATAGTTTCGTGACTTCGGCTTTTGGTTTCTTCTTTCTTTTGTGAACCTTTTGTTGGTCGCTTTGAAACAGGTTTCTTCTTTTTAACCATGAGAGCCACCTTCGTTGAAGGAAGTGCTGGGGTCCTTAAAGAATTTTCTAAGCCACCTGGACTATCCTTTTTTCTTTGCTTTGAAGCTGGTTCTTGAGGTTTTTCAAAAACTTTTCTAACTCCGGTTTTGTGAAAAACACCTGGGATCGGCTGGCAATCGAAGATTTTGTAAGTTCTTTTTGAATCAACGTGGCGATGAGAGGGTGTGAAGTCAGAAAAATGACCCACTTCTGTTCATGAGTTTCTAGGAAATGTGTAAATTTCTTGACTAGCCACTGTATCTGGTCGTCTTTAGCTTTTGAGATAATTACGAAGAATTGCTCGCCAATTATAGCATCAATTCGTGTTGGAAAATTGTTTAGAATCACCATAGCATTCATTTCATGTGCGAGGTCCAACTGTAGAACTTGTTGAGTTAGAAATTCTCTCCAAGCTAATGGGGTTACCTCTTCCGTATGGGGTTTCTGAATACTTTCTGATTTGAAATCGGTTGTTGGAGTCGACTGGATAGTCTTAATTATATGCGTAATGAAATCTGCTGCCTCTCGAATTGTTGAGGTCTTTTCATTATCCTGCATCCAATTACGTGATAAAATATCCCCCAAAATCCGGATTGATGTTGATGAGGGGATTATTTCAATCCTCGATGATTCTGCGGGGAAGTGAGCTAGTTGAAGATGCTCAATTGGTTTATCTGCGATAAGCGTTAGTGAATTAGAAATTTGAATATTTGATTCTGCTTTCTTAATTGGGAGAATAAGGCGGATATTTTGCCTGTCGTTTTGGACCTTGAAGCTGCGGATTAATGAATCGGTTTGAATAGGAGATATTTGGGCTAAAGATATCTCTTTGCTAATGATATCCGAATGGATTTGTAATGAAGATTTACCACTAATGTTGATTTTGTGAATTTGTCCTGAGGTGCCGAGGGAAAAGTGGTTTATCAATTCTTCTCGATTCAATAAGCGAACATGATTGTCCCCAAGAATTTTTTTGAAACTGCTATGGATGTTTTCATGCAATTCCCTTGCTCGGGCGAGGAAAGAAGACTTGTCTAGTTTGATATAGAAATTTATGAAACACCCTTCTTGTGCTGTTCGTTCTAGTGCTAGTATTGTCGAGGTTGGCATAAGCTTTAGTAGAATTGTCAGTCCTCGTAAAGCCGAGGAAACTTCGAAATTTGACAAGGAAAGATGGAACGTAAAGAAGATGGCACAACAGCCTCTTTGAGATTGAAATACTAAAAGCCCATTTTCAAATATTGTTGGAGAAGTTAGGTCAAAAATCTCGGTTTTGGTCTCTAAATACAATGATCGTATTATGAAAAATGGCGATGTAAAGGCAAATATTACTAGGAAGATTCTACCGATGATGCTAATCGGATTGGTTACTAGGTGAACGAGGAGAAGAAAAAAACCTAGGCTAAGACTCTGGAAAATTCGTGTAATTGTCTGCTCATACCTTTTGCGTACTGAAATCCTCATGATTGTCTATGGAATGCTAGATACTGAACGTTAAAAACTCATCAAACTGATTTTTGTATGTTGGAACAGTCGGACCGTTATAACTAAATGGGTAAAGTTTAAGGCAAATTGATACTTTGCCGGAGCTGAAATCCTAGTCAAGGGGTTATAGACAATGCCACTCTTTCGTACAGATCGTTATGTCAAAATTACAATTGCAGATTTTGATCTTGTGAAATCAAGTGAAGCCCTTTTACAAATCTTACAACAAGTGTCTGATTTGCGTAATGTTCAGATGACAAAAGTAAGGATAAATCGAGAAGAACAAGGGAAAATCAAAGTTGAGGAATGGTATGAATTGACGGGATCACTAAATGTTCCAGAGGGTGGAAAATCATTCTGGGCGATTTCTAAACCTAGCACCAAAAAAGAACCTTATCACTTCTTCATGCGGATTGACAGGAATGTCGAAGCTGAGGATGTGGAAAACGCACAGAATATAACATCCAATTGGGTTAAGCAGCTCTTCATCGAACCCATTGAATCGAGTTTTTCAATTGAAGAAAAAACCATTAGTTCCCCTCAAGACCTAAGCAAAATCGTAACAGTATTGAGTGGATCAAAGTGACCTTTGAAATAATTGATACCGATGTATTGGTTGTTGGTGCAGGAGGGGCAGGGTGTCGAGCAGCTATAGCTGCTTCCGATTCCAATCAAGATATTACGATTCTTACCAAGGATATTCTTGGAAAGGCACACACTGTTATGGCAGAAGGAGGAATAAATGCGGCTCTCGCAAATTTAGATCCTGATGATTTATGCGAAATTCATGCACGGGATACTTGTAATGCAGGGGCTTTCCTCAACAATCAAACTCTAGCTGAGATCTTAGCAAATGAAGCTCCTCAACGGGTGTTTGATCTTGAAAATTATGGTGCGATTTTTTCACGAACACCTGATGGTCTAATAATGCAAAGACCATTTGGACATCAAACCTTTCGACGAACATGTTATGCAGGAGATAGAACAGGTCATGAAGTTTTAGCCACTTTAACCGAAGAACTTCGGCGACGACAGATCAATATCATCGATGAAGTTTTTGCTACTGCTCTCTTGCAACACAAAAATCGGGTTGCAGGAGTTTCTGTCCTTGATATCCGTACTGGGGCATTCAAAATATTTCGGGCATCAGCAGTTATTATGGCTGCTGGAGGGGCTGGTCGAATATACGATATCACAACCAATGCACAGGCAGATGTTGGTAGTGGCTATGCTATGGCATACAAGGTGGGTGTTGAGTTAATTGATATGGAACAGTTTCAGTTTCATCCCACAGGAGCTGCAGTACCTCCAGCTGCACGCGGGCGGTTAGTTACCGAAGGGGTTCGTGGTGAAGGCGGTATTCTTCTCAATAAAAATGGCGACCGTTTTATGAAACGCTATAATCCGCGTCTATTGGAACTATCAGGTCGTGATGAACTGGCTAGGTCAATAGCTACAGAAATTCTTGAAGGACGAGGAACAGAAAATGAAGCTGTCTATCTAGATGTATCATTTTTGCCAGCAAGAATCATTGAAGAACGTCTTCCTACAATGCTCGAAGATTTTCTGGATATTGGCGTTGATATCAGAAATGAACCAATGGAAGTAACCCCGACAGCTCATCATGTGATGGGAGGATTGAAGATTGATAGTGCCGCCGCTACGAGCCTCCCTGGTCTTTTTGCAGCAGGGGAAGTCGCTGGAGGAGTCCATGGAGGTAATAGATTAGGTGGAAATGCTCTTGCAGCGGGGCAAGTTTTTGGTAAAATTGCTGGAAATTCTGCTGCAGAATTTGCGGCACGCACATCAAAACCAGCTCTTAATCGCGATTTCATTAATACAGAATATGAACGCGTAATGGCACCTATAGAGCGAGAGGAGGGTCTCAGTCCTTCACAAGAAATCAAAAAGCTTCAACGCACAATGTGGGAGAAGGCGGGTCTATTCAGAAATGAACAAGACCTAAAGGCAGTCCTTCAGTTTATCATACAACAACAATCACAAATCGCAGCTCAACTTGCTGTTAAAAATAAGGCTATGCGGTATAACACAGAGTTGATCAGTGCACTAGAACTACAGGATATGCTGCTTGTAGCTGAGATGATCGGC
>CAYFXY010000001.1:71235-87306 GCA_964347205.1 uncultured archaeon
ACGAAAGGAATCTAGAGGAGCACACTATCGAACTGATTATCCAAACCCTGATAACGAAAATTGGTTTGTGAACATTGTCACAACGCGGCAAGAAGAGAAGATGGAGCTAAAACAAACCCCTGTGGTTATCACAAAATGGTATCCAGCATGGTTTGATAATTAGCACCAGTGAGGCTATAATAGATGGGAAAACATCAAATCGTAAAATTCCAAATCCAACGGTATAATCCCGATTTAGATGATGAACCAAGATATGACACATTTGATGTTCCGTATACGGATCGTCAAGGAGTACTTGATGCCCTCCATCATATCTTTCGCACTCTTGATTCATCATTAGCATATCGTTGGAATTGCCGAACTGGTCAGTGTGGATCGTGTGCAATCAACATCAACGGTGTCCCCGGTCTAGCTTGTCGCACTGTAGTTGATCCTTCCTTGGATTATGTTTTAGAACCCTTACCTAACTTCCCAATAATTCGTGATTTAGTGGTCGATCTTGGACCGGGCTTCGAACGCTTGGAAACACTACGACCCTATCTAGAAAGAACATCAGCTCCTGACCGCCCTGAAAAATTAACTCGTGAAGAAATCTCTGCCGCAATGGAACTACGGTCTTGCATTGAATGTTTTTCTTGCTATTCTGCGTGTCCTGCTGTTGAGTCAACAAAACAGGAGTATCCTGGACCTATCGCTATGCGCGAATTAGCTAGCTTTGAATTTGACCCCCGTGATCAAGGTGACCGGGTTCAAATGGCTGTCACTAGTGGCCTGTATGATTGCACGAGCTGCGGGTCGTGTAAAGAGGTTTGCATCCCGAAACACATCGATACTCGACGAATAGCGGTTGAAGGTCTTCGTGCACTTGCTGTTGATCGACAGATGGGACCATTAGAAGGTCATCAGGAATTTATCGATCAAATAGAAGAGACAGGTTATGCAGTGGATGTGAAAACGACACCACTAACTGACCAATTGCCCGATGTTGTCAAAGTTGGTCAACCGGTTGACGAAGTCTTGTTTTTCCCAGGCTGTCTGATCAATTTACGAATTCAACAAGTAGGATTGAATGTTGTTGAGGTATTGAAGCGAAACAATGTCCAAGTACATATCCCTAAAGACTTTGTATGTTGCACCAGCGTCGCATTCCGAACGGGTGCACGAACCGTGGCCTATGATATGGTTCTACGCAATACGGATTATTTCAGAAAACTTGGGATCACAAAAGTTGTGTCTTTGTGTCCTGGTTGTATGTCAACAATCAAACAAGATTGGCCTGTTGTGTTACATGAAAAGGATAAACCTCCCTATGATTTTGAACCGTTTGACATCAATGAGTATTTGATTAACCACCTTGGAATAGAAAATATCAATAAACAAGATCTAAAACCGCTTCCAATTAGGGTAGTTTATCATGATCCTTGTCATCTTAACCGTTCTCAAGGCATTAGTGAGGAACCACGCAAACTTCTCCAAATGATTCCAGGAATCGAATTCATTGACGTTGAAGACAGTGATCGATGCTGTGGAGCCGGTGGGGGTGTACGAGCCGGTCGAAGAGAGCTCTCACAAGAGATCGCAGGAATAAAATTCGAAATTCTTAGTGCAGTCAATCCCGATGTAATCGCAACTTCCTGCTCTTTCTGTAACATCCAATTATTAGATGAAATAAAGAGGACAGGATCAACAATCAAAGTGATGAACGTCACTGATTTATTAGCTACATCATATCGCGGTGATAGCATAAAGTAAAGCTGTTTAGATTCCAATCTGCTTATAGATTGTCCCGCGTTTTTGGTCAACGTTCGCCTTTATCCTTTCAAAGAGATTCTCGCCAGTTGAATCGATAGCCACTATTAGTGGTCCAAAGCGATTAACCTCCATTATCCAAAGTGCTTCAGGCATCCCCAAGTCTAGCCATGCAACATCTGTAATGCGACGAATGGCTCTTGCAGCAAGCACAGCTGCACCCCCAGTAAAAGCCCCATAGATTGCTCCAACTTTTTTCATTGCAGCTGCTGTCTTGTTACCCATTCCGCCTTTGCCGATAATCACCCGGACATTGAATGCCTCAATGAATTTATCTTCAAACATTTCCATTCGTGTACTTGTGGTAGGACCAGCTGCTACAACCTCCCACCCTTCTGTGGTTTTCCGAACAATGGGACCACAATGAAAAACACCTAATCCGTTGGGGTCAATGGGCAATGGTTTATTTTCTTTGAACCATTTAAGAGCCCGTTCGTGAGCTTCATCTCTCGCTGTGAAAATCGTTCCAGTAATGTATACAATATCGTTGACGCGAAGCGTCCTTACAGCTTCTTCAGAAATCGGTGTGGTTAATTCATATTCTCCCATTTTATTCAACCTCGTGTGAGAGAAATTCGACTTTCCCATCTTTTGTGATTCTTGCTGAGGCGCGGCGTGCTGCCCAGCATTGTACAGCTAGACCAACCGGAAACGATGCAGGATGTCGCATTGCTACCTCAATATGCACATCTATTACTGTTGTATTCCCTCCCAAACCCATTGGACCAATTCCGATATTATTAATCGCTTCAATGAGCTCCTCCTCCAACTTAGCGATTTCAGGGTTTTGATGACGTTGACCTACAGGTCTAAGTAGTTGTTCTTTAGCGAGCTTTAAGCAAATATCTGCTCCTCCTCCAATACCAATACCCAGAATCGTCGGTGGACATGGTTTAGCCCCTGCATCGATTACTGCATCAATGACAAATTGTTTCATGCCCTTCAATCCTTGACCCGGTGTGAGCATACCAAGCTGGCATACGTTTTCAGAACCACCACCTTTCGGAAACGCGGTAATATGCAAATCAGTTCCATGTACAATCTTCCAATTAATCCAAGGAATATACAGTCCTGTATTATCACCGGGATTCTGGTGAAGAACGGGATTGACGGTATTGGGTCTTAATGGGATTTCTTGAGTTCCTCTTCGAACAGCTTTCTCCAATATTTGGGGAAGTTCTTCAAGAAAAGGGAATTTTGATCCAACGGTTAAATAGAATATCTGTATCCCTGTATCTTGGCACATCGGGATGGACTGTTTTCGTGCAAGAGTAATATTGGTCAAAATCGCTTCCAGTTGGCTTTTTGCAGTAGCATTCCTTTCCCTTTTTAGTGCTCTCTCAAGACCCTTTGTAACATCTTGGGGTAAATCAGTAACTGCTAATCGGAGAAGAGTCACGAATGTATCTTCTAGTACTGAAGCAAGCATTCTCAAATTCTCCTTTGATGGATAATCCAGAATACCAATCTAGGTTTCTATCTTTTTAGGTTGTGCCAGATTTGATCCAAGCAATATCCTTCGTAGCATTTCTTGAATGATTTCTAAAGAAAAGGTGCCTTGGATCGCTATTGTTTCGAAAATCTGAGAAGAACCGTTTAATCCAAGTTCATTAATAAAATCGAATCGACTTATCGCTGGCCAAAGGTCTCGTTTATTCAATGCAAAAACAACCGGAATATTAGCAGAAATTTTTGTTCCAAAAAAGCCCTTTAATTCATCCCAGCTACGTTGATTCTCTTGAATTAAATCAGGATTAGAATCTGCAACAAAAACAATTCCATCAGTTCCTGCAAGGACTGTCGAACGGGTTTCTGCATAATAATCCTGTCCGGTTGCTGACCAAATATGGATTTGTAAAATCCAATCGCCGTGTGATATTTCAATAGGTCCATAATCAAAGAAGAGAGTTCGTCCGGATGTAGTTTCAATCGATTCAAGGCGTGTTAAAATATTGAGCCGATGAAAAAGAGCCCGTATACTAGCTGTCTTTCCACTCATCGCAGGGCCATAGTAGACTATCTTTGTTTGAATAATTCGCTGGCTCCAATCAATTAACATGAGTTACTATCTCCCACCAATTCAGATAGTCCAAAAGCCTTCTAATCTATCCCCTACTGTTTGTCCTGTTCCTTCTTCTACAGAATTCTGAAACTCTTCTCCCCATTCAGCTTTTATGAAATCCATGAGCCGATCTATGGAAGCACCCTTGTAGTCAATTGCCTGTCGTAGCATTTTATCAGAAATTACTGATTTGACTCCAACATCTTGTAGTAACCGAAGCCGCATCAATATCACCATAACTCTCCAGGCTGCTTCGACAAAGGTTTGAATGTGTTCGCGAAAAAGGCTTTGTCGAACACGATCTTCCTCATTCTTTAAATCGATTAGACTTTTTTCAAGTCGCTCGCTTACTTTTCCGTGAGCTGCTCTGCGCAAGATTCGTGTTATTCTTTCCATTCTTGTTCCGGTTTCAGATGTCACTTTTTCTAATAATTTAGATTCAAAACTAGTATCAGGCTTTTTCTTTGGATTGCCATTTGACTCTAACTTAAGAATGCCATCTTTAAATTGTAGAATTACTGGTGATGTCGAAGCTTGTTTAAGAGCGTGTTGGATTTCAGGAAGAGCTTTTTGATCTGTTGAAATGATCCATCCTTTGAAATCTAATATCTGCTCTGATACTAATTGAGCTGCTGTTGAAGGGGCACGGTAAATTAATCGTTCTCCATTATAGTCTCCTTTTTCATGATTCTTCATTTTTTCATGGTCCGAATAAGAAACAAAGTCTGATCCAAATACCACCTCTCGGCGGTGAGGCACAAATTTTACAAGAGACTCAGCTATCGAATCTACCGATTCAAACGAATCGCTGTAGATAATTATTGGAAGCCGATCGAGTACTGACCGTAAAACGATAGCAAGTTGCTTTCGTCCTAAGGTGTACAATCCCTGATCGAGAAATGTGTTCATCGAGCTAAAGCCTCCAAGAACCCGTCCAAATCCAGAGAAGGTTTCTGTGTTATTGGTGCCTTTTCTAATACTGACTCTATTTCTGCGATAAAATTCGGAATTATTAACCGTAGTAAACCCAACCGAGTCGAGTCTTTCCTGATTAATGTACTAAAGAGGCCTCCTGCGAGTCGATAAATAAAATGTTGTTGAGTAACACAATCGCATAAAACTTGCAGTATCTTCGTTCGTTTTACCAATTGAGCGACTTTTTGAGAAGTATCAAAGAGTGTATAGGTGAGTGTCGAATTCCGGATGCGCTTACCTTCATTATAACGTTGGGTAGGAATCAAATATCCTCCTTCCAAACAGACTTCTCCTGTTTCGGCTGAAGGTAGTGCTTGAAGGAAATCAGAGACAATTGCCGTAATTTGTTGAGCCGCGGTTTCTGTGATGGCTAGATTTAGTGTGCCTGTTGCCCATGTTCGTTGAGAACCCTCTCGTACATTAAATGAATTATAAATTTGAGTTCGTTCATTTTTTTTAAAAGTCCGTAAAGGAGGAATGAACTGTTCATTCCAAAGTGCTTTATCAAGGTGTGAAATTGTTCGCTCTAATTGGAGTAAAAGTGCTCCCAAATTACTCTGACTTTGAGTGGTGACCGTGATGAAATAATTCGCTGCCCGGGGAAGTGTAGCTAATAAGAATTTACTCCTCTCACCTTCGATTAATACATAAGATAAGTCATCATGAAGTCGTTGAGCTACTGATAATATGGCTGCAGCAGATGATGATAAACCGAAAATTTCGTGTTCCGAGAGCCACACTCCACTACTTGAAATTGGGTACCCGTCTCTTTGAACAAGAACGGAATTTTCTACACCAGGAACCGTTTTGATGTTTTGAAGATGTAGATTAAACTGGTCTATCATTCTGTTTGCCATTATCTATAGGCTCCACAAGTTGGAACAGTTTAGTCTATAAAAACCAACAAAACTTGACAAAATGAGGTGGTGCGGGGGGTGGGATTCGAACCCACGAAGGTCTACACCACAGGAGCCTCAGTCCTGCCCCTTTGATCGGAACAAATTTTATTGGTTCCTTAGACCATGCTCGGGTACCCCCGCAAAGAGAGCTACCCATCTCGTCTTCTTCTCACTTTTTAAATTTTCTCAACTCTTTTGGCGCCAATCTTCAACGAAATGTCAAACTTGGAATGCCTTAGATTTTAACACCATTCTGCTGGTTCTATTTCCGTTCTTCTCCATTCATTAGGCTTCTATTTCGGGTAATACTGGAATTCTAATCGCCTTTTTGGGTTTGCGGCGCAAATAATGCTTGACTGACTTTTCTTCTGTTTTTGTAATTTCCATTTTGTGCAGTTGGTAATACCCCGATAATACTAGAACCTTTTCCTGATAATATCTAGGATTGCTTCTGATTAATATGAAGCTTATCACAGTGAATCTTCCTGAAGCTTATGTAACTGGAATTGAACGCCTGATCCTCGAGAAGCTTTATCCTAATCGGAGTGAAGCAATTCGAATTGCAGTTAGAGATCTTTTGAAGAGAGAACTTTGGGTACATAATATACCTAAGGCAAAGGATAGGTGAATTTTTGATGAATAGCGGTTTGTCAAAACTAGTACGTGATGCAACTGAACGCCGTACCAATATAACTCCCCGATATACCAAACCTGGAGCTAGGATAATGGTTGCAGGTATTGGTGGTGGTGGTAATAATACAATAAATCGTCTTGTTCAGATTGGAATACAAGGCGCCGAATGTATCGCTGTTAATACCGACCAACAACATCTTGACCATGTTCGAGCACACAAGAAAATGCTTATTGGAAAGACAATTACGAGAGGGTTAGGAACTGGAGGCTTTCCCGAACTAGGAACCGCTGCTGCTGAAGAATCGCGTCAGGATTTATCAAACCTCTTACGCGGTGTTGATTTATTATTTATTGCAGCGGGATTAGGAGGCGGAACTGGAACCGGTGCAGCTCCTGTTATCGCTGAAATCGCTAAGCAAAGTGGAGCAATTGTTGTATGTACTGTAACTACACCGTTTACTATTGAAGGAGCAAGAATCGATAAGGCTCACCGTGGTCTACAACGGTTACGAAGATATGCAGATACGGTAATCGTTATTGATAACAATAAACTCCTTGAAATCGCTCGTGATCTACCAATTGATGAGGCATTTAGTGTTGCAGATGAGATTTTGGCGAGTATGGTAAAAGGTGTGACTGAGACCATTAGCTTACCCAGTTTAATTAACTTGGATTTTGCAGATGTCCGAAGTGTTCTTGCTGGTGGAGGAGTAGCATTAGTCGGTTTAGGTGAGGCTGGGCAATCTGAAAACAAAGACTTTGATCGAATATCAGAAGCTGTGAAAAATTCACTTCATTCGCCATTACTTGGTGACTTGAGTGTGAAAGGTGCAACTGGAGCGTTGATTCATGTTATTGGTGGTCCAGATCTTAGTCTTGAAGAGGCCACTCGGGTTGCTGATGTCGTAACTCGCCAGATGCGACATGATGCTAGAATCATCTGGGGTGCACGTGTTATCCCAGACTTCGCTGGTTATGTTCGTGTTCTCTTAATAGTAACAGGCTTAGAGGGGAATTCTGCTGTCCTACCAGGCTTTCGTGGAAACGTTGAAATCTTTGATGATGTCGATTGGAATGCTCTCCAATTGTATCGCCTAGATTCTCCTGCAAGTGATTTAGTGCAAGCAGAAGAAATCACTTCTCGCGGTTCTCCGCAACTTAAGCCAATGGACCTGACAACGGGTAAATCAGAAATTACGATCGAAGATATTGGGAGCATAAAACAAGAATCAGAACCCACAATCTCATTAATTAGTTCAGGTATTGTAACTGATGAACCTTTACGTGGATTAGGTTTGAAAAAAGTTGAGTCAACTTCAGGTGCCAGCTCATAGTCTCTTTTGCTGTTGAATGTGAGAATTTTATCCTCCAATCCAATTTAGAAAGCCCTGTCTAAGTTGGTCTAGCTGGATAATAATTCCTTGAAAAAGCCCTTGAGACCACCCCATAATATCGAGAATTACAGTTATCAGAATAGTAATTGTAAGAATCGCTAATCCTAAAAGAAGTCCTTGTTCGACAAGTGGTGAACCTTGTTTATTACGAAGAAAATCTCTTATCACACTTAAAATACTCATGTGGTTGCCCCGATAAGTACTTTGTTGATTTGTATTTAAGCCCCACAATTACAAGAGAGTTAAAAGAAGATGATTGGCTAAGATGTAAGTACTTCCAAAGGCAATTATGGAAAATATTATTGTTCTAGGAGAACCGGTGACTGTTTGAGTTAATCGATATCCGGTAACGATGACTGTTAATAACGCTGCGATGAGAATTTGTATCGAAAGTGAAAGAGAAAACGTAGTGAGTGATTCTGTCCAAATTCCCTGATAAAACGCTAGGGTGAGCAGAGGTGCTAAAGCTGCGATCATACCGATTACAATTGAGGAAACTATAGAAAGTGCTACAACTTTTACTCTTTGACCGCTGATTAAGTTTCTCCGATTTTTTGTCATTGTATTATTTGTTCGGATCTGTTTTATAACTTGGAGCATTCGTTCTCCGCCGATTGCTGATCCCTTTTCGATGAAACGGCCAAGTAGGTCAAGTACACGAGAGTTTCGGTTTTGATTGTATGTGTTAACTAAATCCTTCCAAGCGACATGAAAGGATTTTGCTCCATTGACTATATCATCAATTATTCCAACAATCGGCTTAGGTGTGGTTTTTCCAAAATAGCTGGAAGTTCTCACTAATGCGTATTCAGGGCTCGTCCCCGAAGCAAGTTCAGCTGAGAGATGGGCAATGAAGTCAATGAATTGGTCAAATTCGGGCTCTTGATTCAATTACTTCTTCACTCTCCTAGTAAAATCAATTCATTCGGTAGTAGTGTTCTAAGCATTATCTTTGAAAGACCAAATTGGAAAATCGGTAAAAGAAGAATCAACGGATGATCGGCTAATCCTCTAATTGCAGCGCCTAAAATGAAGATTATTGGCAGAAATACAAGTAAACCGGCTAGCACCATCATACGACTTTCCCATTGTAGAGTTAACCTCTCATATTTTCGTTGAATATTTTCGTGTGCATCTAAGATCACTGCATCTAGATTTGTAGTTGAGGATTCAATTGTTTGAATAAAGGTGAGTAATCCCCTACGTAAGGTCATTGAAGGTTGATTGCGTGCAAATTTCTGTAAAAGTTGTTCAGGAGGCGAACCATGATTTAGTGGTGTAAGCATTTTAGTGAATGCTATTGAAATCCCGCCATAGTCACCCCTTGATACATACTGAATTGCGTCAAACACGGAACCTGTTGAAAGGAAAATCGTCGCCAATTCCTCAAGAACATAGGGAGTTGACTTTTCAATCAGCATTAATTGACGATTATATTTGGATACAACACTGTTGAAAAGTATCAACCCACTCATCAAGGCAATTGTTGTTCCTAAAACAATAGCACTCAAAATGTTCAGTAAAAGACTTAGAAGAAATGTACTTACACAAAAAACAGTAACACCTGCAATCACAATACCTCCAAGTAAATTTATGGGAGTTAAGGTGTTCTGATACAGAAATTGTGTTGCTTCAACAAATTCAGGAGTAATTAGGCGTTTAGTAATTCGACCTATTACAGGAATACGTTCCCCAATTTTAGCTAGACAACTCACATAATTTAATACGTTCACCCCCCTTTGCCTCCTTCCGATCAGAGGTTTCGCAAAATTCAGATTTGATTGATGGGGTTTTCGCGTGAGCGGTGTCAAAGGCTGATACAATTACATCGGGATCATAAATTTTGTTTTTCACAAGTAAGGTTAAGGTTTCTTTGTAGAGTTTGAATCGCAGTTTGATGTCTTTTTTGGTGACTTGCTGGAATTTACAGGTTCGCAATATTAAGGACGAAAACAAATCAGAAACTCTTTGTTCAAGTTGACCCGAGGACTTGTTCCATTCAAATAAGGGCTTTAAAGAGAAATTGCCCGTATCGGTTTTGCCTTCACTTATTTGTGCTACTTTACGTCTGATTTGCCCATTAATCACTTCCCTTACCATATGAATTAGTAATCCGAGACTTTGAAAACAAACTTCTGGTATGTTATGATGAACCTTCCATCGCAATAGAAGCTCATTATTGGAATTAGCATGACAGGTTTGAATTCCTCGGATACCAGCACTTATTGCATGAAACATTGCTGCACTATGTTCTGCTGTTTGAATTTCTCCCAAAAAGACCCAATCTGGAGATCGGTGGAGTAATCTTATTATTTCGTTCGATTTTGTTGATTGGCTTTTTTCAATTGAATCGAAAGGATCGACTCGAAAAGTTACTTTGTGTCTTCCACCTTCATCAACTGTAACGCTTTCGAGGGCATCCTCTATTGCAATCCGTCGCCAACTGGGAGGTGCTAAAAGATTAATCGCGTTTGCTAAGGTGGTTTTTCCAGTGGATGGTTCGCCATTTATTGTGATATTAATTCGCATGGTCATGCATAGAATTAGAAATGCGGCCGCAGATAGTGAAATAGTTCTGTTATGAATGAGTTCAGGTAAGGTCAGAGTTCGCATTCGGATTTTTCGGATATTCAGATGTGGACCTTCGTAGGCTAAAGGAGGGATATCAATAGCAGCACGAACATGAAATAAATGGGTCTTGAGTTCTGTTTTCAAAGACGGGTTTCTTTCATCTAAGGGTCTTCGGCTTTCTAGACGGAGTCGAGTAATTAGGTGTGATAATTCTGAAGGGGATGGTACAAGATTCGATTTACACCGACCCCATTTTGCATGATCCAGATAGTAGGCGCATCCAGGTTTATCTAGGTAGATTTCTTGCACTTCATCATCAAGGAGTAGTGGCATGGTCTTTGTTAAGTTGAGAGATTGAGCAGTAGCATAAACTGCAAATTTCGTTTGTTCACTTTTTGTTAATTCACTAAAATGGGTGACTAGATAATGCTGGAAGTCAGTGATTTTTTGAGTTAAGAGTTCATCTAATGTCTGAAGCCTACTGTCTTTTGAAGAAAGACAATATTGTTTTGAAAAGAGATGTTGAGCCATTTGTGGTGCTAGTGTTTCGTCTAGAGAAACAAACGCTTGGTAGTAATTTTCAAGAGAATAACGAGAATTTTCAGAAATCTGAATGTTAAACGGACCTACGTCATATGAATTAAGAAGTTGATAAGGGTCTTCAGGGTCCCTTGGGTGGGTAACTGTTAGTTTCCGTATCTTTAAGGTTCTTTCATAGATGTTACTGGGATTTGATGTCTCTGGTTCCTCTAGTTGAACTTTTGCTTGGGAAATGAGGGGAGTTTGAGATAAAGCAGAGATAAATTTCTCTATTGATCGGTGTTTTTTCGATTTGGAGGCAGTTTGCAGGAGTTTGTATGCTTCATAGGGATTTGAGTAGAATTTCTGTCTTATGTCAGGATATTTACGGAATATATTTTGAACGCTGGGCTCAAACTTTGTTAAAACACGGATGTACTCTTTAAGAATCTTCATGGATTCTGCGGTTAAGGAAATTATTTGATTATTTGTATAAAATTTGCAAGGATAGTTAGAATCGATAAAGGAGATTACTTGGAAGAATTGCTGGCGACAATGTGGGCTTGCTGCGATATCACCTTTCTTGGGTTCTTGGAATGTACAAAGGTCACAGCTGAATGCCAAAACCTTTGAATTGTTTCTTTCTTCAATGAATTTAATTGGACAAACCATATGTACCCTGAATTCATTTAGAGATTCCTATTTAAAGCAAGAAAAAAAGAGGGTCCGAATTGGACTTTAAATCTCTTTTTGTTGATTGTTTAGTGATAATAAATTGAATCAGAGCTTAGAAAAAATTGTTATAATCGGGCTTAACTTAACGCTTCTTGTTGTTATAGGAGTTCCTTTACTATTCTCATCTGTGCAAATTATTTCAGACTCTGATCAATCAATTACTTTTCAATACTTTATACAAGATCTAGATGAATCAATACTTCTTGCAGATCAAAGTCGAACCAAAATAACACGCCAAATTATGGTCCCTGAGAACGTTTCAATAGACGCTGTACATAACCAACTTGTTTTTAAAATCCATCTCGAAACTTGGCACATAATCACACGCACTTATCGGTGTCCGATTCAACTTGATGGTCCCACTCAAAGTGGTAATCATCTACTGTCAATCAATGTGACCGAAATAACAATTCAAATTACATTCCAACGTCTTTAGGATGTGATTAATTGGTTCTCTTATTGATTCTCAAACTGGTTCTCTGCTGCTGGTTTCTCCTTCTGCTTGCCCAATCAATCACGAATGACTTTATCAGTCTTGCATTAATATCTGGAACAATAATCACCTCAATGCCCTTTATCCTTATTATCGCATTGACAGCTGGCACAACCATTTTTCGTTCAGTTTTTCTTTTTTCAATTTTTACGCTTGTTGTAATTGCTCTACATTTAACCCAACTAGTGATGGGGTAGCATTTTGAGAATGTGCCTTTTTAGCAACTTGGCATAGTGATCTCGTACGCTGTATTCCGCCGCGTTTGTTGCCTTTGAGATTAATCGTTGAGTAAGAATCGGTCGTCGTTTAGCCATCTTTGCAATTAGGAGATCAGAACTGTAGACAACAGCGACTGCAAAGATGAACGGATTCCTTCCACCGCGCTCAGAAATGCTGATTCTGCTAAATAACTGGTTGGCGTATTTCACTAATTGGGCCTGATATTCCTGAATTGAAAGACCTTTACGCCGCAGCCTCAGACGTATTGTAGGGTGATTAATGGTGTGGGAAACAATTCGTTGGAGGTAATCCTCACTTTTCCTCTTTGTGGGAGCAAGAGAAAGCTTCTTCTTTACTGAAAGTGCTTGTCGAATAATTGAACGGCTGGTTACTCGATGGCCTAGTTTCTGAAAAGCATCCGCAATTTCTTGAAGGGTTATTGGGGCGTTTTCTTTGGATTCGCGAACTGCGAGCATTAATCCATAGGCCACAAGTGTGAGATGACTTGTGATATCGGCATTGTCAAGTTTCTTGTCCATCTTTTGATAGTAATAGGCTGCTCTATCTTTGACGCTATCCTGCAGAGAAAGAAAATCGGCTACACGACTCAGAGACCTCAGCGCACGGTATGTTGTCTCACGCTTCGCGATACGAAGTCGAAGATTATAATCAAATTTCAATCTTCTAAACAAACGTTGGTTTTGTGGATTTAATGGCCTACCACCTCTGTCATAGAAATAGCGGCTGGCTTGGTAATCAATGAAGCTTCCTAATCCTCCCACCATGATAGATTTTTTTCCCAGCGCAACGTATGCTTTTGAATGCGAGGAAGAACTGCTATCCTCCTTATACATCTGGTAAGGTGAACTTACTACTTGTCGTGCTAGAACTAAACCACAGGCGCTACAGACGTATTCGCCATTTGTGATTATGATGTGTCCTAAGCATTCAGTACAGTGTTGGTCCTCCATCTGCTCATCACTTTGGGTGGCTCTATTCCACCCAAGTGACACTGTTCTTAACCAGACTTTTGGCACGGAACAGTTCGTTCAAACGGCGACTAAATTCGAATCAGCAACTGTTAGTGTTCGCTATAGCGGTGAATTTGTGTGGAGAGACCCTACAATGAAACTATTCAATACGACATGAAAAGGATGCTTTAGATACTGTCGCTGTGGGCAGTGAAGCAATGTTTTCATGTTGAAATTGTGAGATAGATTGGTTTCTTTGCCCTTATTCCTGAAAGGGTTTTTTTGGATGTAATACTTCCTTCTAGACCTGAAAAGAAAATGAAGTAGCTAGTGCCCGTCTTGGTTTTTTCAATTTGATAAACTTCGCCCCGTAGTATTAGAAGGGATCGTGTTTTTTTGGGTCTGCTAGTTGATAATGTAATGGTTACTTTCTGACCGCCTTCTAGGGCACTTATTGTAGCTGGTAATTCAAAATTAACTTGAAATCGCTTTCCAACCTTGATAAAATACTGGATGATTTGAGGTTGAGATGTTTCACGTTTTTCAATAATTCCAGTACCTGAAACCAAACATATCACCGATCTAGTAACAATATCCCAGAATGTGGGTTAACAACATATAAAAACGGATGGATAATCACTACTCCACGCAGTATCTCTGGAGGTTATATAATGTCACAAAGTACAGGGGCTCGACAATTTTTCAAAGAACTTGCCTCATTAATAGGAGCCACAGTTGTCGTTAAGACCAACACTGGAAAAGCTTACTCTGGAAAAATGCGCGGGTATGATCCTGCAACTCTAAGCGTCGTTTTAAGTGATGCTAATGATAAGAAGGGGAACTTATTTCACAAAATCGTGATAACGGGTCAAACAATACTAGAACTCGTTAAAACCGAGGATCCCTTTGATTTGAAAGGATTAGCTGAACAACTTGAAGCTTTGTTTCCTCCTGGTGAAGTTAGGTTTCTCGAAGACGCTCGTGTTATTGTTGTATTAAACAAGGTTCGATTAACTGAACAAGGAGTAGAAGGAACAGGGCCTCTCGCGGACAGAGTTAGAAAAGTTTACACGCGGTTTGTCGAAGAGCAGGAAGCAAAAGCAAAGGAAGCTTCATCCTAACAAGTCGCATTCGCGATGATTGAAATCACTCATAAGGATTTACTTGCTCGGATTGCAAAGTTCCGAACAAAGAGTGGTATAGTCGAAACACCAGCATTCATTCCCGTAGTCCACCCGATAAGAGAGTTAATTCCCCCGCGAAGAATGTACAGCGATTTTGATTACAAGTTAATCATTACAAATGCGTACTTACTCTCCAAAGCTGAAATTAAAGGTACAATTCATGACATTCTTGATTTTCCTGGGTCGATTATGACTGATTCGGGAGCCTACCAGTTACTCATCTATGGGGACGTAGAAATTTCTCCTTCTCAGATTATTGAATTTCAAGAACGAATTGAATCTGATATGGCAGTAATCTTAGATATTCCAACTGGGGGTCATGCAACCTACAATGAAGCAAAATATACAGTCGAAGCAACCCTTCGACGTGCTCGGGAATCAATGGCACACCGTACGAAGGATGACATTCTTTGGGTTGGGCCCATTCAGGGAGGCACATATCCTGATCTAGTCACGTACTCTGCTCAAGAAATAAGTAAACTAGATTTTCAAATTGTTGCCATCGGAAGCCCCACACAATTAATGGAGCAATACAAATTCGATAAGCTAGTAGACCTCATTATGGCTGCAAAAAAACATGTCCCGCTAAATAAACCAGTTCACCTATTTGGGGCCGGTCATCCACTTATTTTCCCGCTTATAGTTGCAATGGGATGTGACTTGTTTGATTCTGCAGCATATGCATTATTTGCTAAACACAATCGCTTTCTTTCATCAGAGGGTACATATCGTTTAGAAGAGCTTCATGATGGATTTTGTAATTGTCCAACTTGCTCTGAATTCTCCATTTCAGAAATAAAAAAACTTGAGAAAAATGAACGAATTCGGGTTATCGCTGAACACAATTTAAGAATCTGTCAATTAGAGATTCGACGAATAAAACAAGCAATTAAGGAAGGGCGTCTTTGGCGACTTGTTGAAAGTAGGCTAAGTAGCCATCCAGCTATAGTTGACGCTTTTTCAAGGCTGAAAACCGTTCAAACGTTTTTCGAACAATTTTCCCCTATTTCTAAAAAAAGAGCAGTCTACATTACTAGTCAATGGTCTTCTCTCCAACCTGAAATTGTGCGACATAAAGCTCGAATGGAAACATATATTCCTCCTGAACCAAAGCGTGATAAGCTATTGGTATTCTCTGTTCCACAAAAAAGCCCATATCACTCTGCCACCGAATATGAACGATTTTGTCATCAATTCGGTAATTCTTTTCCCGAACTTTTTCGACGTTTTGATACAATTTTTCTTTCTCCCTTTCTGGGTTTAATCCCATTAGAATTAACTTCGTTCTACCCTTTGTCCCAACATGTAACTCCTCAAACATTTTTCACAGAAAAACCAATTTTCCTAATTGAACAAGTGCAATCGTATCTGATTCGGAATAAACAATATGATCAATTAATTGGTATCTTCGCCCAATCTGATTACTGGCAAATGTTCACACAAAGATGTAGAGCAATGTTAAAGAAATCCAAAGAGAAGTTCAAACTCTTTCAAACTGATTTCAGTTCCAAATCTCTAAAGAAAATAATTGCTCAAATGGTTAAAGACTGGTAAATTATTAACTTCGTTTTTAAATCCAAATGTAAGTGGTGCCGCGTCGGGGAATA
>CAYFXY010000002.1:0-1486 GCA_964347205.1 uncultured archaeon
AAAGAAGGTCGAAAGAGTAATGGTTGAAGAAGCGCCTTTTGTTGAAGATAAGCTCCGAGTTACTCCGCCTGAGGCAGCTCATCATGTAACTCGCTGCCCGGATTGCAGCGGGCAAGAAGTCATTCGCGATACAACTCGCGGGGAAATTATCTGCCGAAACTGCGGACTTGTACTCGATGCCCATATTGTTGATCAAGGACCTGAATGGCGGGCTTTTACCTCGGAAGAACGTGATAAACGAACCCGAGTGGGAAGTCCCATGACATATACTGTACACGATAAAGGACTCAGCACAATGATTGATTGGCGTAATCGAGACGCCTATGGGAAGAAACTTGCTCCTAGTCGTCGTGCTCAAATTTATCGGCTTCGGAAATGGCAAATACGTACACGCGTTCATTCGAGCATTGATCGGAACCTAGCCTATGCGATGAGTGAACTCGATCGACTTACTAGTCAGCTGGGTGTCCCTCGCCCAGTGAAAGAAGCTGCTGCAATTCTTTATCGTCGCGCAATTGAACATCACCTAATTCGGGGGCGTAGTATCGAAGCTATGATTGCTTCATGTGTCTATGCGGCATGCCGGCTCCGCCAGGTCCCGCGAACACTCGATGAAATTGCACACCACAGTCGTATAAGCCGAAAAGAACTTGGTCGATGTTATCGACTACTCCTTCGCGAACTCGAAGTTCGAATCCCAATTGCCTCCCCAACGGACTTCATCCCGCGGTTTGCGCAAGCTTTAGAACTTAGTGGTGATGTCCAACACACGGCTGCCGAAATTGTGGATCAAGCACGTTCCAAAGGCATTACAGCTGGAAAAGATCCCACTGGTCTTGCAGCTGCGAGTCTTTACATTGCCTCTATTCAAGAAGGCGAACGCCGAACACAACGCGAAATTGCAGAAATTAGCCGAGTTACAGAAGTTACCGTCCGTAACCGCTATAAGGAACTAGTCCGTGAACTCGGGTTGAAAGTTGAGGTCTGAGTTTTTACTCAGATCTAGCTTTTTCTTTTTTTCTCTCAGAGTTGTGCTGCTACCTTTTTTCCAAACTCTTTACATTTTGGAATATCCGCATCAATAATTGGACCTTTTACTCCCCCAACGGCAATCGATAGTCCGGGTCTTATCACCCTAAGATGGGGCAGTTTCTCCTGTATGTGTTCTTCCATCCTTGTCATGGCTTTTTGAAACTCAGGGCCTCCTGGGTGCATGACATCATTTTCGTCTTTTGCACCGAGGTAGGTGTCAAAGGCAATGAGAACTTTTTCTTTTAAATCCAATTTGCGAAGTTTATCTACAAATTTTTTAAAAGTACGAGTGGGGCGACCAATGTGATTGGGCGATCCCATTAAAATAACATCGAACTGTTCTATTTCCTTAAAATTGACCTGCTTCATGTTCTCCATGGAAGCATCAGTACCAGCTTCAACCAATCCTTCCATAATCAATTCAGCAACCTGCTGTGTATTTCCATACTTTGTA
>CAYFXY010000002.1:1496-11348 GCA_964347205.1 uncultured archaeon
TCATAGGCAACTAAAACCTTGGTCATAAGAGAACCTCATAGTTTGTTAATTCATTTTTTTTGAGCAGATTTAAATCATTACTGAACTAACCAGAGCCGGGTTAAGCTATGGTTAATGATCAGGTTCAATCACTAATAACGGAGTTAGAGAAACACCAAGATTTCGAACGAGCAAATCATGTCAAAAATTATATGAAAACCTCGAACCTTGACTTTTTAGGAATCCCTTTACCAACGATTCGAAGCATTGCCAAAAAGCACTCGACAAATGTTAAACCAGCAGATTTTGATTTATTCCTAACCAACCTTTGGATCCCATCGGTATTTGATATTCGACGAGCTGCAGCTGAAATAATCCTTCAGTTTCAAAAACGGGGGATGCCAGAAGAAATCATCTGGTCACTTACGGATAACTGGATAAATGAAATAGATACATGGGCGCTTACAGATCCGCTTGCGTGGGTGATTGGTAAACTCCTCATAGCCGATCCACAGTTTCGCAAGAGGCTAAAAAGATGGGGACGAAGTGATAATTTTTGGCGAAGACGAATGGCCCTGGTTCCCTATTTGGAATTATGTATGCGAGGCCAATATCAGAAAGAATATGGCCCATGGATTTTAGAAGCAGTTAAACCACATCTTACAGACTCAGAATTTTTTGTCGCAAAGGCTGTGGGGTGGGTACTGCGGCAACTAAGTTCTCATGAACCTGAGATGGTCCGCAATTTCATCCAGAAGCACAAACACAAGATGAACGCTCTTGCGATACGAGAGGGAAGTCGAAAATTATAGAAAAAAACCCAGGTTCTTCTAACCTTTCTCAATTTTCTATTACACCCAAAAGGTAAATCAACCAGTATGACACCAATAACCGATACTACGTTCATTCAAATGAAAACCGACTCCAAAGGAGTGTAGGACAACAAATGAAAGAAATGCTTTGGCACAAGCACAACTGGCCTAAAGAGGCTAGGAAAACCGTCAAATACCCCGTAAAACCCCTCTATGAAATCCTCGATGAAGCCGTTCAAAAAAGCGGTGACAGACCCTATACCATCTATTCCGGTGTCTCTCAATCATTTGCACAGGTTCTTGAAAGTGCCCACCGTATCGCGAATTTCCTCCACAGTAAAGGCATCAAAAAGGGGGATCGTGTCGCCATTTTCATGCCCAATGTTCCCCATTTTCCGCCTGTCTTTTTCGGTATCCTTAAGGCAGGTGCAACAGCTGTCACATGTAATCCTCAGTATAAAACTCCAGAGTTACAGTATCAACTCAAAGACTCGGGTTCAAAATTTATCTTCGTCTTAGACCATCCCTCATTCGTTCCAATTACCTACGAGGCAATCAAAGGCACAGAGTGTAAACACGTTATCGTCTGCAGTATCAAACCCTTCTTACCTAAAGTCAAAGCCATCCTTGGAGGACTTTTGGGGAAAATCCCGAAAAGCAAATTCTACGAAGAAGGTATTACTACTTTCTATCGTGATATCATGGCCAACTTTGAACCAACACCACCAAAGGTTTCAATCAAACCCAAAGAAGACTTAGCATTAATCCTCTATACTGGTGGGACAACTGGGGTTCCGAAAGGAGCAATGCTCACTCATTATAACCTGTATTCGAATATCCTCCAATATAATGAATGGATCTGGCTTGAACCCAAGGGCGGTGGAGCACCCCAACCTCTTGATTGTGGAGAAGAAGTCTATATTGGGGCCCTCCCCTGGTATCACAGCTACGGGCTCACGCTTACGATGCTTGCTGCTGTCTATCATCGAAGTGCATGCGTTTGCATTCCAGACCCACGGGCAGGAAAACCTCCACTCTCTGACCTTCTAAAAGAAACCCAAGATCACAAAGGTACTCTTCTACACGCTGTACCCTCCCTGTATGCCGGAATGGCATATCACCCAAACATCTCCAAATATGATCTTAGCAGCCTCAAGGCATGTGGTTCAGGCGCTGCCCCACTTCCACCTGCTACAGCCCAAGCCTTTGAAGCCGCTTCAGGTGCTGTTCTATTTGAAGGTTATGGACTCACTGAAACTTCGCCGCTCGCAAGTGCTGATCCAACTAATAAGGAAACGCGTAAATTCGGATCCGTCGGGTTCCCAATGCCAGACACGATCATCAAAATCCTTGATCTTGAAACTGGAAAAAAGGAAATGAAAACTGGTGACGATGGCGAAGTTGCTATCTCTGGACCACAGGTCATGAAAGGCTACTGGGAAAAACCTGCTGAAACAAAAGAAGTCATGCGGACTATTGATGGAGCTCGCTTCTTTCTTACCGGTGACATTGGACACTTTGACAAGGAAGGTTACCTCCTTATTACTGACCGCAAAAAAGACATGATTAATGTTAGCGGTTTCAAAGCCTATCCCGCTGAGATTGAAGAGGTCTTAGTCGAACACCCGAAGATTCAGATGGCCGCAGTTATTGGTATTCCTCGAGAAGATGATCCTACAAATGAGACAGTGAAAGCCTATCTTGTCCTTGCCCCAGGTGAAACAGCAACCGAAGCAGAAATTATTGCATGGGCGAAGGAGCGAATGGCTGGATATAAACGTCCACAAGTTATTGAGTTCCGTGATTCGCTACCCACGTCTGCTGTGGGTAAGGTTCTTCGCCGTGTACTCCGCGAGGAAGAAGTGGGTAAATAGGGTATTATGAAGGAACTCTTCCTTAACGGGGAGAGTTTCTCCTTTCTCTTTTTTAGGGTCTGATAGACATTAGATAACATTTCATATAGGATTTTTTAGTTCTGCTGTGGATTTGAATCAGATATGAAACGGTTTGGAGCTAGTCAGCGATTGGATTCCAAAACGATGGAGGTTCTTGCTGATCTTTTAGGTGAATCACCTGAAACTACTCTAGCTGTTCATGCACTGAGACGCCAGTTTTGTAAAGCGTTTGTTGCTGGGAGTTTTCAAAGGTTTCAAGCTGCAATAGTCCAGATTGACTTCTTTCCAACCGAACCACAAGCCTTTGGATCGGATCCCGAAGCGATTTGGAATTTGGTGCAGTTGCTACAAGGATGGGATTGTATAAATGTAAATTCAGATGTAGCGCCTGCTATTGCACAACTCATTGAAGAGAGAATGAATACTTCTGTTCGGTTTTATAACGATGTGTATTATACTCTGTCAAAACCTGCTGTGAAATTTGAAAATGAGCATGTAAAGCTGCTGCAGTCTGCTGATCTTGAGCTGTTGAATTCAGCACCAAAGGAACTTAGAGGACAAGGATTTGGAACCCCTCAGGGACTGTTGAAAGATGGGATAGTTGCTTGCGGGATTATTTCTGGAAATATCGTTTCTATTACACACACTGTTGGGATAACACGACAATATGCGGATATTGGGGTGTTTACCCATGAAAAATGGCGGAGTTATGGCTTTGCAACAGCAACTGTGTCATTAGTTGCACAGCAACTCCAAAAGAAGCAACTCATACCTGTTTGGAGCGCTGGTGATGACAACTACCCCTCTATTCGAATAGCGGAAAAAATAGGATTTACAAAAGTTTCTCAAAGACAATACATCATTATCAATAAGCAGCGGTTAAGGCATCGGGAACATGAACTAAGATAACAACTGAATCAATAATGTACTCGATCTTTATGGTACTCCCTTTAGAACAGAATTACACGACTCAACCCGGTTATGTTTCTCTTGTTGTGGTTTGATGAAGCACATGGTTTGGCAAAAATGGTCCTTAGATAAATAAGAATTATGTTCTGACGACTTTTCACTAATAGGATTTCCTCATTCGGCGCTGAAGGCGGTTTTCGCCAATTTCCCGATATAGTTCAAAGGCGTTTGCGGGGGGTATAATAATGTCCTTTTTATCTTTCTGTTTTAATGAAAGGGCTTCTGGTGAGCATGTGGTGACACAAAGTCCACATCCAATACAATAATCCAAGTCAATGTTTGCCACATCTCCCTCGATTGAAATTGCGTCCATTTGACATCGATCTAAGCATGTTTCACAAGCTGTGCAGCTGTCAATGTCGACTTCAGCATAATAGTTAGAGGCAAGAATTAAACTTGGTTTTGGCAACTTCTTCAGATTGGTCAAAATACCACAACAACAACCGCAGCAGTTACATATCACAAAACCCTTTTGATCATTGCTTGGACTGCATACAAGTCCTTCTTCTTGAGCGTTGTCAAGGATTTCAAGAGCTTCATCTGTGGTTATTTCTCGGCCATACCCATTTTCAATATAGTAATACGCTCCTGTAGAGAAGATAATGCAGCTTTCTTTGGGTTTGTCACATCCTTGGCCGAGTGCGTCTTTTTCAACACGGCAGACACATGGGGCTACCGCGATTTTACTTTGTCTTTTAATGATTTCACGCGCATCTTCGTAAGGTAATACATTGACAGAGGGAGAAAGACTGTCATTAATTGGGATAATGCGGAGTTGGTGAGGATGGGCATTTTCAACGAGCTCGTCACGAAGTGCCTCATCCATGTATTGTTCGAAATCCTCGGCTAATTCTTTGGTCATATTTTTAACTTGATGTTCATAAATGCCAATGACAAACCATTCTGCCCTATAGTGTGTGACCCCACCTTTACGTGAACGAAAAATCAAACCCTTGTTAGCTAACTGTTCAAGTAAGGGCTCAATCTCCTTTGTAGGTCGATTAGCTCTTTTGGCAATAGTGTCAACAGTTTCAGGGGAATAGGTGAGGTGCATTGCCATTTCCGCTTCTTCCTTGGTGAATAGTCGTCGAAGTATTCGTAGTTCGACTCCTGACTTCGTTTTGGGATAGCCGACTGGAAGATTGTCCAGATGCTCGCGAAGTTGTTCATACACGTCAGCTGTTGCCATGTTAATCAACGCACTCTACGTACAAGTTATTCATTGCTTGAATATTTTGTGTTTGGGTCATTGGCTGCGTTAAGTCTAAAACAGGATTAGCGTTTGTGACCACAATTGGGGCAGTGGTTTGCATCAATAGGAAATGTAGCGCCGCAGGAGTCGCAATAATTCATAGCCAGTTTTCCAGGAATATAATCAGGAGAAGTAGTTTGGTCTTTCCCCCTATCCGTGGGTCCTATTGGTGTTATCGCTGGAAAATGCCAAAGATAGAATCCTGCTGCGACCAGCGCTCCGATAAAACCCATGATAATATCGCGAACGCCATTCCACCAAAAATTCGAATAAATCCCAAGCCAAGGTAATAATATTGAAATTAATTCTTCTAGGATTTCCCAAGCAAATGCTGCTGCAAGTGTATAGAGGAGAGCGGGGAGTATCACTAAAAGGAGTGGTGGAATGATTGGAATTGTTTTTTTCCAAGTTCGATTGAGGGTGAAATTAAGTAGGAATGCACATATTGCAGCTCCAAATAGAAAGTGGGGAATCATGTCAAAATAGGATCCAGGACTATATCCGCCAGTTAGTTGGATCCAGATATGTGCGGTAAATGCAAGAATGAATAGAACTATTGTGATAATTATCCAAACCTTACTAGTTCGCATCCAGGTTTGCTTGGTCATTGCAATAATTTCCTTATTAAGGGTCCTTGTAATAGACTCAAAAAGTTGTGGGATTCGTAAATCGGAATTTCCTAAAATTAGGAGATTCAGGGTAATGGTATTTTTCCCTCTAAAAAGAAACTATTTTTCCGAACATATTCAAGATAATTGTTAACCTCAATCTTTTGTCTTTTTTGCCTCCATCCCAAAATATCACCCATACACGAGGCTGCAAGAGTTGCAATTCGACCTTGATACTCAGGACGAACTAACCAACACACTTCCATGCGCCGACAAAGAACATCATCGAGATGTAACGGTGCTTCATGACGAACAACATAGTCTACTTCACCGACAATCCATGGAGCTACCTCAACTGGATACGTGGGATCACTCACTAATCTTTTAGCAAGTTCGGGTTGTTGATTGATGGTCCGCAAAATTGTCATGCCGCCTCGCCCGTACTGTTGAAAAAGATGGAGCAGAATATGGGGGTTGAGTGGTGAATTAGCTACTTCAGGTAATGACTGCCATTCTTCCTTTGAAATAGCAATGTTGTATGTTATTTTTGTAAGATTCTTCTTCCCTGAGTACTTTGGAAGCCCATCTCTGGTTCTTCTTTTTCGAATATGATTCAGAAACAAATCTTCGGCCATCTTCCGAAAAGTAGTCAATTTTCCTCCAAGAAGACTGTAGAGTCCATCTTCATGTCTCAACACCGTGTGTTTTCGTGAGACATCACTTTCATGTTTTCCCATCTCAGCTAGTAATGGTCGTAGTCCTGCATAAGCTCCATGAATATGTGAATCATCGATTTTAGCATCCGGAAACAGGACTTTAATTGTATTCCGTAAATAGTCAGCGTCTTCACGCGTGCAATAGCATTGCGTTGGATCTCCTGAGAAATCCGTATCCGTTGTTCCGACCAGAACCCATTCATTTCGACGAATAGCAAAGAAAAATCTCCTGTCATCAATAGAGTTCATCGCAAACGTGTCATTAATTGGAAAATCCTTACGATGGTAAATAATATGGACGCCTTTGGTAGGGCGGATGATTTTCGGTCTTCTTTGTCCGTTTAGGGCAAGAAGCTCATCAGCCCAGACGCCTGTTGTGTTAATTACTATTTTTCCTTTAATTATGAATTTATTCGAACTCGAACCGTTCATATCAACTGCTACTACACCGGTGATCTGTCCCCTATTATCATGGGTGAATCCCTCAACACGGACGTAGTTTAGCGGAAGGACCATGCCTTTCCAATGAGCTTCCTTTATGGTCTCAATAACTAATCGTGCGTCATCAATATTCGAGTCATACCAGATAACTGCGCTGTTCAATCGTGACGATTCTAAGAGCGGTTCGAGTTCTCTCACTTTCTCGACTTTTTTGATTCCCTTTCCGCGTTTATAACTTTTGAAACCATTTAATAGATCATAAAGAAAAGCTCCAAATCTTACGGTCCAATACCCCCAGCTTTTCTTCAATTCTCGATCGCCAATTTTTCCTTCGCTCAAAATGGGATAGAGAAATCGCGTAGGCCGGGTTAGGTGTGGCAATCCTTGGTCTCGTAACCAATTTCGTTCTTTGGTTGCCTCACGTACTAAGCGAAATTCTCTCTGGGCAATATATCGGAAACCACCATGTGCTAATTTTGTTGATCGACTTGATGTGCCGAATGCAAAATCATGTTGATCAAGAATGGCTACACTTAAACCGCGATATGCGGCTTCAAGTGCCACACCTGCACCATTAATTCCACCTCCAATTATAATAACATCCCAAAAGATATCTTGTAATTGTTGAAGGTTTTGTTGGCGATTTAGTTGATTGAACTCTAGGGTTTCAATGTTCGGTGTTGTCATAGAATCTCATCCTCTCTGAATGCGTTGTTCTCTCTTATTCAGCTTTACCCAGCAGCAAGAATCAGCAATGGGAAGCGGTTTAATTTAGTTTTAAACAAAATACTTTAGTAACTCGGTGTGGGGAGGAAATATGTATTCGCTCGTATAGGTCGGAGTTTGTGAAGAGGTCCTAGGGCATTGACCGTGCATAGTTTCTATGTCGTTGGATTACGGGAGGGATTTCCCCTATATAGTCGTAAGTGGACTCATTCCGACGTGGATAGTGCCCTCCTTTCTGGCTTCCTTGCTAGTATGGAGCATATGGCTCAGCAAGTAGCTGCTCAACACGTTAATGTTGTAAACATGAAAGACCGTCGGTTTTTCTTTCAAATCGATGAAGAAAATGGGCTTCTCCTTGTCTTTATTACTGATGTGAGCGAAAGTTCTGCGCGGTTTCGCAAGTATCTTGGTATTCTGAACGATCAATTCGTTCAGATGTTTCGCAAACAACTTGATGAGCTACATCAAGATGGTACCACTGATACAAACCTTTTCACTAGTTTCGATGGGTTCATAGATGACCTCGTCCTTACATGGTGGATGGGTGAATCCACTGTTTCCGCTGCTAAAGTCATGGATGTCTTCGAAGTCTTCACTCTTTTTTATAATAAAGTGCTTCAAAGATTTCTTACGGATGTTACTCGCCGCACTTATAATAACGAAATCCAAAGCATTTTTGAAACGAAAATGGAAAAAGTCACTGCATTATCAGGTATCAAAATTGATGAGACAGGAGTCCTCACTTACGACTCTATCGATCCTCAGCAAATCAAGTATCCTCGCTTCCGCCAAATTCTCTTTGACATCTTCCATGAACTTATTAAGCTCACGCGAAAAACCATGCCTAAGCAGACCTATCAATCGCTCGTCTTTAAGCATATTAGTCCGCTTATCCGCACCGAACAGGATCGTCTTAAGACATATGCATTAACCGAAAGAATCGTGATGGATATCCTATGAGTAATCCCTCGGAAAGCACCACACAACCAATTGCAACGAAACGTCCTTATACCCACATTGCTAAAGCCGTTGTTGTGGGTGACGCGGCTGTAGGTAAAACCAGTCTCCTCGTGCGCTACGTCAAGGGTGTTTTTTCACCGACCTACATTTTAACGATTGGTGTTGCGTTTCATGTGAAAGACATCGTTGTTGGCGATAACGTTCTTCGAGTACAGTTATGGGATACAGGTGGTCAAGAACGGTTTGGCCCTATTCGACAACTCTATTATCGTGGAGCAAAGGGTGTTCTTCTTGTATATGATCGATCAAATATAGAATCATTTAATCGAGTTGAATATTGGTTTAGCGAGGTTAAGCGAGGGTGTGGGGATGTTCCCATGGTTCTTGTGGGTAATAAGGCAGATCTTAAGGCAAAAGTGAAACCTGAGGAAGGGCGTAAGTTTGCTAAAGAACATTCCCTGATCTTTGTTGAAACTAGTGCTAAAGATGATTCAAATGTTGATTCAGCGTTTTCAGAGCTTTCAAAATTAATTTTAAATCGAGCAGTTTAGGTGTTTTCATTTTTTTAATAATGTAATGCTGGCTGCAAGTGTTCCCAATTGCGCAGTAATTTTTGTTGTTCCTGAGCCAATAATGAGAACGTCACCCGCTTCAAGAGAAAAGGGGCTAAGAACCGTCTTTAAGTCCATCTTATGGATACTGTGATTTTTAGGCATGATGATTGAATCTGGATTTTGATGTTGTATGAACGTGGTTGCACCACTTGCTCCGGCCTGTATGGCTGCATCTCGTTGTTGTACGCCGTCAGTAACGAAGTGAGCCAAATGCCGAAGCTGACAACCAAAATTGTGGATATCTATTGTGTAACTGCTCTGAACAACTTCAGCGAATTTGATTAGGGTCTGGTTGAGGATGTTACAGTGATGCCTGCCGTCTTTTGAGATTTTGTGCCCTTGTCGATCCATTGTTTTAATGAGTCCACGATCACGGAGAAAGCGAACTAATGATCGAACACTCCCTCTTCCAAGACAAAGTTCTGTGCCTAATCGGTATCGACCGATGGGGCTTGATGAGTGACAAAATAAGCGGAACGCAGCGAGTAGATGCCATGAATGGAACTGTTTTGGTGGTCCTATACTCGAACTAGGATCTAAAAGGGTCATTAGCTCCACGAAAACATCGCCTTGAATGGTAGTTTATGGGTTGATTTTTTTGAGATATGTTTTTTCATCATTTTGTGTTTTTCCCAAGTTGAGTTGCATTATTGCTTGTGAAGTCGGATATGTGAGTAATCCAAAAAGAAAGCCATTACTGATGATGTGAATTACCATGAAGGGTAATCCCGTAATGAGAGTAATGAAGAAAGGCACACCGAAGGAAAGGCTGTAAGCTAGGTTAGTGACTAAATCGAAAAAAAGAGTGGATAGAACCCCTAGTACTGCTGGCCATAACACCCAACGAAAATCGGAAAGGGTTACGGGCTTGAGTGACAAT
>CAYFXY010000002.1:11358-11819 GCA_964347205.1 uncultured archaeon
GACAATCCAAGAAGACCACCAATCAATCCAATGAACATTGTGGACCCAATTATTGCTATTCCAATTGGTGGGATGAACGCTCCCCATGGGTTCCATAATTGATAGATACTCATAGAAATCAATCCAACTAAAATACCGATTAGGGGACCAAAGAGGAAACCACTGAGAAATACCATAACTGAGGATAACTCAACATTTGGGATAGCTGATAACGCATAATTTCCACCAATAGCTAAAGCTGCTTGGATTGAAATGAGTGCAACTCTGATGGCACGAGGGTGTTTTTGGCGCGCTTGTTCATCTCGGATATTTTGCATGGTAATCAATCCTTTGTAGATCGACGCGGTGTTACCTTGATTACGATGATTGTTAGGACAATTACTAGCCCAAACACCACGACGAAATAGAATGAGCTTGTCCAGTGCCACAAGACCTCTATTAGTTCAATACCTAAATGGTAG
>CAYFXY010000002.1:11829-15252 GCA_964347205.1 uncultured archaeon
ACCTAATCTATAGATGTCGTAAAATGCCATTCTGTAAATCATAGATTAGAGTGGTGTTTTGGTTTCCATAAACCCCCTGATGATAGATGTAGGTTTTTGTTGTCGGGGTGGTACGAATTTCTAAAGTGCCATCCATGAATCCCGTAGCCGCATTTGTAGCATTCTGATCGACTGTTGACCAATCAAGATGAGAAATCAGTCCTGGGAACCAAGGCCAAATACTGAAAGCAAGTTCTGCTGCGATTCGTGAATCGTTTGCAGGTAGTGTAAGGTTTCCGATTGTGAAAACTCCGTGCACCTCATTATTGGTAACTCGGTGAATATCAAATACAAGCACTTGGTTAGGGCTTGCCTGCCAAAAGGAACCGGTACCCCAACCGAATTCAACGACCTCGGAGGTTACATTTGTAATTCGCCATTGGACCAATGGTGCTGAAAAGGTGTTGGGTATTAATTCATCCGAATAACTAAGCGATTGTGCAGCGGTTGGAAGGATATTCCCCGCAATCAGTATGAGGGTAATAAGACAAATCATTGTAAGCGCTGGTTTTGGTTGCATTACGTGTTTCACCGTCGTTTATAAAAAATTAGTATCAGAGCAATGGCAGTGATTCCCCCAACAGCTCCTATGGCTGTTAAACCTATTAGTAGATCTGGATTTAATGTGGGAGGCGGATTTGGTATTTCTTCGGGGGCACTATACCTCCATAAAACGTGATCTCCATTTGTAAGAATATAATTATCCGCGGCTACGGGCGCTAATATATCATTTACCCAATACTGCCAAAAAAACCCATTATTATTGTCATTATTTGCTACTCCATTGATTGAAATTACGAATTTGCCATAAGCATACTGAATATAGGTCACGCTCGCGGATTGATTCAGAACATCGAAAGCTGTGCTCGCGACCAAATTGGAGAACGCGGTTTGAGTTGTGTTACCGTAATCAATCACCAACTCAATGTTCATAGCATATGATTCACTCGCCGTACTCATCTGGAATCTATTTCTGTTTGAATCAATGATTAACACGAAAAGAAGTAAGAATAGAGTGACTTTAGTAATGAGCCCTATTTTTCGCAGAGGAATCGCCTGACACGAGTTTCTAGGATAAAATATCCTATATGTATTAAAGTACTGCGTTTTTCTAAAAACAAGTCTCCGATTAGGAGCTATCGCTGATTAGCCTTTTTCCTTAGAGCTTTTTGAATGAATTTCGCTATCTCATCGATTTTGACTTCTTGTTCTATCCCAGTTTCCATATCGCGGACATTAACAGAATCTTTCTCTAGCTCTCGGGGACCAACAATGGCTGCAAATGGAATTTGTCGTTTACTGGCATCATCAAGTTGTTTAGTAAGTGACCAAGAAAAACCATTGAAAAGCGTGCGAATTCCCGCATTTCGAAGGCGAGTAGCAATTTGACGGCAGGTAGTTAATTGGTTCGTTGATACCGATGCCAAATAGAGGTCTGCAGGCGGATTCGGGGAAGGGAGAAGCCCTTTTTCTTCTGCGAGTTCAAGAATAACGGTTTCACCGAAACCAAAGCCTGTTCCAGGAAGTCGTTGTCCTTCAAATATTCCAACCAAATCATCATAGCGACCCCCACCCGCAATAGCACGGGGAATTCCTGAACTCTGGTCCCAGGCTTCAAATACAATTCCTGTGTAGTAATCTAGCCCTCGTGCAACACTGGCATCGAACCGACAGATTTCTTCTATTCCGAGATCTCGTAGATGCTTGGCTAATTCTCTGAGTGGCTCAAGAGCGGTTAAGGCTGTTTTGTTCAATCTAAAATTCTCCATCGACTTCAGGAATTCTTCTGGTCTTCCTTTTATGGATGAGAACTCAGTGAGTTGTTCTGCCGATTTCTTAGGCAATCCAATATCCACTAATGCCTTGATTAGTGCATTTCGCTGAATTTCAGGAAGCATTGATTTAATTTTTTCAATTTGCCTTGAGCTGGGTAAGTTTGGCTTGGGTTCTTGTTTGCCAATATAGAAATGCCGGAGTTGTAATGCTAGCTGAATAGCTTTTTTGGTTGGAGTGCCTCCTTTTTTGAGTAATTTGATTAATGCTTCTTGAAGTAGTTTATCGCGTCGATCGAGCACACGAATAATCTCGTTGTAGTTTTTGAGCGCAAGCGATTCTATGAAGTTTTGAATAAGACGTCGATCATTTATTCGTACTACAAAATCACTGGGTGTAAAGGGTTTGAATTATTGCTGTAAGAACATTGATTACCTCCGCATCTGCAGCAATTTCTTCGGTTCCAAGAATATCAACATTGAGTTGCCAGAATTCTTTAACACGTCCTCGCTGCTGGGTTTCATCACGAAATACGCGTGAGATTGAAAACCATCGAATTGGTCGTGTGTAATATTGTTGTTGGGCCGCAAGCATTCGGGCTAATGATGGTGTTGTTTCGGGTCTCAATACCAACTGGCGGTTCTTTCGATCTGTTACTTTAAAAGTCTCTTCAACAAGGGCGGTACCGGATTTTAGTTGATACAATTTTAGCGGTTCAACTGTAGGGCATTCATATTCAACATAGCCAAAAAGCTGAGGAATCTTTCTAAAGGCTTGAAGAATTACATCAATTTTTTGAAAGAGCTCAGGATAATAATCTCGAAATCCGCCAATCGCCAGTTCTTTTCCACGTTTCATCTTGGTCAACTCTGTCTGGTGCACTTCCGTCCATTATGCACCTTGTTATTCAAAAATGGTGCCGGGACAGGGATTCGAACCCCGACCTAAAGCTTTCTGTACCCCTTTTTATGGGACTCCACAGGCTTCAATGCTACCATTGCGCCTGGGTAAATACCAGTTTACACCATCGGGAGTCAATGATCTTATCATTGAAATTATCCCGGCACGGTGCCCCGGCACGAAGAAAGGTTGAGAAGAACTCTCACACAAAAACCTTTCCTCCTTACCTTTCTAGTCTTTTCTGCAGTATCTTGGCTTATTTTCACATCGATGGTGCCTTTCTATAAATTCTAGTGAGAACGAAATCGAATTGTCTTCTTCGTTGAACTAGTTCAGACTGCCGCGTTAAGCTATGTCGATGTTATCTGCGGGGAATCCCAGATCGCTTAAAACGTTTTTTATGTGGTGGCGGTGGTCACCCTGAAGAACAATTACTCCGTCCTTCGCACTTCCTCCACATGCACACTTCATCTTGAGTTTGGTGACCAATTCTGACAAGGAAATATCTCGACTGCTAATCCCCTCAATCAGGGTAACTTCGCGTCCCCATTTTCGTCTCTCGACACTTACTTTTATCCGCTGCTCTGTCTTCGCCAATTCTTGGCAGCGACAAATCTCTTTAGGCAAACTGCAAATAGGACAAATTTCTGACATTATACGCCTCGTTTAGTTATAGTGGTATGAGAGTTGCTTATTAAAGTATAAAAGCTT
>CAYFXY010000002.1:15262-16689 GCA_964347205.1 uncultured archaeon
CTACGCCTCATAAAGTTATAGTGTTACGGGGTTATCCAATGTAACCCTTATAAAAATTTGCGGAAATGCTTGTTAGACGTCTAATCACCTTTTTTGACCGCGGGTTATTTAATCTGAGCAAGGTTTTTCAGGACTTAATAGGTGATACCCTACTTTGCTGATAACTTCTTGATGATTTGTGGGCGCTCTTTATACATTATTCGGGCTCCACAGAAGGGGCATTTACTAGATGGAAGAGTTGTAGCAAA
This sequence comes from uncultured archaeon, assembly GCA_964347205.1. Lineage (GTDB taxonomy): Archaea > Asgardarchaeota > Hermodarchaeia > Hermodarchaeales > Hermodarchaeaceae > Hermodarchaeum. Next base: position 15,511 of record CAYFXY010000002.1, read on the forward strand.
AGGTTTCCCACAATGCGGGCATCGGTTACTTGGAGGCATTGATGGAACAGGTGTTTGGCAATATGGGCATGAAAGTGTTTTACCACATTTGGCGCATCGAAATGTTATTCTGAGCACCTCAAGAACTCAGTCAATTGCTAGACGGCATCATCCTTCGCTTAATAAGTTTTGCTCAGTTTCATGGCACCTTATGGGATAAGAGGTAGACTGAGAAGGAAAATACCGATGATAACACTCCCAATGATAAGGGAGATCAAGATTAATGCAATGATGAGATTCTGGTCCTTTTTCTTCATAATTTTTCACTATTTTCAGGCGATAATCCAGTACTTAATATGCTTGATAAACGACTTAACGCTGTAATACCTTGGATCTCTTGTGCAAATAGTGGCACCTCTGTGATCGTGAAATCGTCATAGATATCACGAATTTGTGTAAGGTATTTTTCTTGCATTGTTTTTCGAGATTTACAGAAGCTGCAATTGGGGACGTCTGGAAAAATCATATTAATGATGATGTGGTTGCTCGGAATCTGAAATTCATATAGCGCTTGTAACAAGCGTTCGGTTTCTGCAACAGCCATCGCTTCTGGAATCATTACAATAACGAAACTGGTCCGAGATGGGTCTGTGAGTTCGACACGAGCAGCCGAAATAGATTCTTTAAGTTGTTCTAATTGCTCCATCGACTTATCTTGCTCTTTGTCCCCTCTGCCGAAGATAGACTTTAAGCGGCCAAACATATTACTGAAACGTAATCGGAGTTTGATAAGTCTACCAAAGAAGCTATCCAGCATTTCAGGAAGCCCTAAAAGCCGTAATGTGTGTCCTGTGGGAGCGGTGTCAAAGACTACTAAATCATATTCGCATTCCTGAATGAATTCAAGAACTTTAGAAAAGGCAAGTGCTTCATCAGCACCGGGGGCAGTCATATCGGTAAAATCCTCTAACCCCATCATTCCCCCCATTGCGCCTAAATCACCCATTTCAGGTTGTTGGGTCGCTTGCTGATATTGTTCGAAGGCTTTTCGTGGATCAATTTCCATTCCATAAAGGTTCTTAACTCCTTTAATTGGAACGGGATCACCACCACTCAAGTCTTGATTGAAACTATCGCCTAGACTATGAGCTGGGTCTGTGCTAATTACGATAGTTTCACGGCCGTGTTCCGCAGCCCAAA
>CAYFXY010000002.1:16699-26233 GCA_964347205.1 uncultured archaeon
TATTTGATTTTTCCATCCCGAAGATTGATAAAACGACGAGAGAGTCGTTCGATAGCCCACAGATTTAAAAGAGGCTCACCTCCGAACCACACTACCCAAAGTGAGGTAGCAGCAGCGCTACTGGTTTTCCCTACTCCGCCTTTTCCTCCGAAGAGTAGAAATCTTAGTGATGTCTTATCAAGTAGTTCAGTCAGGGGCATAAGATGCGGGCTCCATATTCATGAACCGAAAGGATGACTTCGCTTATAGACTTATCTTGTAGAAATTAAGGTGGTAGAGGACCAATTAGTTGACTTACGGCAAGCATGGCATAGAATGTCACTGCAAAGACAGCCACCAGGGTAACAATTCCGACCAGGTAAATGGAATATAGCATCTTAATACGCCCGCCTATCAGCCCTGTAAACATAATGATTAGAAGAGCAATGAATGTAATCACGGCCTCCCATATGGGGAGGAGGGAGTTAATTTCACCTACAACGATGAAAGGAAATAATCCAAAACCTGAGGCAATTAGTAGATATCCTAAAGCTCCGCCAAATACAAGGAAAAGAATAGTTGCAATGGGATCCATTGGCTCATGTTGGTTTGTTTCTTCATCTTCGTTAATGTTATTTTCGATATCTGTTTCCATTTTTTATTATTCTCCGGCTGGTTTGTTTATGACGAGGCAGATGGGAACATTAGCAGTTGCCCAGTTTTGATATTTTCCCTCGTACTTCAAACCGTAATCGCGTTGGCCTTGATTGCCGAGAATAAGAAACAGGGTATTAGGTCTGGCTTGTTTGAAAAAACCAAGGAGCCATCGGTCTGTGCGATGAAGCAGTTTTTGTGCAAGCTCCAATGGGGGACGGTTTGTATGTTCCTTATAGAGAGTATCGAAATCGAGAAAATGGATGTATAGAAAATCTGAGCGGTTGAGGAGTTTCGCGGTTTCGATATATGTACGCATATCAGAGTCTGCTTCCCGAAATGTTGCTGTTCCTGCATTGTTCTTTTGGGTTGCGCGGTCTACGAGAACTGCCGACTTCCCTTGGTGGACAAGAAAGGAAAAGAGGTGAAAACCATCTTGAAGGTTTCCACGAATTAGTTCATTTATGACATTCCCTGCAAAACCGTTAGATGTATCGAGCGTCAAAATTACTTGGGCTTGCTTAAGAAGAAATTTGGGTTGGTGTAATATTACTTCAAGTAACCCGAAATTGTCAAGGTTAACAACTACAATTCGCTCTGTCGGGTCGTAGGCTGATAAGTCAATGGCTGGAGACAGACTCGAAGGGACTCTGAGCCCTAAACAATTAAGGATGGTGGCAGGCATTTGCACCAGTTGTCCATCAATGTTTTCAAAAGTCACTGCCTTCCCGCCGGAGTCATGTGTCAGAACTAATGCTTATTCTCTTAATTCCCTAAAAGAGTTTGTTGAGATATTTGAGCTCCCTTTGCTTTCTGCGGTTACCTCAAAGAGGAATTAACACAAGAATGAAAACAAAAGTTTGCAGTAATAGAATCATTGCCCCTTCAAAAATGTCAATTTTTCTATCATCAGTCATGGCTCGTTTTAGAAACCATAATGATCCGGCAGCGGTAGCAAATTGAAGAAGTACCGCAGCATCTAAGGGGAACGGAAGGAAAATTGCAGAACCTCCTACTAAGAGAAGTAGAACCTGTGTTGTTCCACCAAGAGTATTTCCAATTGCAATGTTAGCTTGTCCCCTATTTGCTGCAATCAATGCAATTCCATGTTCTGGTAGGGCTCCTGCGGCTCCAATAATTAAGGCCATAATCACAATTCGTTGGGTTTCGATTATTCCTAATCCAATCCAGGGTACAAAATCAAATGTAAGCTCAACTGCATTTGAGAGTAAATAGCCTGCTACAAAAATTCCTCCAAATCCCAAAGTTGCTAATATTGCAGAATTGCGCTTTGTATGACGTGGCTTTGGAATTTTTTGGTCAAAAGGTTTTGGTTTCTTTAGTGCATATATTGCATAAAGGACATATGATAGAACCATCAAAAAACCAAGTAATGGTGGAAGAAAGGTGAGGACTGGAGTGACTCCGTGAATAAGCTGATTTACATCGAAGAGAATACCGAAAGCTACAAGGAGAAACATCGCAACGAGTGTCCACCTGATCAGATCCGCGTCATCTTCACCAACTTCCCGAGGGACATTAACAAGTCCAGTCTTCCGAGTGGAAAGAACTACGACAATGCCGAGAAGTAGGATATTAAATCCTGCAGCCATAACAACGCTTAGTACAGCAATCTCGACAAATTCAAGATTACCAATTAAAATACCTCTCCAGGCTGTAAGACCAACAACAACAGCTTCAGGGGTGTTGGAAGCCAATGATGAGAGGACTCCGATCACATAAGCACTAAGACCTGCAAATGCTCCTAATGTTTCTAATCCATCAATGGCTAAATGAGAGGTTCTAAATGTTAACCAGAGTCCAAAAGCCATTGTAGCTACGATTATGATTACGGGATTTTGGAATAAAAAAAGAGCTAGTAAAAAGAAGATAAAGAGTATTAATGCGACAATAGCCTCATATCGGGAAATATGAAAAATCTTATGGAGTTCAATTTCCTCCCTATTAAAGTCTGGCTCATCCGATGCCTTCGTGCCTGTCATCTGCATCCACTCAATTGAACTAAAATTGCTCTGTTTCAGTCATTGTGTGAAGTAGCATTCCCTCTACAGTAAAGGGCATTAAGGTTTTGGCTACATCAAGAGCATCATTTAGTTTTCCTTCGGATTCCGCATAGATTGTCAGTACTGGGTCACCTTTCTTTACTCGGGATCCTATTTTAGCGTGTAAATACAGCCCCGCTCCATGGACTTTTGGAGTTCCCGCGGCTCTTGCAATTCTTACTAATGCCCGGTTACTTAGAGTTGCAACATATCCGTCACTGGGTGCAAATAGATCGTGAGTAAATTTTCCGAGAGGAATTTGGTCTGGAGTAATAGCAGGGTTACCATTTTGGGCTTCGATGATTTCTTGCATTTTCTTTAGGGCTTTCCCAGAAGATAGGATTTCTTTGGCCATTTTTCGCCCTGCGCCACGGGCCGCTAATCCTCCCATTTCTAAAAGAATTCCGGCTAATCCAGTTGATTTCTCGATAAGGCTAGGTGGGCCTCCACCCATGAGGGTTTCTAAAGCTTCTTTAGCTTCTAATGCGGGACCAATTGCATGTCCTACGGGTTGGCTACCATATGTCATTGCACAATGCACGTTTATGCCTAACTCATTTCCGACTGTTATGAAATCGTGGCTTAGTTTTCGAGCTTCTTCCATGGTGGTTACTTTACATCCTTGACCTGTGGGGATATCCAGAACCAAATATTGAATTCCTGTGGAGAGTTTCTTTGCCATTATTGATGCAATCATTTGGGGTCGGGGGTCTATTTGGAGAGGGTGTTCAACTTGGATGAAGAGATCATCAGCAGGGGCTAAGTTTAATGCTCCACCCCAAACAATTGCAGCTTTAACCCTATTTACGATTTGTTGTAGTTCTTCAACATTGAACTCAACATCTGCTAGAACCTCCATAGTATCAGCGGTTCCGCTGGGACTGGTAATGGCTCGGCTACTTGTTTTTGGGATTAATAATCCGGCCGCGGCAACAATGGGGACAATAATCAATGATACCTTGTTGCCTGGTACTCCGCCAATACTATGTTTATCGAATACGTTTCCCCCAAAATCCATTTTTTCTCCTTCTTCAGCAATTGCTCGGGTGAGATGTACTGTTTCTTCAAGAGAAAGTCCTAAGATTTGCTCGGCAACTAAAAACGCGGCAATATCAATGTTAGAAAGTCGACCAGATACTAAATCTCCAACTATTGCTTGAATTTCATCGCCCGTTAGGGGCAAGCCGTCCATTTTCTTTCGAATCGCGCGAATAGAGGTTGGTTTTACGTCACTTGAAATTTCTAAGAACTTGCCTTCCTTTACTTTTAATTCTCGTTGGACTTCATTGAGAATGCCTACCTTTCCTGAATCTACCAAAGAGGTAGATTCAGCAATTGCTACGGTTTCTTTCCCATCATATTTGATTAGTACCCGTTCCCCTGCAAACATAGCTAAATGGGTAATATCCAAGGGATTAAGTAAAATTTTGTGAACACCGCCTGTATCAACATCAACAATCTGCGCTTTTAGTTTCAAGTTAATAGTCTCCTTTGCCATTAAAGTGGATTAATTGCTTCCAGAGAATTTGGGGAGTCAATTTAACAACGCTACTTAATAACTATGGCGTTATTGTATTTTCATTGCCATTAGCACCGCATCTTCTCCATTTCGGTAATACGAACGCAGATTACGAATTCGTTGAAACCCATATTTCTCATACAATTGAATTGCTGCATAATTCGTCACTCGTACTTCGAGGATGACTTCTTTTGCCTTATAGACAGTTTCCAAAGCATTCATGGATTGGGCAACAAGTTCTGATGCCAATCCTTGACGTCGGTACTCGTCTAAAATTGCTACGCTCACGATATGCCCACGTCTTGCCCAACGTAGACCAAAATTAGAAATTCCCCCTTCCATACGACACATTATGTATCCAATGACTTTACCCTCGATTTCAACTACAAAGAATGCTTCAGAATATCGGTCAAGAATCTCACGAAAGAAATACTCGGGATAATTTTCTGGTAAGGTTTCTAAATTTATTCTTAAAATTTGTGAAATATCTGTTGTTTCAGCCTTTCGAATAACGAAATCTTGTAGTTCGGTCAAGCAAATCATCTATTAGTGTCCTTTCTAACAGGAATAAAAACTATCCGTCTAACTGTTTGGAAAACTTTTTGTGGTTAGACTCGTTGGCGTCCATAGACTTTCGGTGACCTCAAGTGTTTGAAGAAGAATCTTCTCCACCAAATTTTCCTGAAGATACTACGAATACAGAGACTCCGTCTTTAACTGGAGAGACGTTTATTCCTGATAACTATCTGTTGAAGCTCCGGGATATTGTAAAAGAAGAGTTTGTAGTTAATTACGCATATATCGACGCTCATGATAATCTACCAATCTTTGTTATTGAAACAGATTCCTCAATCAAAGAGCGATCCAATCGATTGACTGAGCGGCTTCGATCACATAATCTACTCGCAGTGATTCGACAAGTTGAACTTTTCGAAGGAACTGGTGAAAAAAACACTGTAGTCAAACTGATTCCAGCACCCCTTTCACGAAAAGCTCGCAGCTATACAATGAACATTATCCTTTTCGCTGCAACCCTAGTCACAGTCCTGTTTGCGGGCTGGTACTTTGCAACTAGTCCACCGATTGTGTATATCTACAACAACCTCTTTGGCATTCCATACAATCCGTATCTTGTAATGGTCCAATATTCTATTGCTATCCTTGCAATAATTGGTCTGCATGAATTTGGGCACTATGGAGTAAGTAGATTCCATCGGGTAGAAGCTTCCCTACCTTATTTCATTCCAGGTTTTTACTATGGAACCTTTGGAGCACTCATCGTCCAACGTTCACCACCTCCAAATCGTGACAGTTTATTTGATCTTGGCATTAGTGGACCAGTAGTTGGATTTGTAATCGCATTGATTGTCGTTATAGTTGGATTATGGATGAGTCCGATTCTCAGTCCAGCAGAGTATTCGCAACTAATAGCTTATCTGCAAGGGATTAACCTCCCACTCAGCACACTTCCTACCCCACTCCTATTCGATTGGATCTGGGCTATAATGACTGTCGGTATACCTTTGGGTTATACAGCTTACATTCACCCAGTTGCTTTTGCTGGGTGGGTCGGCTTCCTGATTACCGCTCTTAATTACTTCCCGATTGGGCAACTCGATGGAGGGCATGTTTCCCGATCACTTGTTGGTGGAAATTACCACAGACTTGTATCATTTGCAGGAGTCTTCATTTTGTTTATTTTTGGTTATTGGTTTATGGCGATGATTGCCTTTTTCCTCTTCGCAGGACGACACCCAGGACCTGTAGATGATGTCTCCCCAGTGAGTGGTTGGCGAAAAGTAGTCGGTGTTTTGTCTTATTTGATGCCAGTGTTACTCCTTCCTCCACTTACTATCGGTGGTCTGCTTCCTTTCCCTTAGAAGGTTCTCTAACCCTATGAAAGGTATTTGTTGAAATTAAAATGAGGGAAGGACATCAGTTCCATGAGGCATTGCCCAAACGGTTGAATCACGACCAACCTGCTCAAAAGCTGCTTCTAATGCTCCATCAATCGATTTGAAAGGTGTTACATAGTAATACTTTCTGAGCTCATCAGGGTTTAGGTCCGAAATCAAGAATTGACGAACACGTTTAGCCCCTTGAGCCATGTAGAAAATTTTGTGTCCGCCCATCACAAAATTGGTTTGAATTTGTTGACTTAACTCATCATATGAGGGATATTTATGAGCCCATTCCTCAAAGACCTTATTTCCGATTCCCTCTCGGCATTCAAGTAAAGCAATTAACACCCCTCCTTCTCGTACTGCACCTAGAGCATGAACCATCGCTTTTGTTCCTTGGTATAAGTTAATATCCTTTGGATAGCCACAACTCGTAATTACAATATCGGCTTTTTCCTTGATTTTTACCCGTCCCAATGAATCTGCATATTGAGCGCCTTTTATAAAGGCGTCTTCTAAGTCACCTGCAAACGCTGCCACAATTTCTTTGTGAGTATTTCGTACAAAATTCACAATGAAATCAGAGCGCGCTAATTTGGCTGCTTCAACCATATCAAGGTGAATCGGGTTACCTTCAAGGTTCCCTGTTGTTGCTTTTGGATTAGTTAGCATGCCATGGTTTTTGTTAATAGTCTTCCGTCCGCTAACAGCAGGTAACACACTTTTTCGCCCTCCACCAAAACCAGCATAATAATGGTAACCAATGTCCCCTGTCAGTAAGTGTAGATCTGCATCGTGGAATAATCGGTTAATTTCAACTTCTGTGCCATAAGACGTTGTTCCAACATTAACCAAATCATTTGCATCACAATTATGAACAGCGATGCGATGATCCTGACATGTTACATCACATAAAAGCTGCTGTTGTTCTTCTGGAGTTGTAGGTCGGTGTGTACCTGTTCCAAAGATAATTGTGATGTGGTTCTCCTGTATTCCTGCGGTTTTTAGCTCGTCAATCAATGGGTTGATGAGAAGATGACATGGGAGTCCGCGAGTGTGATCATCAACAACGATTGCAGCACTTTGGCCTGGTTTAGCAATTTTGCTTAGCCGTTGGGATCCAATCGGATTTGAAATCGCATCGGAGACTATCTTGTTCGGATTAGCGGCTCCTTGAACTGGTTTTGCATCCAACAAGCCAAGGTAGTTTCGGTCAGGAATTTCAAGGTGAATCTGGTCTGATCCATAAGGGAAATTTATTTTTGTCACTGGGTTCACACCAAAGAGCTTTGAACATTAGAAAGGAGTCACTACTCCACATAAGAATTCTGCCTTTTCAGTCTCAAGATTAGTTAAGGCGTAATAAAGTCTAGAGAATTCCCTGTTGCTGAAGATCCGAGATTTCTTTGAACTTGTTGGGGAGATATTCTTCGGTGACATAGCTAAGCCCATATCGACTAAAAGCCTGCTGCTCTGCTTTTCGTTCGTTTTTAAGGAACAGGTTTAGTTCTCTTTGCCAAAATTTGGATTGGTATCGTGGATCTTTGAGAAGATCCTGTGTACGCTTTTTGTCTGTATCAGTGAAGGGGTCACTGGGGAGATTGTATTTCTGAATATCTGAAGCCCAAACACCCATCCAAATTGCATCTGGTGTAGCTAAGCCTCGCAGATGGGCAGCAGAGGCACTGCCGGAAATAATAACCATGGCAATATGTGCTCCCCAGGGATCTGCATCAACAAAAAGAAATGTGGGCAGATTTAGTTCATATCGAAGCCGACGAATCATTCGACGTACACTACGCGGTGCTTGCCCCGCAGTATGGACGAGCAGAGCGTTATATTTTTCATGGACGCCATCTTCGACGAAACGTGTAAACATCCCACCAGATTCTATTGCGATGACCTTGTCAGCCTTACAACCAATAAATTTGGATGAAGTAAGATAAGGACCAATCATCATCCCATCTGGGTGATCAGTCAGATTCACTTGATTTCCAGCATATTTCCGCGGTGCTGTGTATTCGACTGTAAGATCTCCATACATTGCAGCTCGTTCTTCCGGGAAGACTCGAAACGATTCACGGGGGGTTTTTAGTTTTGCTTCGACATCTGTTATGGACGTATCGCTTTCACTTTGGTTGTTAAATTTGACACCAAATCCAAAAGCTTGGTAGTAAATGTCTCGTAACGTACTAGATTTCTTTTCTGCCATTAATTCCTTGAGAAAACGCATAACCCAAACGAACTGACTAAAACTTCGGATTTGTCCCACATTTCGAGTAGACCGGGTTACCGTTTTACCAGCGAGAACATATTGCCCTAGTTCTTGGTCAAAACGAATGTTACTGGTACTCCTGCTAGGGAGGTCAATTTCTGGAAACCGGCCTTTATTAAGAGTCCGATAAAGTTCGCTTCCAATACCCTTCATATCTTTTTGTATTTCATCAGTACTCTTCTGTTCTTCTTTGAAAGTTTTTGGAGCTTTTTTGATTTTCTGAATGCGTTTTGCCTCACTTCTCGAGTTTTTTGAGAAGGCGGCGAAGCTGACTCGTGTCAGCCTTCAGTAATTTCTTTAAGCGTTTTGTGGTCTTCCATCGTCGGGACAGCTTTGCAATGATCTGGTCAGGGGTGATTTCGGACATATCTCATACCTCTAATAATTCTTCACCTGGTTCCTCTTCTTCTGGTTCATCCACGTCGGGTTGACTTGTTTCCAGTATGCCCTCTTCTTCAGGTGGTGAAGGCTCTATCATTTCCTCTTCCTCAAGATTAATCGTTAAAGCACTTTGAACTAGGGATTGGGTCTCTGGAACTTTTCGTTTTCCAGCTAGTGCAGCCAAATCGCGGGCAATAATAGGCAAATATTTCTCATAGACGCTGGCGCGGACCCGTTCGCGTTGAGCCTTTTCCTTTTGTCGTAAGTGACCCTTCAGATTACGTGCACATTCCATTAAGCCCATTCGGATATCATATTCAAGTTCAGGAAGATCTGCAATGAATTCTTTTCCTGCCGTTTTGAAAGGAATCTTCGTACTTACTACTGCAACAAAAGCTGCAATGGGCATTCCTGGTCTAATCCGATATCGCGACCAAGGAATTGCCCGAATGGTTTTCGCCGCAACATCTTTGTATTCATCAAAAATTAGAGGAATACGATTAGCAAAACGGTAAATGATTATTGATTCCTTCAGGGGAACATCGCCGCCATAAGCGAGACCACATTCAACAATGAAGGGGTGACCACCGTAACTATTTGGGGGGCGCTCAGTTACATGAACAAATTCTGGGTTCAAAGTCGATTTAATACCAACTTCTAAAAGTTTAGTACCAAGGGGTGAGAGTACCCGTGCATCAGGGGGTAGCCATTTATCAAACTCTTCCAATCCCCGTGCAATCTTTACTAAATCATTTGGCTTCA
>CAYFXY010000002.1:26285-33397 GCA_964347205.1 uncultured archaeon
TGTGAAAGTGGCATATTGATACTTTTGAGAAAAGCTTTTGCGGTTTTCGGTCCGACTCGATGAAAATGGGTTTGAAGAAACCTAAGCATCTCCTTGGTTTTTGTATTCTCAACCAATCGTGAAAGCTGTTCGATGTCCATTCCCTTCGGATGGGGATTTACAGAAGTAGGAGGAGGAGGTAATTTTCTGACTGACCGTTTATATTCATGAATTGCGCCATCAGGTTCCGTAAATTTGATGTGTGCATAGGGTGTAATCAGCGCTGTTTGTTGGATATAATCAAGAATAAAGCGTTTCGCTGATCGCCAATTCCCTTCGAGTGTAAATTCCAAGGTGCAACCATGTTTCTTTTCCCGGTTCTTTCGGCGCTCCCATTTGACCAATTCTGGTTTATTTTCCTCGATATCTTGACGTAAGATTACATCGAATATGTGGTCTCCATCCTTGGGTGCTGATATAACATGTAAAGGTTCGCTAGTGGTGATTTGTCCAAAAAGAAATGCCATCTTTCCACCAAGTCCAAATCGACCTCGTGCTTGTTTATGTTCATATTTTGAACCATAAAGAATTTGACCAAATGCTGGTAGAATATGGTCTCGGGGAACCCCGATCCCATTGTCTTCTACTCGCAATTTAAACCAATTAGGAGTGGTTTCGGTTAATTTAACACTAATTTTCGGGAGGAACCCCCCATCTTCACAGGCATCTAGCGAATTTTCTACGAGCTCTCGGACGGCCGTGTATATTGCTCTCATGTTATTGTCAAAACCCGTAATTGACCGATTTCTATAGAAGAAATCCGCAGGGGAAATTGATTCGAAAGATAATTCTGTTGCCATTGAAAACGCCTTCAAACTTCTCGTTCTGTGTCACATTCTCCCAAGATGTGCCTTGGAGCTGGTGCTTGAACATCATACTCTTTCTGATAAATGGTTAAAAAGTATCTGGCTACCCCTTCTCCAGAACATCAGTTGTTTCGAGTTCTTTATCCTTTTTTCGAGGAGCATAGCTTTCACATAACATCGAGCTTGCAAAAAAAACTACAACGAGAATAATGATGGAAGTAAGGCCCATGGGTGATAAAAGAAGCAACGTAATGAAGCCCAAATAACGAACACTCCCAATTACCTTTGCGATAACATCATTGACGGTTCGATAATGAGGATCAGGACCAGGATTATTATCGCCTTTTGTTATGAATCGGAGTTCACCTGAGATATTCTGAATCTCAACTATTCTGTGTACGATGGGCACATCGCCTATAGGAAGCCGAAGAGATGCTGGATCATAAATTATGATATCACCTACCTGCAATGTGGCTGGATTAACCGCTCGAACTACTACTAGATCACCCCGGAAAAGGATTGGTTCCATTGATTCAGACTCTACGGCAAGAAGGGGAGTTGGAATTTGTAAATAGATTTGTAGACCAAACCCGGATCCCCAGACTATCGCAAGGACAAGACCAATTATTATTGCATTTTCTAAGAGTTCGTGTTTCCAACTCTTTTCTTGGCTCATTTGTAGAACCTCAGAATGCTTCTTCAGATGTTGAAGTGTTATCAGGGGTAAAAAAGGTATGTATCCAAATTATTCATGACCTAATGATTTTTAGTATACAGTTCCTATCCTTGAATGGGTGCTGATCTTTGCATTTCTTATCTAAGATTCTACATGATAGTGTTGATGAATCTGTGCATCGTGCTTTTCTTCGCTATGGTAAGGGTAAGTATCAAGGGCCATCCGCTGAAATTTCTGTTGCACGTTCAGGAAAGGTCAAAGTTCGATCCACTTATCGATATCAGGATTTGATTGGTGCGGTCTTTACTACCCTTGTACCAGTTGAATCAATGAAGATTTCGGGTATTGTGTTGGGCTATCAACCACTCGATGAAGTAATGGCGACATTGGGTTTTCAAATGGAACCCTTTAAGAAAAAACCTCGAACCCTGCTTTTTCAATCGAAAATTGCTGGGAATTATCCCGTAAAACAAATTGTCCCTCTGTATTCTGAGATTGCTGAAGATGCATATGTCTTCTGTAATTTAGAAACTGATAGATATTGGACTCACAAATCGAAGACGAAAATGCCTTCAGCACAAAAAGAACTTGAAATCAGCGAACAGCTCAAATTTAGTAGAACCAAAATTCCTGCTGGTTCAGAGTTTGTACCAGCACTTCTTCAGCAACTCGTGCCCGATTTTGTTGATGATATTTCTCTTGATTTTTCATTACTTCGAATTGAAAACACCTATGATATCCAGAATCTAATCTTTCCCCCTAACATGAAACAGCTTACGTCAAAAGAAATTCGGCTCAAGACTCAACGCAGCGGAATCCTTCATCGAAGGCTTTTAGTTGATGACAAAGAGTTCGCAAGCCAGCACAAGATGATTGTTTGATGTTCTTTTCGAGAATTCACCTGAACCAAAAATAATTAAACAGGTGGAGTAGTTCACTCATCCGCTGATAATAGCAGGTGTTAAACAATATGCAATGGTCACTATTACTACCATGGTATCCTGTATATGGCGGCCTTCTAATCACCATCGCTATTCTTATTGCTTTCTGGGTGGTTTACATTGTAGAAAAAGCGCGTCAACTTCCGTGGCTCAAATTGATAATTGCTATTATTCTTATTGCAATAGCTTTTGGCTTCGGCTTGCAGTTAATCCTTTTTCAATTAGCACTCTGACCTTTGTCTGCAAAAGCATTTTGTAATTTCTGCTAAGTTAAAAAAGACGTACTTTTCTGTCCAGTATTAATTGCTGAATTGAGCAAACATCCGCAAGTTCTGCATCTATTATGGATGAAACGCTTTTTTCGACAGCGTTCCATGATGCTTGCTCGTCGATAATTAATTCAGCGGAAGCAATTAGGGGTTCGTCTATCGGATAGCCAATACGAGTGAGTATTTTGATCGAAATCTCGGAAACACGTGACTCTTCAGCAACCACCCGATTTGCAATCTTTTGTGCTAAGACGTTATAGATTTTGCCAACATGATTTTGTGGATTCTTACCTGCGGTAGCTTCAAGACTCATTGGGCGACATGGCGTTATCAATCCGTTAGCACGATTACCTCGACCCACACCAGCATCATCACCCATTTCAGCGGACGTTCCTGTAAGAGTAAGATAATAGGAACCACGTTTAGGATCATCAGCTGAATTTACTACAACACCAACGTCTCGATTGGTAATTTTCTTTGCTTGATCGAGTACTGCATTCTTGACTTCATCAAGAACACCTTTGTAATGATCAGCATCAGGAATTAGGTGCGCAATCATTGCTGCCGCGACTGTTAGTTTGATGTCAGCGTTTGATCGTAGACCCATTACTTTGATATCCTCTCCGACTTCAGGATGCTTTTTCTTGAATGTATCTGAATTGAGTAACTGTTCTGTCTGAAAAACAAGTTCCTCTGTTTCTGAAAAAGGTGCAAAAGCGACACCGAAACTAGTATCATTTGCTCGTGGAATATCATCAACTGAATGGTCGAAGACATGGGTGAGATCAGTGGAACCGGGTTTTATTCTGTAATCCATGAGCACTTGTTGTGTTGGATCAAGAAAACGGAGGGTCTTTTTTAGCGTGTGTTTAATTGATTCAAGAGTAAGAGTGCCAAGGGGAACACGAATCAGATTCCCATCTTTGAAAACCTCTGTGGTAGCACGACCCACAACACAAATGTAAATTGGTTCTAAAAGTTCTCCACCACCAAAGTCAACTCTCGCTCGACCACCTGCAATCGATCCTTTATCGACATTATGGTGGAGAATTCTACCAAAGTTACTAATATAGTAATTACTAAGATTAACTCCGACACTCTCTACTACTGCATCAAGAATGGTGTCTGGATGTCCTTTGCCTTTTCTTTCAACGATTTCGAGAGATTGTTTTTCAATCGGAAGCGCATGAGCTTTAGTCACTTCAATGTTTCGAGTCATAGTTGCCATCTCGGTTTAATCGGCTTGTATAATTTGGTTTTTTAAGAATTTCCTCTTTTCATGCTTGAATATTCGTCAGACGAATATTTCCCATCCACCCTTGTGCCATAACACTTAAGCCACTCTAAACATATTTTGTATTATCCTGTGGCTACACTCTAGATAAGGCTGCACTCAGTGATATCGAGGAATGATAGGGTATGAGTCACTTTATTGATGAAGATGAGATACGGCGGTTGAGTCGACGAATTGCAGAAGAGTTCGAATCAACTTTTGGCACGCTAGATGAAAAGGTTGCACGGGTGCCTGATAATGCTGCCATAGCTATCGCAGATGAATGCGGTGTCCATCTCGAGGTTGCTCGCGTTGCTTACCGCGTCATGCTTGATGGTATTATTCCCGATCCCAAGCCTTCTTGTGAAATACTTATGCGCGAATTTGACCGACGGGCTAAACAAGGAAGTCCAGTTCCTGAAATTGACACTTACCAACGTGAAGTTGCAATCACCGAAGGAAAGTGGATTGAGTACCTGTACGGGGAGTTAGGGAAAATTCTCCTCTCGGATTTACGGAATTTAGTCAATCTTGAACGCACCATTGCTGATGAAATTGAACCTGCAAACGAACAGGTTATTGCAGTATTTGCACAACGACGAAAAATAACTGAATGCTACTTTACTCCTTTACTTGAGCGATGGATTAATGAACACAATGGTGCAAGCATTGCTCACGCGGTTCGGGCTGTTGCTGGCGGTCTAATTGGATATTTGGATTCAGATATTGATGATACTTTAAATGGTGCGCGCGCGTCGCTTCTAATTAAGCTTCGACGGTATGAGAAATTTCTGAGCCACGATGATGAAGATGAAGAGGAATCCAGGCTTATGGTCAAGATTCTTGGAGAAATTCATACGCTTATCAAAGAAGTTCAAGGACCGATTAATGAAGTCTCACTAAATACGGCTGGTGAAATTCTCATTGAGGTTTCACCTCCACCTCCTGAATCGCTTGATGAGAAACCTAAGTTTGGCTTTGTTTCAGCTCCTTTTCCTGCTAAACCTCAAATGGGTCCCCCGCTAGAGTCACCACTCGATTATCTTGAGCGAGATGTTTGGTTGGCTTCAATGAAGGCACCTGAGGAACGAACTACATTTCTGCGTGAGAAAATCAAAACGGTGGTAGATAATCTAATTGAACAAGGAACGCCTTTGGATAAGATTGGGTCTACTATCATCATAGATTTGGATAGTCGGTTTTCCTGGACACGTTCGTTAAAAACTGTTCTGAGACGTGAATTACGGGAAATTCGTGATTCAGGTGGGGAAGACTATCGTACACAAATCGAGAATTATGTTCTTGAAAACTTGCTAGCAAAGATTCCAGAACTACGTTCAAACCGAACTCTACTACAGAATGAAACTAGTTGAGTTGAAGAAAATGAGCGAAGAAAATCCACCCCTCCTCTGGGTTCTAGATTTTGCTATTCCTGAGTTTCAGTTCATGGGTGAAATGATCACTTTAAGTGGGGAATTACTGGTTGCGTCACGTCAGTTGTTTAGCTTTCTTCAAGAAGAGATTGTTCGGTCTGTTTTTATTGGTCCTGGAGTCGTAAAGGGACAGGTTCTGATTAAAGGTAAACCTGTTGATGTGGAATATCTTGTAGGCGCAGTGATTTTTGATCCTACACAAATGCGTCCTCGACAACCTATTCCCTTGCTTGACATCATTAATCCGGAAATCTTAGACCCGCTAGAACAGGCGACAATGGAACAAGTACAAGAAATCATCCGGACTCTCACAATTAAGAAAGGGTCGGTATCTGATTCTGGTCAAATATTAACGGTCACAACCAAAGGTGGGCTTCCTCGTACACTTATTACTGAACAACGAATTGTTGCGAGGAACATCTCCCTTGTTTCTGGAATGAAGAAAGCTCGCTTCTTGCTTGGAGGTCAAAAAAACCGACTTTATACACCTTTTAAGGATGCTCTTCAACGTAATCGATTCAGCGACTTGACTAAGATCTGGACTTTTCGTATCGACGAAAAGGAATTTGAAGCGTTTAACCCCTCCACGTTTGATGAATGGATTATAATCGAAATGCAGACCGATAATACTGTCTCATCAAGTTCAAGTCACGTTATTGAATCTGAATTTAATTCAATTCTTTCCTATTTGCTTAGTAATCAGAAATATTTCATTTTTTGATTCAATTATCATTTTTCAAACGGTTTTTCAATCGCTTGGATTGTTGTGGTAGCATTCTCAGCTAATTCATAGCGGCCAATTACGTCTGCTATACGTTGAATTCCTTGTAGAATATGTACTTGGTTGTCAAGAAAGCCAAAGATGTCTCCTGGGTAGATGAAAAGTTCATACTCCTCAAGAAATGTTGAATTTATTTGTGAGGGCGTGAGTCCCTGATATCGAAGATCCAAGATTGCTTTGGATACATTCCACACTCCACAAGCACAGAATGGATTTTCTTTACATCGACAATTGAAGAACTCAATCGTCCATTTGCTAAATTGCTGCAAAGTCCATCGGGGTAATCGTTTTAGCCGCTTATTCCTTTTTGCACTCATCAAATCCAAAACTGCACCCGCAAATAGTCGAGTCGCAAAACGAGTACGTAAGGCACGTTCTATCTCGCTTTGAAGGCGTGGTGAAAGATACACATTTCTAATTGGCTCAAGTTTGACAGAGATATTATCTGCGGTATCATAAGGATATTCTTGAATTGCTGCCACATTAGATGCAGAAAAATATGATATCGCCGCAGCCCTTCCCAATTCTGTAGGCATCAATTCCATTCCGCTTTGCCTGGCGAGATGATAGCGTTTTAGAAATTGTAATCCCTCTTTAAAAGTCACAGTCCGTGAAAGTAAGCGTTGATATGACTTTTCAAGGTGCTGTAGGGAAATGGTGTCAAAACAAGATAGGGTTGCTAGGAGCTGGTCTACTGACTGCTCGAAGGTTGCCTCGGGTCTGACATCTTCAATAGGGTTATTTAATAAATCCAGAGCAACGTCCTCTTCAGTTTTAGGTTCATCACCAAAATAGCGGCGTCCAATCTCTGCAAGTAACACAGCTTTTCCTACGTCGTGTTTTCCAAGGCGACCTGCTCGTCCTAGCATCTGCGTAAACTCGCCAACGCTTAAG
>CAYFXY010000002.1:33407-52596 GCA_964347205.1 uncultured archaeon
GTTGAGGCACTGGCCAAAAAGACCTTAGACGAGTTCGGGGCCGTCCATCTGCTCTTCAATAACGCGGGGGTGGAAGTGAGAGGGACGGTCTGGGACCAAACGTTGGCCGATTGGGAATGGATCATCAATGCCAATCTCTGGGGTGTCATACATGGAATCAGGGTCTTTGTACCCATCATGAGGCTCTGAAAAATTACTGTGCTAGCTGGAAAATCAACCCCGGCTGCTAGTGCTGCAGTGGTAACAACAGCTGCAATTTTCCCTGTTGCAAAGGCTTCTTCAATTTTAAGACGTTGAGGGTACGTCATCCCTGCGTGATACGCACGCGAAGGAATCCGTTGCTTTGAGAGTTCTGAAGCAATAGAATGTGTGCTGCGACGAGAATTCGTAAAAACGATCGTTTGTCCACGGAAACCAAATGAACTCTTTTGCTTGAATTCTGATTTGCTAATGTCCGCTATAATTCTTAATTTATCTGGTTCAGTGAGGACCATTATCATATGTCGCTGTAGGGGAACCGGGCGACCACTGAGAATAACTGGTACTAAATCCAGTTCGCGAGCTAATTCCTCTGGATTACCGACGGTGGCTGATAATGCCACTATTTGGGCTTCTGGAAATAACGTTCGAATTCTAGTGATTAACCCATCCAATTCAGGACCTCTATCCTCATCTGCTACCATCTGGATTTCATCAATAACAACAACGCCTACTTCCCCAAACAGGTCTGCTTTCCCTGATCGTAAAAGATAGTCGAATCCTTCATAACTTGCGACGATGATATTCGCGTCAGTAACTTCGTCGTCAACGATTACCAATGCTTCTTCTCCGACATCAATACCACTCATTCCAACCCGGATGGCTACCCGTAGATCCAAATCTTCGTATTTTTCTCGATATTCATGATATTTCTGATTAGCCAGTGCAACCAAGGGTGATAAGTAAATGAAGGCTTTTCCGTTAACTGCTGTTTTTAATCCTGCAAGTTCGCCAACAAGGGATTTCCCGCTAGTTGTATCTGACACTGTAAGAATTGATTTTCCCTCTAAAAGCCCTAATCTAATTGCTTTAGTTTGAATGGGAAGTAGAAATTCAATCCCTGTTTTTTGAAGAACTTTAATGATTTCTGGAGGAAGGGGTAATGAAGGAATTGGAATTTTTTCTTCCGGTTCTTTCTCTGCCTGAATTTGATCATATAGTGTCATGGCGAGATTTTGGCTTGGTCGAAATTGTGACGATAGGAATGAAGCTACTTTTTCTACTGATCGCAATCGTTGAAGCATCGTTTCTAAGCTACTATAAGCCTTCTTTGATACTTCGACATCCATTGCACCAAGGCGGTTTGAGAGTTCACTTGAAGCACATTTGTAACACACTGGTTGTCCTTCAAGGCGGTAGACTTGTTGCTTTTGCAGCATCGTAAATCGTCCATTTGCAATACAAGAACTGCAAGCTCGAACAATTAATGGATCTTTCACATGGTAATCGCGCAGCATCGCTTTGAATTCAGCTAAGAATGGTAACCTCGGTTGTCGGGGTACTGCTATATACTCTGTATTACGCACCCAATTCACGAAAGTTCGGGGATCAACAGGTCGGGTTCCACCTTTTTGGACTAACCATAGCTTTTCTGGACGCAAACGCCCCTCTTTCATATAAAACTGCACACGTGCTCGCATGATTGGTAGTGAAGATCGTTTCGGACGAAACACTATTACAAACGCTGCTAGTTTTCGTTTCTTTTCGGGAAATATTGCTAATCCAAAAGGAGGTTTCAAAGGACGCATATGTATACACTAGTCAAATCGGCTTTTGCTGAGAACACCAAGTAAGGCTTATTAGTCTTATCTTGCTCTAGGATTGTAGGGGTTCAGTGAGTGCGTCAAATTGAGGTATTTCCAGGCATCTTATCACTCATACTTAGCAAGGCTGCACGCGCTGGCCGCACAGAAATTGGTGGATTCTTAATTGGTAAGATTGAACGGAATAGGTTGATTGTAACACGCGCCACTTTTCCTCGGCAAATTGGATCAAGAACACACGTGTCTATCAATGATGCTGATATGGCGATTCTGGCAGAGGAACTAGCTGAACGAGGTGCTGGAGAAGTCATTATTGGCTGGCATCATACACATCCTGGCCTTGGCGTCTTTATGTCTAGTACTGATGAAGCTACTCAACGCCGATATCAAGCATTCTTTCCAGACGCAATAGCGTTGGTTATGGATCCCATCAAATTTTCCGAAACTTTAAATCTAGGTGATTTAGATCTTAAGGTCTTTAGAGTCGTTAACGGAAAACCCGAAGAGCTCGACTATGTTTATGCCCACGATCCTTCAGAGATTATTCCTGATTTATACAGTATCATGCTAACCCTCGAGGAACCTTCATACATCGTATTCGAGGATACCTGGTTTGAGAAGATGTTACGAGAGGTTTTCGGGGAATCATTAACAACACCTGAGTTTACCTATGGTTTAGGCAATTTTGTTGAAGCCGCTGTAGCGTTTGGAACAGTGATTTTTTTCTGTATCTTTGTTGTCCTAGCACTAATTGGGCTTTTTGTATGATTAGATTATAATTTCAAGAATCAATCTGAAACTTCAGCGTGTTATAGATCCACTTTTCATGAGCGCAGTAAAACAAATTTTTCAGAAGGGTTATTCTGGTTCATCAAAACCCAACGCCTTCAGAGCTGCGAGAATAGCTTCTTTGTCGTCAACTGAGACATCATTAACTTCGCTGCTTGCCTCAGTCATGCTTACGGTTTCTAAACCAGGTTTCTCAACTGGCGCAATAGTGGGCTCCGTTTCTATGGTAGGCGTAGTTGTTTCTGCAGGTTCGGGAGCTATTTCTGGAGTTATTGATTCCTCAGTAGGTTCAGATTCAGTGGCCGCATCAGTAATTTCCACTGGCTCTGCGGGTGTCACGGGCATCTTTCGGAAGCCAATTAATTGCTCAGGCTCGAGGGGATAAGCTTCCATGATTTTAGTTACTTTGGTAGCATAGATTTTCATAAGTCCAATATAATAACCAAGACGAATCTGATCCCGACTGGCGCCAACTAATAGGGTTTCTGGAGTTCCACGCATAATAATTGTAAAACCCTTGTTTCCTCTAAGGATCACCTCAGAAAGCGATCCTTGGCTAAGTTGTCGAAGGGTTTCTTCACCAACGTTGACAAGAGTAGCAGTTGCCGCTGAGAAGATATCAGAATCAACATCACCACTCACAGCGCAGGCAAGACGTATTCCTTCACGGGTCACAACGGCTAGTGCCTCGAGTCCCGTTGATTGTTCGATTCGCCTCATGAGGTCCTGAAGACCTTTAAAAGATGTCTCAGCCATCGTTCTATACACTCTCTGTACCTGTCTACGTTCTTCTCTCACAAGTTTCCTATATCAAGGTTGCTCTTTCCGGAAGATGAGATTCTTTGTTATTGCGAGCCTCTAAAAGGTAAGATGCAAAAAGATTACTTTCACTCTCCTCTGCCTGTTCTTTGTTTGCCTGAACTTATCGGAGTTTAAATAGGATTATTGAGAGCCGCAAATTGGTCGGGTCACCATGGTGCTCATAGGTAATTCACTCTTTAATTCTAAATATTTACCACCAGTGCTTCTACATAGAGATCAAGAGCTTTCGATGCTTACGAAATTTCTCCCTTCGGAGAGTCGTGGGCAAGCCTTAAACATCTTGGTTCATGGAAGTTTTGGGATTGGTCGGACAACTCTTGTCCGATATTTTGGGAAACATGAAATGGGAGCATACCGTCGACCATTCATTCGATTTCAAGGTAAACAGCCTTTTGAAATTGTAAATGACACACTTCATTCACTTTATCCTGGGACTACAAATTCTGCTTCACTTCCTGAACAATGGACTCTCATCAAACGGTTAGTACGGAAATCTGAGGTTCCTATTCTTTTTACCTTTGATGATGTTAATTCCCAGACGAAGCTAGTTTATGGTAAATTTCTTCGAATGTGTAAAGAAAATGGAGTATCAACGATGGCTACGGCTCCAAAATATTATCCTCGACAAATTGAAGCAGAAACGTCCCAAAATCTTGAATTGACACTCGAATTAGAACCCTTTTCTGATCACCAATTTCTTGATATTGTCAGACAACGAGTAACAGAAATCTATTCTCATCCACTTTCTAATCATGTCACTGAATTTATGGCTGACCTTATATGCATCTTAGATTTTCAACGACCAGCTACCCTCATCGAGCTACTCCAGAACCTATACCCAATTATCGAAGATTCATCTCATATCACCGCAAATCAGATTCGTCAAGCTTGTCTTCGTTCGCGAACTCTCTACTACGACTTCTGGAATGGACATCTCTCGTGCCTAGCTAAGTTAGATACTATGGCGGTTCTGCTTTTGCAGGCTATTGGGCAATACTTCATTAATTCACCTGGGCACATCTATGTTACTAAATCAAACCTTTTTACTCAATTCCTTCAGGTCTCTGAAGAAATTGGGTTGTTCTCAACCAGTGAACAATTCTGCCGTGCTCTTAATACACTTTTATTCCATGATCTCATTTTGCGTTCACGGTATGCCTCAGAGAATTTTTTTACGCTTCTTTCTGCAGAAGGCTATCTTGAAATCGTCGATCTCCTCCTAGGAGAAAATAAGTTTGACCGTTGATACAGTAGGTGTTACGTCTTTTGTTGATTTCTCGCAATAGCTCGTGCAAGGAGCCTTGCAACTCGAATTGGTTCTGGCACCCCACCAAAGCAGGTGAGTCGTTTAAGAATCTCTTTGACTACCTTCCATTTAGTTCCAATAAATTGAACGTAACTGGTCACGTCGGTTTCTAATGTTATTGAATGAATGGGGCCATTGCGTATCGCGAGTTTCCATCGTTCTTCCCAACTCATTGGGAAGGTTGACACCAGGTGTTCTTTTAGATCCTCTTGAGGTTCTTTTGTTACGCTAATCACTGGAAGTGAACTTACCTGATGCAATTTGGGCAAGTCAATGATATTGTATCCTGCGATAATACTACCATGCAAGATTATTCCATTCAAATCATTCCGATCGAGCGCCTGAAGCATTTTAATGATGGAAGCCGTTGCATCTTGTCCTGTGATGGTGGCTTTTCCTATCACAATACCATCAATGATTAAATCCGCTCTTATTACGACGCCACCAAGAACTGTATAACTAACGCCTTCAACGCCACTCTCCGCAATTCCGAGAAGGCGGGCCCCTTTCTTTAATAATCCTAATTTCGCATTCAAGATTAAACGCCATCTTTACTTGGCGTGTTCTGGTAGAAAAAAAGAATGGGTGGAATTGAATGACTATGCAGGGGCATTCAGCTTTTTACCTGGATGTTCTGCCTGCCATTCTTCCACAGGAATTGCAAATTGTTTTTCGATTTTTGCTCGATGGAATGAGTTTTGGGCGCAAAACGGGACAATTCGACCATCAGGAATCGCATAATGAATTCCACATCGCTCAACCCGTTCGAGGTCAAAGTTGTAGGGATCCATGAAGTGCATTGATCCAACCATGATAATGCGTTTCATGAATTCTGCAAGTGCATCATAATCTTTCTTTCTGAGTAAGTTATCTGCTAGTTTGAATAACAGTCCTTTCTTCTTGAAGAACCGCATGGCTCCCATGACTCCACGCATGGTTCCACGCCATCCTCTTCCTTTCTCAAAGTCTCGAGCCATCTTCTCAAGTGTTCCTAAGAACTTCTCGACCTCGACGTACTTAGTAATTGGAGCCCAGCTTCCATCGTCCTCAATGACGATGAACGTTGCCATGCCACAGGCAGGATGTTCAGAAAATTCCACCATGGGTGTACCTGAACGTGCTCCGAGTGCCCTAGCTAATGGCATAACAAATGGAACAGGATACCAATCAGTTTGTTTGATGAGACCGTCAGTTTGTTCTTCTGCAAGTCGGGTTAAATCCGGGATGGTAATACGCATCTCCTTGCGCTTTTCATAATCGATACGACCAGTAATTGCTACTGGTTGAAAGTTGATACATCGAACGATGTCATGGTTTTCCACAGCAAATCGAATGATATCTCCTATTTGATCATCATTTACTCCACGTACTAAGGTTGGGACCAAAACAATACTGTGAAGACCTTCCTCGCGAGATCTTTCTAAGGCTTTGAGCTTTTGGGGGAGTAAGTTTACGCCACGCGCAGCGATGTAAGGGTCTTTTGTGACACCATCAAACTGCAGGTAGGCTGTACTCAAACCCGCTTCAACGAGCTTTTTGGGATATCCTTTTTGAGCAAGCAATAAGCCATTGGTGGCAATCTGGACGTGGGGGAAACCGACATCTTTTGCCATTTTAATAATTTCAGGCAAATCGGCACGCATCGTGGGTTCGCCTCCAGCAAATTGAACTGCTGGAGCTGGAACGGGTTTATTGGCTCGCAGATTTTCTAGCATATCCCGGATTTCATCTAACGTTGGTTCGTAAACATAGCCTGCTTTACCCGCGTGGGCAAAGCAAATTGGGCATTTTAGGTTGCATCGATTAGTGACGTCAATGAGCGCGAGATTGGTATGAGTTTTGTGATTTGGACAGATTCCACAATCATTTGGACATTGGTTAATCGTTTCTGTTCGTGGGTTATCAAGTCCAATGCCTTTGTAAGCAAATTGAAAGGCGCGGTTAAACTCCTTAACACTAGACCAATAGGTGTCCTTGTATTTGCCATGATCTTTACATTCCTTTCCTATCATAACCTTACCATCTTCTTCGTACACAGTTGCTTCAATCACGCAGAAGCATTCAGGGCAAACGGACTTGGTTGTGTAAGGCAGTTCTTTCGGTGGCATTTTTTCCATTGTAACTATTCGCTCCTCTGTGGTTACCACTCGCTAGTGGTAATATTGTAAGGATTCGCGAAGCAGTTTCTTAAAAGGCTTTTCCGAAAACTCAGAGTAGGAGAAGGCTAGTTTCGAATGAGCTGAAAGTGTTTTTATAATACTCAAGTATATGTCAGGGTATGTCACGGGTAATACGCTTACATTTGGTTTCCGTAAAACTTCCGAAAGCGTACGTCAAAGGGCTCGACACATTAGTTGATAGGGGTACTTATCCAACACGAAGTGAGGCAATCCGTGTTGCCATCCGAGATCTTCTTAAACGCGAACTTTGGATATCGGGGTCTCCGCTTACGATGCCACGAACATCTGAAGATTGAAAGCTTGAAATCTTGAACTGAAGATTAGCGTTCGCGTTTTCCCCGAATGTACTCCTCGACACGCTGTTTGGCTATACTATCTTCGATTTGTTCGGGTGGGTGCTTAAATGAATAACTGGAGATACTCATGAGGGGTCCGCTGGTACCTCGATCTAAAGCGATTTTTGTGGCTCGAATAACATCTGCAACAACCCCTGCGCTATTTGGTGAATCTTCTACTGATAACTTTAATGCAACTTGGATCGGCATTCCTCCCCACTTGACTCCCTTTGCATGGATATAGCAAACTTTTGTATCATTGAGGAACGGGACATAATCGCTGGGACCAATACGAGTGGGAACGGGGTAGTCTAAAATGCTAGTGACGGCTTCTGTTTTACTAATGCGTTTACTTTTCAAACGATGTTCAGCTAACATGTTCTCAAAATCTGTATTTCCACCAATATTGAGTTGGTAGGTTTCATTGATTTCGATTCCGCGATCGGAAAGAAGTTGGGCAATAACTCGGTGAAGAATGGTGGCTCCAACCTGGCTTTTTATGTCATCTCCTGCCATTGGTAGACCGGCTTTATGGTATTTTTCTTGCCACCCTCTATCTGAAACGATGAATTCAGGGATGCAATTGATAAAGCCACACCCTGCATCAAGGGCTGCCTGAGCATAATAGCGTGATGCCTTGGCACTTCCGACGGGGAGGAAGTTTACAAGAATTTCGGCTTTTGTATTTCGGAGTTCTTCGGCTACATCGACGGGGGTCATTACTTTGGGATCATATACATCAAATGAGCTGAACATGTGTTCAGCAACCCCGTCTAAGATCGGTGCAGGCACAACCTTCACCCCTAGTTTGGGTGTGTCTGCAAATTTAATTACGCAATTGGGGCGAACAAAGATTGCATCGCTGATGTCCTTGCCAATTTTTCCAACATTAACCTCAAAAGCGGCAACAAATTCAATATCCTTGGGTAAATATTTGCCAAAGGAGGGATGCATTAGCCCTGGAACCCGTTCCTCTTTACCTGTGACATCCTTATAGTAATGAACTCCTTGAACGAGTGCTGAGGCACAGTTTCCAAGTCCTGCAATTGCTACTTTAATGGAACCCATAATGTGCACCCTTTGTATAGTTTATGATTATAAAGTATATGGGGCGTCTTTGAAGTAGACATCATTTAAGCATTTCTCCTTTTTTGTACAATCCAACAACTCGAGACAGCAAATTAAAATGAGTGAATTCTACTTACCGCTAGCGAGGAGCGATGTCTTCACTCTACGCACGCCTGAAACTTTCAAGCCTTCTTCTCCCAATTTTTGTTGCGGTTGGAATGATTGGTTACTTTATCGTTCTAATCTATCTCTTCAGTTTCGTTCCATGGATTCCTTCATTTCCTGCCTCTAGTGCTATGAGCTATTTCATCATTCCAGTTACCTTTGCATTTCCTTGGATTCTCTTTGTTGTAATTTTTCGTGAACGTACGATAAATGCTTCTGAAACCATGAACCGTCGGAGCAATCTTATTCCAATGCGGTGGCGTATGCTTTACGGTTTTAATACCTTCATTATCTTAGCTTTCTTCCTTTTTCCCTTCATTTCCCCACCACTTGCCATTTTCGGGGCCTTAGTTCTAGCTTATCGGCTCGTTCATTACCCGAAAAATATCTGGGAGAAGAGTCAAGGTACTCGGTTGGGTTATACACTAATTCTGTTTATTCTATTTGCAGCTGTTCCAACCTATTTGACAATTATCTGGTTTCAGTATTTCATTCCCTCTGTTGCTGTCACTATCTTGCTGACTTGGATTTATAATTTTGACTTGATGTATTTCACCTCACTCTGTATTGTTAATTCTCTGGCTGTAGGTGCACTCTTACACCTCTCTTATGGAACATTAGATGCCCAAGGTAAGCTTCAGTATGAGGAAAGTCAAAAAGTATGGTTAATCCGATTCACCGAGCTTGTCCTATTCATTGCCCTGTGGATTCTTCTTAATCCCTTTTTCCTCTTTTTCAGTAATTTCGGTTTCAATTTCGCGTTTCCTGATCCCATTGGTTTTGCGGGTACTATGGGTAATATTTCATACGTTAACTATATTTGTCTTGCAATTATTGGCATTGTCTATCTGGTTAAGTTCATTGTTGGAATCGGTGGCAGCATGAAGCTCTCAATAATTGGAGTGCTCTTTGTTTCTGCTTTTCTTGTTGTGGAAATCCTAAACAGCCTTTTTGCTACATCAGTACCTCTTCTTCGTGTCGCACTTATCGTGGGTTCGAGCCTTTTGTTCATTATTGCATTTATTATCAGTTTCTTCACTGCACCTGATGAACTGATTGACTCAGAAGAGTTTGTCGTTGAGGAAATGGAATCTTTGGAAGAACAAGTGTTGGAAGACACAAAATCAATTGAAAATGAGGTCGAAGCCTAACTAAGCCGATAATCGCCTAGATGTTTTTGAGGAATGCTGGAATTTTTGAGAGTTCGATGAGAGGGATGTACATCCAAGTTCGGTCAAAAGTTCCTTTAGCATAGCCCCACTGTTCATCGGGATCTGATTTATATTTGATGAATATGCCTTTGGGACCCTGATCAGTTTCCACGTACAAAAACAACGGCATGCCATGAAGATTGTACCAACCAGGGATGGATGTCATTGTGCCCATGATGTATTTACCACCTCTTTTGAAATAAAGGATAGTGGCTGTTCGCTCGCGGGCGGCCCACCAATGGACTAGGCGAACAAGGTTGTTGAGGTCTTTGAGTTTCATTAGCGTTACGGGTTTAAGGTCGGCATCGGTCATGGTTATCAACGAGGCACATTCATATTCTATGAATTAAAGGCTTTGCTTACTTGAATGTTAGTACCAGCATTTTTGAGGGTAAACGTAGAGGGCTAGATTATTATGGAATTTCGCATTGCTTGTGCTCAAATGGATATTGCCCTTGGGGAAAAAGATGTAAATCTTGACACCGCTGTGCAAATGGTGAAGGAAGCCACGAGCCGTCAGGTTGACCTGATTGTGCTACCGGAATTATTCACCACGGGTTATTGCCTTGAGCAAGCAGAAGTGTTAGCCGAACCATCCAATGGGCATACTATTGAGCTCCTACGAGATTTAGCTGGGCGATTTCACATATTCATTATCGCAGGAAGTATCCTAGAAAAACGGCGCCAAGGTATCTTCAATACATGCTATCTCATTGGTAAGGATGGTAAGCTGTTGGGAAAATATGATAAGATCCACTTATTTCCACCATTTGATGAAAACCAACACCTTTCACCTGGTTCTGAAGTCTCCATTTTTAAAACCAGTTTGGGACGTTTCGGTGTTATGATTTGTTTTGATCTCCGTTTTCCAGAACTTGCAGGTCAACTGGCGCTCAAGGGGGCGCAGGTGATTTATTGTCCGGCAGAATTTCCTGCAGATCGAATTGCTGTTTGGGCTACATTACTACGTGCAAGGGCGATAGAAAATCAGGTCTTTATTGTTGGGTGTAATCGGGTAGGGAGTGATGGTAAGCACCTGTATGGAGGGCGTAGTTCAATAATTAACCCTGCGGGTATTACTCTCGCTCAGGCAGATGAAACTCCTCAGTTACTGGATGCACTCGTTAATCTAGCGGATGTGGAGACGGTTCGTAAAGAACTTCCCACAATGAAATATCGTCGAAAAGACTATTAGAGTAAAATTTTTTCATCTAAGTCAAATCTTTAAAATGGTAGGATATATTGGTGGTATAGATAAGATTCCCTTCTGGTGATCATAACGGTGTGGCGTCGAAAACGTGAAGGCGTCATTCGTGAGCTTATTCTTAATCATGCTAAGGCTGTACTGAACACTGTGGAAGCACTTTATCAGTATATTAAAGTGGTTAGGAAAAAACGTCCCGAAAAGCGACTGGTGGACACGGAAGAAGAGCTGGGCGAGAAGGTTTTGAAGCTTGAGAAAGAGGCTGACAGGTTAGAAGATCAAGTAAATGAAGAGCTCTTCCGTGGTGCCTTTCTTCCTGTGACAAGTAGTGATCGTTATGATTTAATTGCAGCTGTCGATGGTATCGCGGATCGTTGTGAAATTATTGTACGAAAGATGCGAATTATTGTCGAACCAATAGAATTAGAAATCAAAGAAAAACTCAGCGACATGGCTAAACTTTGCGTTCGCGCAACTGAAGCAATTGTTGAAAGCATTTCAGTGATGAATGAAGATTTTGATAAGGCAATTGCTAAAGCTCGCTCAGTGTATCCGATTCGTGAAGAGAATCGTGATCTAGAATTTGAGACCTTGAAAATGTTGGTTGAGGAAGAAATGGGGTGTTCTACTTTTGTGTTACTTCATGACGTGAACCAATTACTTGGTCAGACAACCGATAGAGCACAAACTGCAGCAGATAGTATATTATCAATGATAATCAAATATCGTTCATAGCTTTAGACTGTATATTTGCTATTCAGATTCTAGCTAAGCTCAGAACGACGTTTAAGATATTTTTCACGGAGGCGCTGATAAGTATCTTCATCTACTCCACCGGCATGTTTGCGTTGTTCTAACCTTTTTAGCAGCTCATCAATAGCTTGTAGCTCAGAGGTCACTTCTTCAGTCGATAACGTTGCATTTACTGGATTGGGTTGAACTACTTCAGAGTTTGGGCTGTCTTCTTCGGATTCAACTGGTGTTGTTGGCTGAGAATTTGAGGGTGAGCTAGAGATACCATTTTGTTCTAGTTGCTCTTCGAGTTTTGCCATTTCATGTTCAATAGCATCTAATTGATCTTGAACCTGTTGATCCATTTCAGAATCTTCTTTCATTCTTCGTGATCTAACGAATTTTGAACCTGTCAGTGGTCGATCCTGACCATCAGCGATCGGGCTATTAGAAGAGTTTGCCTGAATGGAGGCGTTTCCTGTTGTTTCGGCTTCAACCACAATTGTTTCTAATTGTGCAGCCCGTTTACTACGTTTAATTCGGGGTTTAGGACGGGTTTGGCTTATCGGCTGCCCTGTTGCCGATCGCGCTCCCCTCGGTGGTTGACGTGAGGGTTGATCGGTGGATGTCGGTGCTGGTCGACGATCTAACAACCAACTTGCTGCAATAAAGGGGAAAAGTGCGATAATCAACACATTAACTAGGCCGCCAAGCCCGGGAAATAGAAGATCCAGCAAAGCTGATGAAAACAGAAAAAAATCAGCTATTAAGAGGACTGCTAGAATTACCCATAATCCAAGTATAGCTGAGGTTCGCTTACTAGGCATACTTCATTGATCACCAGAGCCGGACTCTTTTGTTCCCCACTTTGAGGATGCTTCACGCTTACTTTTTGTTTTCTCAAGCCTTGCTATATACTTGTCGCGCAACCGGTTGTAGAGTTGCTTAGAGATTGCGTGTTTCGCAAGCTTCTCATCAAGAGTTTTTAGCAAGTGTTCAATTGCTTTTTCTATTAGTTCTTGATCCTCTTGACTCTGTTGGAATGAAGAATCTGGAAATGTTGTCTCAAGTAACTCGGGATATGGGTCATCCGCAAGCTGTTCACGAAGGGATCGGACACGATTTTCCAAATCCGTTATTTGTTGCTTAAGTTGGGCTGTTGTATTTTGGGTTTTGGGCTTTGCTGGTCCCTCGGTGTGTGATTTTGGTAATGAGGTCTGGAGATTGAGGATTTTCTGAGCTTCATTTCGGATCCGTGGCTGAGCAAAATCAGGTTTCCCCTTGTTTTCTTGGGTTGTTTTTGATATTGAGACATCGGGTGTTGATGGAACTCGGTTTGTTGGCTTGGTATCCTTCTGCAGGAAATATACAATCCCAATTAAGGATAAGGTAATTATGAAAATCACACTACCGAATATAAGGGCATAAATAGTGACGATGAGTCCTAAAATGAACGATAAGGAAAGTAATGTAATCGATATGCATAGACAAGGCCAAACCCAGGATTTTCGCTCTTGACTCATTTATGCTCCACTAAGAGTGTGTTGGTGAAGAGGCATCCGTTAAGTACAATGTCCCCTGCTTTTTCTTCAACACTCATGTTTAAAAGCTTTCATCGCGATTGAGTCTTGCTACTTCTCGGGATGAACACACATTTAAACTAATTTTCCAGCAGAGTCTTTGGTGGTATCCTTTCTATGCCAGCTCTTCGTCCAGGAAAAGTTTCCTCAGAAATTTTACAGAAATATGTTTTTCCATATCTTGGGACTTCAGATACTGATGTAATTCACGGACCTGGAATCGGTCGTGATGCTGCATTGGTTCGTGTGGGGCGTCAAGTAGCTGCTGCTACTACAGACCCAATTACGGGTGCCATCCAACAGATAGGCGCTTACGCGGTGCATATCTGTGCAAATGACATAGCTACATTTGGAATACGTCCCCGTTGGTTTTTAGCTACAATCTTACTCCCAGAAAATTTTGAACCCATCCTTATCAAAGAGATTATGTTTTCAATGGATCAAGCAGCAAAGAAACTAAATGTAAGCATTATCGGTGGGCATTCTGAATTTACTGTTGATTTAAAACGCCCAATTGTTGTAGGATTCATGTTAGGAGTTACAAATGAGGGACAGTATGTAACTTCTGCCGCTGCGCATCCAGGTGACTCCTTGATCCTCACCAAGGGCGCCGCGATTGAAGGAACTGCGATTCTTGCCACTGAGCGGGAGAATGAGCTACTCGAGAAGCTTGACCACGACCTAATTAC
This sequence comes from uncultured archaeon, assembly GCA_964347205.1. Taxonomy (GTDB): domain Archaea; phylum Asgardarchaeota; class Hermodarchaeia; order Hermodarchaeales; family Hermodarchaeaceae; genus Hermodarchaeum. The sequence continues at coordinate 47,291 of CAYFXY010000002.1, forward strand.
TAGTGCTCAGCAGTTCATTCGTAAAATAAGCGTTGTTCCTGAAGCCCTCAAGGCAATGTCGACTGGAGCTGTTACGGCAATGCACGACCCAACTGAAGGAGGAGTCTCAACTGGCCTTCACGAATTAGCTGATGCTTCGGGAGTTGGGTTCAAAGTCAATCGAGATGCAATCGTCATTTATGAAGAAACACGTCAATTGTGTCAATTGTTAAGGGTAAATCCGCTTCATCTGATAGCAAGCGGAGCCATGTTAATCTCGGTGAAAACAAAGAAGGCCTCACATGTTCTTAAGACCCTAAACAACGTCGGAATTGAAGCTGCACTCATTGGAGAACTTGTGCAAAATCCTGCGGTTCGAATTATTGTTGATTCCGATGGAACCGAGAAACCTTTGCTACAACCAAGTGAAGATGTCCTTTGGGAGGCCTTATCAAAACCAATATAATGCGTCTACTTTCTCTTCCTGAGTTTCTTCTTAATGATATCTAGTAGTTGATGGGCGGCTTTCGTTTTCGAAGTTTTTGGAATGTGAATCACTTTCTTTCGGGCGTTGATAATGAATAGCTCATTATTTTCAGTCTTGAATCCAACTCCCGGTCTTCCAACGTCATTCGCTACTATCAAGTCTGCTTTTGCACGGATTAATCTTTGATGTGCTCTATCAATCAATTCCTCATTAGAAACTTTATGCTCTGCTTTGAACAGAATAAGAAGGACCGTTTTTTGAATTTTTTTAATTCTGTCAACGATTTTAATTGTGGGTTCAAATGTTACAGAAAGAGTTGTGGTTTTTTCAGTCGGAACTTTCTCCTTATGGGGGCTTTTTGGTTTCCAATCAGCAACTGCTGCTGCAGCAATAACTACATCAAAGCGGTTCTTCTTTAATTCTGCAGTTACAGCATTATGCATTTCCTGTGTTGTTTCGACATTCCGGACTTTTATTCCATCGGGCGGAGTTACGGATCCATGCCCGTAGATTAAAATCACTTCTGCTCCTCTTTCATAGGCTGCCTTAGCTATTTCCACACCCATTCGACCTGAACTTTTACTTGTGACAATTCGAACAGGGTCAATATATTCAAACGTTGGACCTGCGGTGATTAGGAGCCGTTTTCCCGTCAAGTCATGTTTGATTCCGATTTTCTGAATTACTGCCGTAATTATTTCTGAAGGTGTGGCTATCTTTGCTTTTCCTTCCTTGATCTGAGGTCCGATGAACTTAACGCCAAGCTTTTTCAATTTCTCAATATTCTCTCTAAGGATCGGATGTTTATACATGGATACATGCATGGCGGGAACAATCATAATCGGAATCTCCGCTCCAAATGCTGCTGTTATTGTCGAAGTTACAGGTGTATCATCAATACCCTGAGCTATTTTCGAGATTGTGTTTGCTGTAGCTGGAGCAATTAATATTAGATCCGCTTTGTTTTCATGGTCACCAGCTAATGCGACATGTTCGATCTTCCCCGTCAATTTAGTAATAACAGGATTTCCTGTTGCCCATTCCATTAAATATGGGTGAATTATGTCTTGGGCTGCGTCTGAGAATATTACAATAACTTCTGCACCATGCCGCATTAGAGATCGTGCAATTTCCGCGCTTTGAACCGCAGCAACACTACCAGTGATGCCAAGAACAATTAATTTTCCTCGAAGTTCAGTTCCCATGCTTTCCAGGATATCCTTTGAGGGGTGCGAGGTTCTGTACATCAAAACCAGCTCCTATTCAGTTCAATCGTTTCTTAATGGTATGTGTGTTTTTTTTCCGGGTATTTGCAGTTTCGTACATCCTCGATGAATTTTAAAATGGCTTCGTTGATTATTTTGCCTAAGTCTGCATATTGTTTTACGAATTTGGCTTGATGGTCATTTCCGGTCAACCCAAGAAGTTCTGTGATTACAAGCACCTGTCCATCACAATATTTTCCTGCTCCAATGCCAATTGTGGGTGTTTTCACATCATTTGTTATTTTTCGAGCCAGCCATTCAGGAATGCATTCTAAGACCATAGCAAAGACTCCTTGTTTATCAAGAGCCAATGCATCCCGCCATATTTGATCTGCTTGTTCAGGGGTTTTTCCTTGTACGCGATACTTTTCTGCTTTTTGTGGTAAAAGACCAACATGTCCCATTACAGGTATGTTATTTTCTCGGAGGACCTCGATTATCTCAGCTTGATATCCCTCAATTTTTACGGCGTGTGCGCCTTCCGCAATGAATTTTTTAGCGTTTGCTAAAGCGTCTGCTGGAGTATCATAGCTGTGAATGGGCATATCCGAAACGATTAGAGTATTTTGGGCTCCACGAGCCACTACGCGGGTATGGTAAAGCATCGCATCCATGGTGACTTTCTTTGTAGAGGGGTTTCCTTGGAAAACCATTCCAAGACTATCTCCGACTAAAATAATGTCAATAGAAGCTTTGTCTAGTATTCTAGCCAGTTGATAGTCATAGGCGGTGAGCATGGTGATTTTTTGTTGACCTTTCATGATTCGAATTTCATTTGTATTCAGTTCTTAACACTCTCCAAGTATCGTATCAGTTGGGTGAGACTTTCGTTAACGGGGACTGCAATGTTGTGGGTTTTTCCAAGTTCCACAATCTTACCATTTAAGAATTCAATTTCCGTTTTTCGTCCTAAAATTATGTCCTGAAACATTGATGTGCGATTTGTGTATTGGGGGAAGCTTTGTTTGATTATCTGGAGAATACTCAAATCTAAATCGACCCCCTCTGCTTTTCCAACAGCAATGCATTCTTCGACAACACTCTTCCGGATGTCTTCTAACAGTGGAGAAACAAGATCCGTTGTTCGTGCTCGAAGGATGGCACTTAAAGGATTGGCAACGCAATTAATAGTTACTTTTCTCCAAATGTCTGTTTGAAACGAATCTGTAACTTCAGCGCTTAATCCTGCGTTTTTAAAGAATTGAACAATGAGCTTTGATCGTTCATCTGAATCAAAGAATGTATAGTTTTGTTTAACTTGAATTCGACCTGGTTCAAGAATTTCTGATCCTATTGTGACGATTCCGCGTACAATCTTTTGGCTTCCGTTAAGTGCTTCTTTTGCTTCCTTCTCGATGTCCAGACCGTTTTGGCATAATAGTATCACAGTATCATTACGGAGCATTGACTGATTCTGTAGTAAGGCTTCTTTCAGATCAGTAGCTTTCACAGCTACAATTAGGAGTGTTTGGGGTGGGACTTCTGAAATCTGAGTCGCTGTTTCCATGTGATAAATCCCAGCGCCATCACCTAAAACAGTCAAGCCATTTTCTTTTATGGCATCCATATGTACTGGTCGTCCAATCAAAGTAACTTTATTTTTCACTGAAAGATAAGCTCCAAACGCTGAGCCAATGGCTCCTGCTCCTAAGATTATTACCTGACTAAAGGTCACAATCCTTTGCTCCTTTGTTTGTTCCTATCTTTGTTAGCTAACTCGGTTAATCGTTCACAGATTAGGTGGATGGCTTCTGAAAGATTTGTCTGATTATCAAAATGACCAAGTATCTCTTGAAGCTCCTCTTTGCTCTTTTTTCGAAGTGATCGCATCTCGGAAATTAGCAAAGGCATGCAACGAACTATGTTATCAACTATCGTAATTGTCGACTTTTGGGCCGTTCGCGACAAGGGATTCAAATCCACAGTGATAACCTGTTTCCCTAAACGAACCAGTCCATCTGTTCGATCCCCGTCTTCAAGAGGGACAAAGGCTAAATCTGCAATGAATAATCCTCGATGATCAACTACTCTCCTTTCACTGTGTATCTCAGGAATGGTCTCATGGTAGGCTGAATCTAACCCATAGATTTCCTTCGCTCCGGCATCTTGAAGAATACGTGCAATAGCATCTTCGCGCTTAGCTGAGCGGTGATACAGATTAATTTCAAGTTTTGATCGAGATATTTTTGCAAATTTTACTAGTGATTTGGGCACTAAAGCAGCAACATTCCCATTCACTGATAAAACTGGATTTCTTGATAATAAGAAGCTTGCAGTTGCAGCTCGGATGGCTCTTTGAGCATTCTCAGTAGTTTTCTCGCCAATAAGGTAATCAAAAGCTTCACCACGGCCATGCGCGAATAGTCCAAATGTTGATGTAATTTCATTTTCAAATCCCTGAACGAGTTTATTTCGAATTCGTAATGAAGTTGCTCGGGGGTGTTTTGGTGATACCTCATGGTTATTCATCAATGATTCGCGCTCCTTCGCAATCAACGTTCATGATTAAGACATTAAATTCTGGGCTTTTATGAGACTCAAAAAGGGCTTTTAGCTCAGATACCTGGTCGGGTTGAACTAACGAGAAGACGTTTTCCCCAAATATTGCTGTGCTACAGGTAAAACCTACTTCATCCGCTTCTTGCAGAACGGCCTTTACTCGGTCTGTTATAATGCCGATGTGTTCGGCAAAATTCCGTGAATACTTCAAGAAATTGGCTACTGTGGGATGAGTTCGAAGAGCATCCGTAAATAGCCCTCCTCGTTCATTTATTCGTTTTCGTAAATCTTCATCTTTCAAATGCTTTGATGTCGAAATCGGGCCAAAAGGAAGGCTCACAAGCATATACTCTCGGCTTGAAGGAAGCGTCATGATTTGACCTATCCCTGGTGCTCCTGGGTGGGTTCTGATTTCGATACCACCGACGCTTTCCGCTATTACGGTTCCTAGCCCCGTTTGAAGCGCAATTTCTTCAAGATGTGCAATTTGTGCACTTTTAATTCTCGGAAGGTTCAACTCCAATGCTTTATCTAGTGCTAACGAAAGGCTCAGCGCTCCTGCACCACTTGTACCAAATCCGCATCCTATTGGCAGCGCAACATCATGACGCACATGAATATTGAAAGATTGTTTCGGTACGAAATCTAAAAATCGAGTAATAACACTTTTTGATACGGGGGTAGGATGCGACGAATCCCCATTTATTTCCACAGAAATTTGCGTATTTTTTGCTGGAGAGGCTTCTACTGATGTTGTAACGCCTTTACTCACCGAAACTCCTGCGCCCCGAGATCCCTTTTCTAACGGATTTTTGGCTTCATCAAATATTTGAAAGAAGCCAGTGATATGACCTGGGGAAAAGGCACGTATCTTCATTAATGAAGCCTACTTTCAGTTTTTTATTATCGCCAAGAGTATGTCGCGAGGGATGTAAGAGAAAATAAATATTTTGTACACAGTATTTAAATAATTTAAATTCTATGCGTTTTTTTAATTTTAGTAATAAGTTATAGATCGAATTATTGAATAAAATCCTTATTAAAAATATTAAAAAAAAGTCTTCTTTCCTTCATTT
>CAYFXY010000002.1:52606-76762 GCA_964347205.1 uncultured archaeon
ATGCTTAGGGCACTGCTCAGAATATGATGGAGTCTATATATTTGCAAATAGAAATGAAGATGAATCTGTATTCAATGCAGCAATTTCTGATTTTTCACTGAAAGTAAGCATTGTATTTGAAATCTCAGTTGAGGGACCACGGTATTCATAAATAACAACAGCTTTCTACATTTTAGTAGTGAAGAGCATGAAGAGATCTTCGATTTTATTTCCCCCGATGCCCAAAACCCTTGTTATCTCCATTACTGCATTGATGGCGGCTCTAATAGCTGTCTTAACGATGCTTTTTCAAGTTGCTGTGCCTGCCACCCAAGGTTATTTTAATTTCGGAGAAGTTGGCGTTTATATCACCGCACTCGTATTTGGTCCAATTATTGGAGGTGTAGCTGGTGGTGCAGGGTCAATGATAGCAGATCTTGCCACAGGATATGCCCTCTATGCGCCAGGAACCTTAGTCATCAAAGGATCGGAAGGCTTTTTAGTTGGATACTTGAGTTTCGCTTTTCGAAATCGTTTCGCGCCAAAACGTCTTCGTTTTCTCGGTCTTGGGCTTGGATTGGGTTTGGCATTTTGCATTGTCATTATTGGTCTTCTCCGTTTCAGTGGAGAGCTTGCATATCTAGGAAATCCATGGTGGGAAATTCCTTTCTTTCTTCCTTCATGGGTGTGGTTTGTACTAGCTATTTTTCTAGGAACGATGACCCTGATTATCACATTCAGATACGAGCCACGGGCTGCGTGGAACGTTACCGCAATGTTGTTGGGGGGTGGTGTGATGATGAGTGGCTATTTCTTCTATGAGTTCTTCATCTTCCAGTACGCTGCAATTGCTGAGCTTCCGTTCAATTTCATGCAGGTCATGGTTGGTATTATGGTAGCTCTTCCTATCTCGGAACGATTATTACGAACTATGGAGAATTCAGGCTGGATGGACTAATCATAAAGGTTAGCACAGGTTTTTAGAGGATTGAATCAAGTGTTAATTCCATTACCTACTGTATTTCGTGTTGATTATGACCGAGCCACCCGAGATTGAGGATCCAATGGAGGCAATCATGCGTGTACTTCGGGAAGCAGAACAAAGTGTTGACGGAATCCAAGGTGTGGCTGTGGTATCAACAGATGGGCTCCCTATGGCTAGTGCTGTTGAAGCTAAAATTGGTGAAGCTGAACTTGCGGCGTTGGCTTCGTCAATGCTCTCTATTGGATCGACAGCAATGGATAATCTCAGGAAGGGTAATTTAGATAATATCTATGTCAAGTGCGATAAAGGATACATTCTTCTTCGATATAGTGGCCCTCTTGCAGTGGTGCTTTTTATTACAAAAGAAAATGCACGGTTGGGTCCCCTCTTATTAGAATTAAAGCGAACAGCTGGACGGCTTGAAAAAATGCTTGGTTTCGGATAACTACACTTATCTCAAAGATTTTCTATTTAGAAACCTAAGTGCTTGATGACGGCATCAACGCCAATATCCTTACGAATACTTGTCCGTAACACAACGAGATTGGGATTGATTTGTAGCGCATCCCGTTCTAATTGGTCAACATCAACTTCCATAACGCTTGCTAAATCAATTTTGTTAATAATAAGAATATCCGCTTCATGAAACATGACGGGGTGTTTTTGAATCATCCACGGTCCCTCAGTGACGCTTACCACGACTAGACGAAGATGACTGCCTAGCGGAAAATCTGCGGGGCAGATCAGATTACCAACATTTTCGATAATTAAAATCTTGGTTGATTTTAGATCTGCTGACTCAATGGCTTTTTGGATTAGCTTTGCATCGAGGTGACATTCAACACCTGTATTTACCTGTATTGTTCGCACCCCGTGCTTTGCAATCCGATCAGCATCAATGGTGGTGGTAACATCACCGGCAATGACTAATATCTCATTTTGTCGGTGGATGAGCCTTTTTGAAATGGCTTCAATTAATGAGGTCTTTCCTGATCCCACACTTCCTAAAATGTTGATTGTACGAATTCCGTGTCTTTCAAAGGTTTCGAGATTTTCCCTCGCTAATTTCTTATTTTGTTCCAGGAAATTTTCTTCTAAAGCAATCTCAATGGTTGAACTGGTTTGCTGGGTATGCCCAGAATGGTGACTGTGGGAATGACCAGGGTGGTGTTCACTTTTATTAGGTGTAATGACAACACGCTTTTTCTTTTTTTCATCAGGTGTCATGAATTTTTAGCTCCCTATCCGTGAAGGTATCATCAATCAATTCTTTTTGAATCATTCCATCATTCTAATTAACATAGAAAAAGCGACTAAAATCAGTGCTCTTGTAAATATATACAAGTTGTCTAATATTATGAGCGGTTGGAGGAATTTTTGTGCAGGCATTATATATTACCGAGACTCGAGCAATTGTACCTGTTACGCGAAAACTAACACAACTTCGATATAGTCTGGAAGATTTTGTTGGTTCAGCAGCTACCTATAGTTCTGATCAATCCGAATCTCCTGCTGGACCACGTGGGCGAATGAGTGCGCGACGAATTGGCCTCCTCCTCCCAAATGCGGTTTTAGAATGTCAAAGAGCCTCATCGAAATTCATTGAATTGAATCTCACATACGATCGGATGATTAAAATCCCAATTACCGGAACTCGAACACGTAAATATCAAATATTCCCATATTCAGTAACCTCACAGATACTTTGGCGGCCAGAAACTGGTTTTTGTTTTGTCATGGATATTCCTCGAAGAGCGATTAATGCTGTCACCTGGATGTTATCTTCTGCGGTCCTTGGTTATCCTGGGCGGTTATCACCCTATGAAATTGATCGGACAAAGATGCGAAAAGTTATCAGGTTCCTTACGAGTTCTTCAAATGGGGGTCCTGGCGAATTGGTCCGGGCGGTTTTCCGTGACATTGTTCTAAACGGAAATCAATTCGATGAGGTTAATATCCGGGCAAGAGATTTGAATAAATTAGATTTGTATAAAGACGTCCAGAAGAAAGCGGGTCATATTCATGCTATTAGTTTCATCACTCCAATTATTGATGAAATCGGTCGTCCCTTAGCTTGCCGAATGGATGGAACTGGGGCGGTCCAGATTTACTCGCAAAGACTTGCTGATAAATCTCTTCGAGCATTCCTTCTTTGGTTAGAAGAACTGTTTGCGAAGTAATCTATGAAGAATTATCTCCCCGATTAGCTTCCACTAAGCTTATTTGTGTTAGTTCAATGGTTAGAACAATCGCGACAAGAGGCCGCTGTCCATGGTCATTGTAACAAGTGGGAGTCCATCTAAAACCCTAGCTTGGAAAGTAGCCGAAGAACTCAGAGCTGAATATCTGGATACAGAAGTCAAACGGTTTCCAGATGGTGAAACATATGTTAGGTTTCTTGGCGAAGCTGCTAATGAGGATGTTGTCGTTGTTCAATCCTTAGGGCATGAGCCCAATCATTATCTTATTGAACTTCTCCTCATGCTTGATGCTCTTAAGGATCTCAACGCAAATCGCGTAATCGCCGTTCTACCCTATTTTGCTTATGCGCGTCAAGATGAACGCTTCAAACCAGGAGAAGCAATTAGTGTGAAAACTATTAGCAGGTTAATTGAAGCTGCTGGTGCGGATTACATCTTTACAATCGACTCGCACCGACATCGTGTAGTTGATCAAGATGATCTAACAACAATTCCCCTAAATGATTTGACAGCGATGGCTGAACTTGCCAAATATATGAATAACAAACATAAATTACACAAGCCCGCAGTAATTGGACCAGACGCTGAAGCTGGTGCATGGGCAAAAACTGCAGCCAACGCTCTTTCCGTAGACTATGATGCCTTGGAAAAGAAACGGTATGATGCAGAAACTGTTGAAATCAAACCTCGCCATCTTGACCTCAAAGGCCGTGATGCCCTGATTGTTGACGATATTATTAGCACCGGAAATACCATCATTAAAGCCATTGATGTTCTGAAGAAGAATGGTGCCAAGGACATCTATGTTGCTTGCACTCATCCGCTCTTGGTTCTAAATGCGCTCGTTCGTATTTACCAAGCGGGGGCACTTGATGTTGTTGGAACCGACACGGTTCAATCATCTATAAGTCATGTGTCTGTTGCTCCCGTAATAGCGAATGCACTCAAGAAAATCAAGTAAACGGAGTAAAGCAAATGTCGAAAAGTCCACGAAAATTTTGGAAAGCCCTTAAATGCCCTCTGTGTGGGGAACGTGCGGTTTTTTATGTTACAACAGATGCGGTCGAAGGGGCTACCCAATATCCGGTTCCATTTGAAGTTATTCATGAGAATCATAAGTTCATGATTTATCTCGATTCAGGGCTTCTTATTAGCCGAATTGAAGAGCCAACACAAATTTCACATGTTTCAAAGAAGAAACCTAAAAAGAAATTAAAAACGAAAAAGAAAAAGACTAAATAGGGCACTTTCAAAAATCACCACAAAAGCCCGGTAGTGTAGACTCCATTTTTTTATGCACAGTGGTCAATCATCCGAGGCTCTGGATCCGCATTTGCCTTGCGGAAGGGATACCTTGGGACCGCGGTTCGAATCCGCGCCGGGCTACCATCTCTTCTTTTTAAGAACTCTTAACGATCAAAAAATGGACTCTTTCCTGTTGCGGCAAGGGGAATCCCTATGATAATTGTAGAATTGGGCATGAGTTTGAGTTTATATGCAGCAACACCTGCTCGAAAGAAAATTCGGTTATCAACATTATGGATTTGAGCAGTTTTAACCGCACTCCCCAAGGCTATACCAAGATCAATGGCTTTAATAATGCAAGTAGGTCCTGCAAACAGGTATCCTTCTTTTCGTCCTTCTTTGCGCATTTGATTACAGTTTTCGAATCCACAAGCTCCGCATTGAGTGCCCAAGGGGTTGGGTCCTTTTAATCCCACTAGTACTAAATTTGAGGATTGCTCTACACTTTTTGCGTCACGTATCCAATGATCTTCAGGGGCCTTGGAAAGCTTGTGCATTTCTTTGGCAACCATATCTTTTTCTTTCCCGGAAAGAACCATAGTCTCAATATCATCGATGCCCCGACCTTTGGGTGCTGTTCGTGCGGCAATGAGCATCAGTCTGGCAACCTCCTGGACTACTTTGATTTCTTCTTCTGGACCTGTGATTCGCATAGGAACACCACTCATCTGAGTGTTTCTTGGGAACTTTAGTCTTTATCATCAACTGAAAACTGCAATCGCCTAAAATTATCTATAAGAACTTGTTAAAGTTGTCTACTTTTAACAAACCCGAAAAGCTAATTTTTCTGCTTCACATTGACTATGATACAATTTAATCATAGCTTTTAGTAATGCTTGTGAGGAAGGTAATTGCCAAATTCTATCCGTTTGTCTATTGGGACTGCTTCCATTCTGAAATTCGCTCAATGCAGGTTAGATGTGAAGCCAACCACTGCATACACTATGGTGCATTCGAAAACAAGGTGTAGTGCGAATTGTGCTTTTTGTGCTCAAGCTCGAGGGAGTAGCGCGAGTGCAAACCGACTCTCAAGGATAACATGGCCTAGTTTTGACCTCCATCAAGTAATCGAAACTATCCAAAACACGAAGTCAACACTGCCGTTCAAACGAATCTGTGTTCAAACTGTCTGCTATCCTAATCTTGTCAATGACCTCATTCAGCTCATTAGTGAGTTTCGACTGCATTTACCTAATTTACCATTGTCTCTTGCATTACCACCGCTCGAGAAAGAGCACTTTAAAACCCTATTCAATCTCGGCGTTGATCGAATCGCTATCGCGCTAGATGCATCCACACCTGCATTATTCAAGGCTCATAAAGGTCTTGGTGTAAAAAGTCCCTTTACTTGGTTTGAACATTATCAAGCGTTACAATCTGCGCGCTCCGTATTCGGGAAAGGACGTACAACCACCCATCTAATGATTGGCTTGGGGGAAACTGAGATTCAATCAGTAAATCTTATTCAAGAACTAACAAATCAAGGTATCACAATTGGGTTATTCCCTTTTACGCCTATTTCTGGTACTCCCTTATCTAAACGTTCACGCCCTTCAATTAATCACTATCGGCGGATCCAACTTGCTCATTTCCTTATTCAAAATCATCTTATCCATTCTGATCAAATGAAATTCAATTCATCCAATAGGCTTGTGAATTTTGGTCTATCTTCCGAAACTTTAGCCGATATTATCGCGCAAGGAAAGGCGTTTCAAACGGCTGGTTGTCCTTCCTGTAATCGTCCTTTCTTCACGGAGCAACCTCGAGGACCACTCTATAATTATCCATTACCCCCAAATGATATAGCAATAAAAAAGATACAGCATCAACTAGCAGGAGCACCTTAGAAAATGGCTCAATTATGGCGATTGATACGCACAGGGATCTTCAACGCATTCGAAAACATGGCAATCGATCATGTATTACTTGATGGTTGCCATAAAGAAACTGCAGCCAACACAGTGCGTTTTTATCGTTGGAATCCTTCCGCTGTATCTATTGGGCGGTTTCAACATCTAGGCGATGAAGTTGATGTTGAAGCCTGTCACAAATTCAATGTAGATATCGTCCGCCGTATCTCAAGCGGTGGTGCAGTATACCATGATTTTGAAGGGGAATTAACCTACAGTATCATCTGCCGAGTTGATAGTTCTCAACTACCTTCAGATGTTATCGAAACGTATGAACACCTATGTAACGGATTATTAATCGGTCTTAATCGACTTGGGGTTAGTGCGAAATTCGTTTCAGGATCAGATAGGTTTTGTCCGAATCTTTTTGTAAAAAAACGGAAGATTTCTGGGAATGCTCAATCTCGTCGAGGGAATACCTTATTGCAACATGGGACGATATTACGAATGCTCGATCTCGCTAGAATGTTCACTTTTCTTAAAGTTAAGAAAATGAAAGCTGATGCGCTTGCTATAGAAAAAGCTACTAAAAGCTTAACCTCGCTTCAACAAGAACTGGGCACTGTGCCAACTTTTGGTCAAATTGAAGAGGCTCTAATCGAAGGTCTATCAAGTGCCTTACCTGCTCGATTTTATGAGGAAGGATTAACGGATGCAGAGCTGCAATCTGCACAGACACTGGCTCAATCATGGTACGGAAAATCTGACTGGACCTATCAACGAGGATTGAAATGATGACTTCCATAAATGACGCGTTAACAAATTTGCAGTATTGGATTAAGACTCCCGCCTCTAATCTTGATGCGTTATTTAAGCAAGCCCGTGCAAAAACCGACGAAGTGTTCCATCGTCAAGTCACATTGTATACTCCCGGTCAACATTTTCCTTCAATATCCATTACTGGAAAACAATGTGACCTCCACTGTCAACATTGTGCAGGGCGATTTCTTCATCATATGCAGTCGATTACCAGTCCTAGTGATCTTCTCTCCTTTTGTCAGAAACTAGCACAAAAGAATGGAGTCGGGTGTCTTATTAGTGGGGGCTGTGATTCGACAGGTACTATCCCACTAAGTCCATTTCTTCCTGTTCTTAAGGAAATTAAAGAGACAACTAATCTTTTTCTCAATGTACACACCGGATTTCTAACAAATTCTGAAGCCCGCGATCTCGCTCAAACCGGAATAGATTGTGCTTCTGTTGATGTAATCGGTGATGAGGCCACACTTCATTCAATTTATGGGCTCACTGACCGGACAATCAATGATTACGCTTCCACGTTAATAGCACTCGACAAAAACAAGTTAGCCGTTGCACCTCATATTTGTGTTGGGCTTTATCATGGTCAACTTGTCGGTGAGCTTGCAGCGCTTCAACTTATCAAAGCAATCCTAAAACCGCGGCTCCTTGTCATAATCGCATTAATGCCAACTCAAGGAACTCCGATGGCTAAAACCCGTCCTACTAGTCCTTCTGATGTTGCCAGAATCTGTGCAATCGCTCGCCTTCTCTTTCCCAAATGCGAAATCGCATTAGGGTGCATGCGACCTCGGGGAGTCGTTCGGCGTAAGATGGAAATATTGGCAGTAAAAGCTGGCGTGAATCGACTTGTTTTACCTACCAAGACTACGATGAAATATTTGGAAAAGAATGATTATTTAATCAGCACGCAGAAGGCCTGTTGTGTCATCTAAATTGAATAGACACACAAACCTTGTGGAAGTTAGTTCTAGAGTTTTTCGCGAGAGATATTAACACCATCTGAATTAATGATGGCAATTTGAATTGCTCCACCTGAGGCGATGTCACGCTTTCGAGCTGCATTAACTGCACGAGTGACTAATTCCTTTCCTTCTTCAATGGTCATGTTTTCACGAAATTCATCTTCTAAAACGCCGTATGCTACAACCGATCCACTGCCTGTGGCGGTAAATTTCTCTTCCTCGAGCATGCTTCCCAACGGATCGAGCATGTAGATGTGACTACCTTCAGTGTCTACACCACCCACAATGAGCATTGTAATTAGGGGAAACATTCGGTTTCGGAAAAGAATTGAAGAAGTTAATCGTGAAATGGCCTTTACCGTCAGCTCCCGTCCTTTCTCCAGGGCTTCTAATTGTGCAATAGCACGAATATTATTTGTAAGCTGTTGTGCATCGGCAACAGAACCTGAAATCGTCATTGCGGTGTGGTCTGTAATTCTTAGAATCTTAGGAGCCGTGTCGCTAGCAACTAGGTATCCCATTGATGCTTGCGATTCGGTGCCAAGGATAACACCGCCATTAACCCTCACAGCAACTGTGGTTGTGTGCGACATTAATCGTTGATTATTGTTTTGTCTCATCACTGTTTGAAAACCTTCTTACTCATTCAGTATTTGCTCACGGTTATATTCCTTAATTTAAGTTTTCTTATCTTTTTGGAATCCTCTATCTAATGCTAAAAATTGTTTTCGAGACTGATAGGTCAAAACATTTTTAGCTGGGGCACTTCTCGTCTCCTGCAATCAGTCTAAGGGTGAAATAAATTGGCTTTCCGACCTGAAATCCATGCTCCTCAAACGGGTGATAAACGCTGGGGGCGTGGTTTTAGCTTTCAAGAACTCAAAGAAGCAGGCATAAGTCTGAGTGAAGCCCGCTGGATGGCCATCCCAATTGATGGTCGTCGTAAAACACATCATGCTGAAAACGTGAAAACTCTGCAAGAGTATTTAGCACGGATAAAGAAACTGGGTAAGGTAACAAAAACTGTGAAAGATAAACCGAAGCCAAAACCCAAGAGTGAGAAGCCAGCGATCAAGAAAACGAAACTCGTTGAAACAGACTTGACTGAAATTTCTGGCATTTCAAAGAAACTTGCTGAAACCCTTGTTAATGCTGGAATCACTAGCATTCATGATCTAGCTACTGTTTCGCCACGCCGTTTAGCACGAAAAACAGATTTGAAACGAAATCGTTCGGAAAAATTGGTGGAATCGGCTAAACGTTACGAGCGTGAAAAAGCCAAAGCGGTCCGTGAAGAAAAAGCTAAAGAACCCCTGATCACGGAGATCAAACATCTCCCAGAGATTACTCGTACAGATGTCAAGCTACTCAAAGAACTGGGTGTTAAATCTCTCGCAGATCTCAAGGGTGAAAATCCACGAGATTTAGCCCTTTTAACGGGCATTCCTGAATCACGAATTAAGGAATGGCGAAAAGAAATTCGCAAATCTGAGAAGGAATAATCGGAAAGTATTCTAATGTGTGTCCTTCTAGGTTAAACAAGATAGGGCTCCCATGGTAAGGTTTGTTCGGTTGTATACCAGCCAAATGCTTGATAGAGAATGGCAATAGCTCCTTGTGGCGGAATTACACCCTGTTCTGTGATAATAGCGTCAATATATTCAGGTGGAGTTACGTCAAATGCTGGATTTCGCACGTCAACATGATTCCAGCTTGCTAGTTTTTCCTTTGATATTACTTCAAATACATCCCGTTCTTCAATTTCAATTAGCTCTCCTGCCATCGTTGCGGGGCTAAATTTGTAGCTTTCTGCAGCTACAAAGAAATCAACTCGTGCTTCATCCGCTGCAAGAGCCACTAAACTTGTCCCAATTTTATTAACCACAGCCCCATTTGCAGTTATTGAATCCGCCCCAACAAACACCTTATCTGCTCGTGCAATGAGAAACCGAATTGAATTATCAGTTATCAATGAACACGGGATTCCCGCGTTATCAAGCCATGTTGCTGTAATGTGTCCTTGGAACTTGGGTCTGGTTTCAGGGACATAAACTGTGAACTCTTTTCCCATGGAAAATGCTGTCTTTAAGACACCAAATGCGGTAGCACTGTTGCAATAGGTGAAAATAATATCCCCATCCAAAATTAGTCGCGAACCGATTTGCCCAATAGATTTCACGGCATTATTTGACATCGAAATAAATCCTTGACCAATTCTTTGTCCCTCTTCCTTAAGCTTGGCAATGTCATGTACCCGTTCAGCTTTGCTAACAAGTCGCGTGTAAACAAATCTCAATGCATTTGGTAACGATACTGCAGTCGGTCTGGTCTCATACAATAGTTGTGCTGCTGTTGCCGCATCCTTTAGCAATTTGGGAACCCTTTTTGCTCTTGACTCTTCAATTGCGATCATCAGTCCTTTTGCAGCCGCACGGGCTATACGACCGGCTCCCCTGGTTCGCATTGCACGAATATCTTCAGCAATCTCTTGGGTCTTTTGAGGAATTTTTACCATACTTGTTCGCCGAGCCATTTAATACATAATCGAGGTATTAATGCTGCCATGGAGGCGCTGAATAGTGAATCTTAACTGGTTAGCAAAGAAATTTCAAACTTATGAAATTGCCAGTGCTGACGGCACGGCTATAGCAGCTGCTTCTGCTATAAAGGATTTCACACTACAAATAAAAGCGAAATCCTCAAAGAATTTGTTTGACCAAATCAAAGCAGCAGCTTATAGCCTTCGTGAAGCTCGACAAAGCTCTGCGGCGTTACAGAATTGTCTTGACTATATTGAAGGTACTGCCCAAAATGCTTACTATTCCAAAACGCCGTTAAAGATGATGAGAAGATTAGTTGCTGACGCTTGTGATGAATTTGTTGCTCGAATCGCGGCAGCTAAAGAACGAATTGGTGATATTGGATCGAAACGAATTCGGTCTGGCAATAAAATATTAACACTTTGTCGAAGTACAACAGTCTTAGAGATTCTAAAAAAAGTGGTTGAACAGGGAAAAGAAATTCAGGTTTTTGTTGCTGAAAGTCGTCCTGACCTTGAGGGTCGGTTGTTGGCTAATGAAGTTGCAGCGCTGGGCATTCCAGTTACTCTGCTCACCGATTTTGCGGTACGGATTTTCCTTCCCGATATTGACATCATGCTTGCGGGTGGCGAAGCAATAGCAGCAAGTGGCGCTATTGTTTCCAAAGTTGGTACGGCTACGCTTGCGGAGTTATGTCATGATGCTCGAGTACGCGTGCTAATTGCCTTAGGGAGCTACAAATTTTCTCAACAGACCATTTTGGGGCGTCTTATTACATTAGAAGAAGGGAATCCTGATCAGGTCGTCCCGCACAGTGAAATAAATGGATTGGTTACAGTTCGAAATCCCCTGTTTGACGTTACGGGGCATGAACATATTGACGCGTTTATCACAGAACGTGGAATCATTCCACCCCAGGGCGCCTATCTAATTTTCACCTCTAGTCGAGAAAACAAACAGTAGAAAGGCTCAAAAGCCTATGCTTACCGTGTTTTTCGGTAAATAAGATAGGAAGGTAAAATTTGGCTTCTACAACTTCCAGCAAGAAGAAGAAACTGGCAGATGTGGATGGTGAACTTTGTGGGATTTGCCAAGCTTGTGCCACAGTCTGTCCAGTGAATGCAATAGAAGTGACAGAAAATTACATAATAGTTGTTTCTGAGAAATGCACTGGTTGTGCTGTATGTGTAAAAGTGTGTCCAGTAGGAGCTATAGCTTTGGTTGACCGTTAGTGAAAAGTGTGACATCTTGGGAGGTTTTGAATATGGCAGATGAAAATCGTGTGATTATTGTGGGGGCTGGACCGGCCGGTTCATCAACCGCAATTGGTGCGTTACGTGCAGGAGCAGATGTTCTAATAATTGATAGAAAAACCAATGTGGGTATTCCAGTCCAATGCGGCGAAGCTATTGGTAAGACCGGTCCAGGTCTTGCTGAAATCGAAGTTCCAGAGGAATCAATTCGTGCATCAATACGAGGGTTTCGTGTTTTTAGTCCCGGATTGATAGCAGTCGATTACGCAGAGGATGAACCGAATGGGTTTATCGTAGATCGTCGGGTATTTGATAAAGAGCTGTTTGCCCGTGCAACCGAAGCTGGTGCTGATAGTCTGTTGGGTGCACGGGTGATTGACATCGTGCGATCCAATGAAACAGTCAATGGCGTCATTGTACGACATGATGGAAAACTCAAGACTTTAAAAGCCAAAGTCGTAATTGGTGCTGATGGCGTCAACAGCCAAATTGCCCGATTAACGGGATTGCGTAAATCATACAAACCTGCAGATATTGATTCTTGCTTCAGTTATGAAATGGCTAAATGCGACCTTGAAGCCCCTGATCTTATGGAGTTCCTTCTTGGAGACGAAGTCTCTCCACGTTGTTATATCTGGATATTTCCGAAAGGTAACGGTCGTGCGAATGTAGGGATTGGAATTGGGGGAGGTGTGGAGACAAAAACAGCTAAAGAATATCTTGACCATTTTTTACGGTTCCATGATGTAGCAAAACGCCAGCTAAGCGATGCTAAGATCATCGAAACTCGAGTTGGAGCTCTCCCGGTATGTGGTCCTAATAAGAACAATGTCGTTGATGGCGCGTTATTAGTCGGTGATGCAGCGGGTCATGTTCACCCTATTACAGGTGGTGGAATGGGTTATGCGATGGTTTGCGGCAATATAGCTGGACGTATTGCCGCTGAAGGTGTGGCAAAAGGAAATGTTAGTGCTTCATACCTGCAACAATATGAAAAAGAATGGCGTAAACTATACGGTCCTGAATTCAAACAGTCCCTTAAGCTTCGAGATCTTCTTTTACAAACCGACGATGACACATTAGATAAACTTGCTAATATCGTAACTGGTGAATCAATTGTTCAAATGACTGCAGGAAAGAAAGTCAAGCTCTTCATGAAGGCGATAGATACCAAAGACCGAAAACTCATTGCCTTGATGCAAGAATTACGAAAACTTCGCATGGTCTAGCATAGAACAAAACAAGGTAAACAACTTTAAATCATCATTCTCCTCTCATAATCAAGGATAATCGAGGTGAGCTCTATGGGATCCTCAACGAGTGGAACAATAGTTGGAACGCTTCTCGGATTCATTGCAACTTTAGGTATCGGTTACGGAGTCTTGTATATAGTTAGTATAAACCTGTTACCCTTGGTGGGGCCTGGTTTGGTGGCTCCTTATGTTTCCACGGTCTTTCAGGGTAGCACAATTTTAGAACAACTTTTCATAATATACAATGATTTCCTTCTATTCATCACCTATGCCTATATTCTTGCACCTGTCATTTGGCTCATTGGTGGTCTGTTAGGTGGGTTAATTGTCCGCGATATGATAAAGGGGGCGGCAGCAGGGTTACTTGCTGCAATTATTGCTCCCTTCGTTTGTTTTGGCCTTTCTTATGCATTGACTTTTACAATCGACTTCAACCTACTTCTCAACTGGGTCATTAATGGACTTTTAGCTGGTTTAATTGCAGCGGTTGGTGGTGTCATCGGAGGCACCCTGACCTCGCAATTCGAGGCGCATTAGAACTACATTAATAGGCAAACATTCTAAGGCTCCTTACTATGCCTAATCTTAGGAGTGCGAAAGCTGCGCCCATCGGCCTTCTTGTCGGCTCTGCATTAGCCCTCATTATTTATTTCACTCAATCTAACGCCATCCAGCCTATAGTCTATTTCACCTATATTGGTCTAATCGAAGGACACCAATTGTACGAGCTTGCTTGGATTATGGCAACGATTGATTTTCTCCTCAACTTTACTTTGATTTTTTCACTTATTCTATGGTTTGGGATTACAATCGTCATCTCGCTGATCTTTCGAAATATGTCTGCGACCCTCTCAATTCTTACGGTAGCTATTCTCCTTCCCGCGGGAACTTGGCTTCTCTTCGCGATTAAATATCTCTACTTGCCCGGATTTTCGCTTGCCCTTCTAATTTCCTTTTTCCTATGGCAAACACTGATGCCTCTTGGTATTATTTTAGGATTTGCAGCTCTTCTTTCTCTTCCGTTTATACTACTTCATCGAAAACAACTACATCAGGAAAAAGTACCAACAGCAATACGATTCGCCTGTTCTATGTGTGGAGCTGAATATTGGTCCAAGCCGGTGATTTGTGTGGAGTGCGGTGAAGAAGATACCATAAACAACAGAAATAATGATTAATTCTGTATTTTTTTCAATATTCGTTATGGTATTCGCAAGAACAGTGTGTCAATTTTAAGAAAAACGCATATGCTTATAATTTTGGCTGCTGATAATTCAATAGCCGGTTAAGGGCAGCATGGTTTTAAAACACACCAAAATTCTCATAGGCGAATCCTCTCAAGGAGGCCTCAGGCCCGAGTCGTCCTCGAACTCCAATAAATCCCTCCTCCCTCGACTGCCCTTCCGGTACCTTTTTGAATTGAGTTTTGATTTGAACAAAGTGTCAAATTAGAAAGGTGGAAGAATCTAACTAATCTGTTACAGGGGTTGCCAGGATTCTATTGTTAATGGCAAATTCTAAAACTTCTACAATAGCATATTCGGGTAATCCCAAAAGAAAAGCGATTGTTTTGACATCTCGTTTACCATCTACGAGAAACAGGACATCTCGGGCATAGGGACCGAATTTATCGAATAGCGCGCCACCTGCTGGTGATCCCTTGTCCAGGGCTGCGAGTAATTCTTCGCCTCCTTGGGGGACAAAAGTAAGATCAACCTGATCTATGGAGGGTGTGGGTGGTGGGGCTGGTGGAGGTTCGATAGCTTCAATTGGGGGAGGTTCCATTGGTGGAGGAAGTGAGTCTTCTATTGTTGATGGTGATTGTGTAGGAGGCAGGAGGGGTTCGGTCTCGGGTGAGGTGGAGGGTTCAATTTTTTGTTTCGGTGCGGGTGAGGGTTTTGGGGGCGGAGCTGGTGGTGCTGCGGTTTTTGGTTGAGGGGCTGGTTCCTTTGCTAGTGCGGGTATGGATTTGATGATTTCCAAATCAAGTTCGCTTAGAGCAAGGAGTGTTGCTTTCGTTTTTACTACAGCAATACCTAGGGAGAGGTTGGGTGGAAATAGCACAGCAAGTAACCAGTTATTAGCGATTTTGGATATAACGACTAGACCTGCTTCAGTGTTAACCGTGAGTTGGCTGATTTGTCCTTGATAGAGGCTTACAGTTTGTTTTACCATTGCCTCCGTGTCAGTATCTAAGGTACTTTGATAGATTGCAGTATCTGGTGATATAATACAAAATGCTTTGACCATACGGTCGAATCGAAGGTTATCAAGTGCCCGCTGGACTTCCTCGGCCATTGCTAAGCCTATACCCCTGAATGCGCAATTTTGGTTATACGGTACTGGGAATCAGGGCGCTAAAATCTTTGCGCCGTACCTTATTCTGTTAGGTTAATGTTGACTTTCTCCCTATTTCCCTCAACAAACCCGAATCCTTTTCGCTCTAATTGGATAATTGTCCCTGAATCTACATCTTTGAGAGCGCGTTCTCCAAGGCCATGAATTGTCCGGAGGCTCTTTGGATTCGGTTTTCCTTTAATAAAGAGTACATTCGGAATGTGTAGATCTACTGGGATAGCGTTATCGGTGACCCATTGGATTTTTAGTTGTGCGTCTTCAAGTTTATCACCAGCATAAGCACACTTTAGTGTCTTTGTGGTTTTTCGATCCACGCGAAGATTGTATAGATGCTTCAACCGGAATACATCACCTTTCATTAGTGCCTTTGCATCCTGTCCGTCAATATACACACGGTTTTTTACCGTAATGCTTCGAGTTCCCCGTTCTTTGAAATCGGGATGATAAGGTATTCTCGCGATTTTGGTGTCTGTACCCGTAATATCGACAGGTATGTGTTGAGCCACGCAGTAATAACGATCAGCGAGTGGATCAACCAATCGACGGTTAATTCCAAGAAGCACGGACCAATCCAATATTGGTTGGGCTACACTTAATCCGACCTCGCGAGTCATTTCTTTGATTGCTTCAGGTATGACTCCGCGGCGGCGAAGTGCTGCGAGGGTCGTTAGGCGAATGTCATCCCAGCCACTAATAAAGTTGTTTTCAATTAATGGTCGAATTTTCCGTTTACTTACTGGACTTCCCTCAATTGCGAATCGGGACCACTCTTGAATGTAGGGCTGAGGATAACCGAAGAGGTCCCGGATATGTGCATGTAATTCACCACGACTCGCAAACTCATTACTTCGTAAAATGTGACTAATTTTGTTGCGGTGGTCTTCTAATGCATTAGCGAAATCATACGTGGGCCATAGTCGATATTTATCGCTTTGAAAGGGATGTGGATAATCAATTATGCGAAAGATGTTAGGATCTCGCATTACTGCATTAGGATGCATCATATCGATTCGTAAGCGGCATGCAATTTCTCCTTCTGAATATTGACCGTTAAGAATCTCCTTCCAAATTTCCTGATTTCTTTCTGGGCTCATTTGGCGATGGGAACAGGATTTTCCGGTGCGGCGGTTCTCTTTAATGGTGTCTGATTTGCATTCACAAAAATAGGCTTTTCCGCGTTTTAGCAATTTTTTTGCGTGTTCATAAAAATATGGGATATCATCTGATACTTTTAGTTCTTCATCCCAGTCAATATCCAACCATTGGTAACCTTCTTTGAAGGCATGATAGTACTTTTTATGAACATTTCGGGGGTTAGTATCTTCAAATCGTAGAATTAACCGTCCCTTGTACTTTCTTGCATAATACCAATTAATGTACCCCGCATAAGCATGTCCAATGTGGGGGAATCCACTTGGTTCGGGAGGTAGGCGCGTGACAACCTTGCCAATTTTTGCTCCGGTTAGTGGTGGCAGTTCCTTCTCTCGGCGTCCTTTGGACGCTTCGAGTAATTCCGGTGCGATATTTTGCAGTTCTGCGATCTGCTCGTCAAGTGATATCTGGTTTATAGTATCCACGATCCGGTTTGTATGTTCAATGATATCCCGGACTCGTGATCGTAGCTCTGGGCGCTCTGCTAATATTTTTCCAATTACTGCCTTAGCAGTTGCTTTGCCTTCAAATTTTATGGCGTTGGCTAGGGTGTACTTTCGAATAAGTTCCTGGATGGCAGGCTTATTGCCATTATTCACAAAGAGTCCGACCTATTGTTCTTATGTGTTCAAGTATTCGGGGTACACTTATGCTTTTTGTGGTTCTGATGGGAGTGTCCCTTCCTCCATTATTTGATGGATGAGCTGTGGATTAAGGGTTCGGAGCCAAGAGATTTTTCCCACCGCATATTGGTCACCTTTCCCTGCTAGCACTGCTTCAATTGCTGTCACAGTTTCTTCACTCGTGATCTCGCTTGTATCAATTTCAAAAATCTTGTCGGGTCCATGGTGGGAGAGGCCTTGGGCGGTGCATTCTCCCAGGATTTCGGCTTGGATGTTCTCAAGAATTTTCTTCGTTGACCAAGATCGCTCACGAAGTCTATGTGTTAGAGTAACGGGGTTGCAGCGAAGAACTATTAGTAACTCGAGGAGTGCTTCTGGAACAATGTCAGCGAAGTGTCCGATCACAATCTTTTGTTTTTGCGCTTCATGACATTCTTGCAGCAAGTAGTCCTGTAATTTCTTTATGTCCGCGATGAACGTTTCACGATCAGAATCTTTGCCTATGTGAAAATTTTGTTCTTGAACGATTTGTCCTATTTCCAATAATTCCGCACCCAGGCGCATTGCTAGTAGATGACCAACAACCGTTTTGCCTGTTCCAGGTGTTCCTGAGATTGCGATTACGGGTTGCATGATGTAGACACCGAGTACGAACTGGGAATTCGATTGAAGCTTATGAAATGTGAACGAAATACTTGATAAGAATAGTGTCTTTAATCCCAGAAAAAGAAGTTGGGTTTTTCGCTTAAGCGAGTGTGTTTAACTCAAGGATTTGTTGGCGCTTTTTTCGTTCATAATCTTCGAGTGCTGCTAATTCTTGTTGCAGACGAATGCGATGTGGACCACTGGACGCTGCAATAGCTTGTCGAAGTAAACGTTTTTCTCGGCGGAGATCACGCTGAGGATCTTCGTTTGTGTATCTTTGGAAGCGTCGAACGGGGTCGATACTATCGGTGCTCACGTACTTTACACCAAGCTATATACCAAAAATGTCTATTTAAACTAATAGAGGGTTATGTATAAGTGAAAAAAAGTTGTTAGGGCTTTTCTGGCACCTGATAGCGTGTTCCCCGTGTGAAACTCCTTTTCAGAATTACTAACTTTTTTGCGACTAGTAAATCTAAGGCAATTTGTACTCGTGCCTGTGGCCACTGTGTTGACAACATTATCTGCTCAACAGAGACCTTTCCGGCTTTGCGAGCGGCAATATCAAGGATGGCGGCCTCGTCATCACTCATGAATTCATTATGTAATCGGACGATATGAGTCCCTTGAATTTCTGAAAGGTGAACCACATCAGCTTTCTCAAGTTGCTTAAGCGTTTTTCGTATCTCCTTATTTGAGAGGGTCCTGAATTTGTCAACTTCATGGATCTCCGAGTATAAATCAGCCATTGTTACAGGTGTACCTGGGGGAGTGGCTATCTGACCTTGTGATAAGAGGAAGATTATATGCTCTTGTAAGGTCTGGGGAGTTTGAATCTCGATCTGAAACTCATCTTTCAACCGTTTTAAGCGTAATTCAGCATCAGCGAATAATTGTGATTTCTCAGGCGTTTTCTTATCAATTTCTTCAAGATGGCCTCGTAGCGTGGCATCTTTGGTTGGATCACTTTCAGCTGCCTTCGCTTTCAATCGTTTACTAAACCGAGCATAAGCTTCATCGAGATCATTCTCTTCTGCGGGCATTGGACAGTCTCCATGATATACGTATATTTACACTATGAAATGTCAGACTTTTAAAATCTCGGAGCGGCTCAAACAATATGGCGTGATGATGGATACAATTGAGGAATACCCAATGTTCTTTTCGACCATTTTTGACTTGAAATCTTTGGGCAATCTCTAATTGATTACTAGTTAGGTCGGATGTGTGAGAGTTACTTCATCACCAGCAAACGACGGGGCTCTTGATGCCAAGGAATCACAAAAAAGGTTCCTTTGCCCTCAGCATTGGGGGGCGTTCTCTGCCAAAGAGTGATGTGGTTAGTTTGTTCTTCTTTGGATGGAAAGAGTGGTTTGGAATGAGATGGTTGTGGGGGTTGATGTTGTGTAGTTTTGAAAGTGATGGATGAGTTGTCTACCCACACGGCAGGAAATCGGAAGTGGAAATCTGTAACATTAAGTTTGCGTCTTTCTGACCATGAGGTGATTATATCGATTTGGGCTTTCGGAAAGTGCATGGGTTGTTCCAAAACAGGACCAGTTAACCCCGATTGCATGAAGAATGCGTTTTCCAGGGTAGTTAGATCAAGCAAAGAAAATGATGTGTTGGTAAAGGTCGTGACATTAAGATCAAAGGTGTACCCCCAGGATTGATTTTGGGACATTATTGTTGTAATGGGTAAGGCTTCGAATCCGATATGTGTTTCATTATTGATGGTAGGCGTTTGATCTGGGTTCACAATGCTTCCAATTCGTGACACATCATGAACTGTGATGTTAGCTAAAAGCGTAGTTTCATTGAAAACCTGTTTTGGAAAGATGATTAGAGATTCACCATAATTGTAGACATTGCCCTCGACAGGTAACGTGTTGAAGGTTATGTTGCAATGAACGATTGTGGGTGTGTTATAGGGAATTGTGTTGTTCTCTGCGCGTATTGTAAAGGTGAAGGTGAACATATCATCTATTGTATCAGAGACAAGAAAGTTGTTTTGACTACTGTTGAGATAATAGTCCCAGAAGAGTGACCACCAACCATGCATTTGTGCTCCCCCGTCAATTTTAATATCTGAATCTCCTGCTAAGAAGTTAGGAAAGACATTGGTTATCTGATATTCCAAGCTGTTCGTTTCAATAGTGGGTGGGATATTGTAGGCGTTTCCATAGTAATCATAGAACACACTCGAATCAGCTACTGTGAAGTTCACTTGAGGTTGTTCGAATGTTCGCAGGATCGATACATTGAGAGGTTGATCACCATCAAAGGTTCCCATGGCATATCGACCGCGCATGTAATCAATTTGCACAAAACCTGTTTCATTAATGAAGAGGTAAAAAATATCCTGCTGGAGTATATCTACTTGCCCTGGGGTGGGTTCAGGATCTGGTGCAGGTGGGAGAGAATTAACCCAAATTATTCCAGCGCCAACAATGATGACAGCTATTACAACTAATACTAGACTAGTACGGACCCATCCGGGCATTCGTCGGGTCCGGTATCGTTCTTGGCGGTCTCGTTTCCGCTGGAGTTTTTCTGGAACTCGTTCTAGGCGTTTCTCCTTTCGCTTTTTCTCTTTTCGTCGTCGACGTGACACTGCGAACTACCTGCCTTATAGGGCGAACCGTCGATTAAGCTTCTCTTATTTCAACCTTACGGCAACGGAAATAAATTCTATTTTAGTGTTACTTGAGATGCATCAGAAAATTTAAATGACACACGGTGAACAGAGGTCGCGCCATCCATAACTTGTGAAAATCAATTGAAGCGTGTGGCGATGAAAATGGCAAAAAAAGATACCTCATCCGATGATTCACCGACCCCCAAAGCGTCGAAGAAACCTGCAGAGTCATTACCCCCTGATGCTGCTACAGTAGAGACCAAAGAAGCACAAAAAGAGCCCAAAAAAGAAAAAACACCTAAAGAAAAAAAGGCTCCGAAGAAACGGGCGAAGCTAACAGTTCTTCAAGCGGCTGTACTTGAAACGATTCGAGAACGCCCTCAGCGTCCACGTGCGATTCAGACGATTATCCGTGGTATTGGTGGCGTAGAGGTCCCTCGCAATGAAATAATTCGGTCTCTAAATGAACTGAAGGGTAAGGGCCTTGTCGACAAGGTCACCACCAAAGCATGGCAAGCGAAATAATTCAGATCAGTGATGTTCTTATCGACCCTTTAGTTCGGTCAACGCCCGCTCTGCGATATTCATAGCCTTTTGATATTTCTTCTCGGTTTTTTTAAGCTCATTTTGTAATTCTCGAACACGAACAGCAAGGGTATTGTTATCCTCTCGGAGTTCTCGAAGTTTTTGTTCCGCTGCTTGAAGCTCTGATCGCAGTGCTTGAACATGTTGGGGCATTTGGCTACCATTAGCATTACTTGTTAATTGTTGAAAGCGCTCAACTGCGGCTTTGATGCGTCCGGCAAAATCTGTCCGTAATCGAATGCGGCGTTTTTCCAGTTCTTCTTTGGTTTGAGGTTCTGCAAAGTCGAGAGGATTAAATCCTGTTGCACCATGAGTGGTTTCTCGTGTACGAATGTCAACAAAGACTGGGACTTCAACGGCATCTCCCGCTATGACTACTTGTCCGGTATCTAATCGTTGAATGTCTTCGCTCCAGTCTTTTGAGAGCCCTTCTGTACTGGTTACGGTGATATCGACATCCCGAACATCTGTTAATTGGTGGATGATCCAGGTACCGACTTGGCTCCGAACAGTTGTGTCAAGCAATTGAGGTTTTTGTGTAATCACTACGAGGTTGGCAGCAAATTTTCGACCCTCTTGGGCAATAAGTCGCATAATTCCAGTCGTGGCCGCTTTTCCTCGGTTGGGTGCGAGAAGGTGGGCTTCATCGACAAAACAGTAGAAGGGAGGAATTTCCCGATTTACGGCTGCTTGATATAGTCCGTTTAAAATTTCTTGTGACAGTGCCTCCTGAACACCTAAGTCTAAGCCTCGAAAATTAATAATGGTGCCTTGACCGGATACAACTAAATCCTTTGGGTGCGTGCCCAAAAGAGCTTCGATGGGGAGGTCTGCGCCTGGATTCGCGTGTAAATCTGCAAATTCGATGACACTCATCTCATAACTTTGGGGTTCAATAACAAAACGATCGCTTCCCGTTTCAGCAGGGATTTTTAGACTTGAGTATTCGCCGTGTCGATCTAATACCACAATTGGAATTCCTTTCTTCAGTAATTCTTCCATGAGTACTGCAGTAGTGTAGCTTTTCCCACTGCCAGTCTTGCCTACAATGAAAAGTCGGCCCAGTTGTTTGACAGGTAATCGAACACGAACTGTATTCCCTGAGATCTGTCCCACATACAAGCCTTCGTCTTCCGAAATGTCAATGCCTAATGCCGTACTCACAATTCGCGGTGTTGCCTTGTATACTCGCATTTCAGGGTTGAAGGGTGTTCGTGGCATGGGGCCAACAACGCTACATTGTCCAATTGTTTTTGCCCGTTCGCGCCACAATTCTTTACAAAGTAGCAAATACTCCGCGCCTTGATGCGTAAGGGAGAGAAACTCATTCCGTCCAACTGCTCCCGGTTTTGTCACTTGAATCTTTAGGGTATGCGTCGTGGTTTTTCCAACAATTTCAGCTACTGGGTCATCGTTTCCTGAGTCAACCTGACTTACAGTTTGGGCATCACTCGTTTCTGGTTTGTCATCTGGTGGCTCTGAAGGCATCATAATTACCTCTACGGGTGTAAAGCTTTTGAAAGCACGCCCTTAAAGATTTCAGGTACTTTTATTATGAAAACTTAATTTGGCAATTTTTTCTTACTAACTCGCTCTTCCTCACTTGTAATCTTAGAAATATGTGTTCTAATCGGGTCTTTTGAATTATCAACTCTATAACAGAACACTTTTTTCCTATTCAACCACAGTCAGTAAAGGGGTCTATGTCCATGTCATCAGAGATTTCAATCGGCGAATTATCACCTAGTCTTGCTTTTGGAGCCGCTTACTTTTGCATATCCTCCATCGGTACTCGGCTCAACCACATTGCTGAAACCTATACAGAAGAAGGGTTCTTTGGTACGGCAACCGTGTCCTTTCGAATGCCCAGTACTGAAGATCGACTTGAAGTTACACTGCTTGTTGACTCGAAAATACCCACCATCCAACTTGAGCTCAGCGGTGGTAATGAAGAAAAACTCCCTGACTACCTTAAAGAAATCGCCCAGCGTATCTCTGATACCCTGGAACGGTTTAGCAGTGTACCCGGTGTTAAGCTCTCGCATGCCTCAAAAGCTGTCGTGGTTGAGCGAAAAATTGACGAAGCTCTTAACCAACTTCTCACTGACCCGGACTACCGTAAAGTCTATGTTCAGGTAGCCGATGCTCGAGAACGCCTTATCCGCATTGGTGGAGATTTTCAGCCTGCTACTTTGGAGATGGGTGCAGTTCTCGAACCGCTTACTGGCAAAACTGGACCAATTCCACCTGAAGAACATGAAGAACTTGCCCTTAACCTCCTTCGCTGGAAAAAGCAGATAAAAAAGGTCGTTAACAAATTAACTAGCGGAGCCGACGACGAAGAATAAGCGGTTTAGTACTAAGTCCCATATCGCCATTTGTCTACTTTTTTGTCTTGTTTCGTTTGCTTCTTAAACACCTTGTAATGCTTCTGACACAAGTAGCCTCGTCGTGCTCGGGTGTCCTTCAAATTTACCCCGGTCGGCTGCATGGCGTCTTTGACTTTTTCTGCGGCAAATGACCTTGTCGCCTTCTCATCACACCCTTCTACACTACAGCTGGTTCCTTGTTTTACTTTTCCCATTTCTTTCACTCCGTAATGGCTATCCATATTCGACCTTTACTGAATCATGACCGCATTTGGCAACACAATCTAAACAGAGAATGCAATCGGTGTTGTAGATTGGTCCGAAGGGTTGTGCCATTACATCAATTCCCACTGGGCAGGCTTGTTTACAGCGAGGGGAATCGCAGGTTGGACCTAGGCATTCGGTGGAACTTCGGCTCACTGTAAGGAAGCTGAATTGACCGACGAGTCCCATCATCGCGCCTGTGGGACAGAGCCATCGACAAAAGGGACGATTGATGAAAAGGGCAATAAAAATCACTATGCCAAGGAAGACAAGGCGAATCCACATAAGGGGGTCCCAAAAGATTGCGGGAGGATTCCATTGAGTGAGAATGGGAGAGATTACGCCGTTTAGATATAGGTAGGGAATTATGAC
>CAYFXY010000002.1:76850-77199 GCA_964347205.1 uncultured archaeon
GATAAAAAGTATTACGTATTTGATTTGCCCCAATTGTTTATCGGTTTTTTTGGATGGATACCGGGTTCGGATGGGGGTAAGCGCGCAGAGATCTTGGATAAACCCGAATGGACAGATCCACCCGCAAAAACTACGACCGACAAGGATGGGAACGATGAGGATGACACCGACAGCGATGTAGGGGAACATTCCGGCTTGGCCAATAAATTGGATTATGTCAAAGAACCCAGTGGCTGTGCCTTGCGCAACTCCTTGAGGCAAATCAAAGGGCATTGGGATATAGCCAAAGATAGGGATGAGCCAAGCAATGCCAGAGAAGATGCTTCCCATAAGAGGATCATAACCGAGT
>CAYFXY010000002.1:77282-83022 GCA_964347205.1 uncultured archaeon
CGATGAGCTGCACGACGAATCGAATGATCCTAATAGCAAGTAGTTCCTCAAAGGCTTTCTTTACCCAATAGTGAAGGGTTTTGTGAGGGCGCGATTTTTCTAGGAGCGTTTGTTTCCATCGCGAAAAGTGGATGCCTATTCGGTTCCAAACACGTTTAGTGGTCTTAGATGATTCAGTTTCGTTTTCACTCACTGTGGTAGTCACCTTTAGGGCGGTATCGGTTGTGGGAAGTAGGGTGCATACGCCTCGGAGAAAACTTGTAACCATGTGCGAACTAGCTCGTGTTGTCCTAACGAAAGCCCGAACGCGAAGGCGGCAATACCTACGCAAAGAATTGCAATGGCAATAACTCGTCGGTTCATTTGAGTGTTACCTCCGGTGAGAGGTTCAGAATTGCTCTAGCGTTTAAAATGTTTTGTGTTGAGAGCACTTTCTCAACTAGGATAATTTTTCGTCCACTAAAAGTCACGGAGAATTTCTTCAAAGATTTCCACTTGTTGCCCGAGAATTTTTGATCGTTTTTCCAGTTTTTCTTTTCGCGATGTATAGTCCGCGTCTTTGACTTCCCCAACGGAATGCCGGGCATCTAATAAGGAAAGCTCATCTCGCGCTGCCTTGTATTGGGCTTTTAACAAAGCCAACCATTCTCGAGCTAATACAATCTTTTCTTGGTATTTGGTGTCTTCCTCGGTTTGGCTTTGCTCATATTCTTGTTGGAGCCGCAAATACACGCTTTCCCGAACTTTTCCGCTTTCTTTCAACTCCTCGAGCTTCGCCATCCGCTCTTTCAACCGTAATCTTTCTTTCCCCGCTTTTTCAAAATCAAATTCTTTGATCTTAGTCTTCAACTTCTTCTCACGGGTTTTCAAAGCCTTAATCTTCTTTTGGAGGGGTTTGATTTCCTTTTCCAATTCTGCTATCGACCGATCGCCTTCTTCTAATTCCTTCTCGAGCCGTTCTAATTGTTCAAGAAGATCCGATTCTTCATCTGCGATACTTATCAATTGAGATCGGGTTTCTAATTGGGCTAACACTTTGGCTGGAACTTCTGTAACGGGTTGTCTTTCTAAAACAGGGGCAGGTGCCGCTCGTCCAGTCGTCACTGGGCGTGAGACTGGTCTGGAAACTGCGGCTCCCATACACTCACCTGCCGAATCTCTTGTAATTTCACGCCTAAAATCCTTCGCCACCACCGCTTTTTCAAGAATCCCAATTGCAAAACTTCCGTAAAGTATTTTCCCTTGAATTTAGAACCACTACATGAAGGGATAGGCTCTATGCAATTCGATATGTTTTACTTTCTTCAAACTTATTGGTGGATTATTGTAATCCTAATTTTTGTCATCATCCTGCTTCTCATTGTCCCTTTCATTCGCGTCCTCAAAGAATACGAACGTGCTGTAATCTTTCGTCTTGGACGCGCTATTCCTGGCGTGAAAGGTCCGGGTGTGATTTTCCTCATTCCGATCCTTGATAAAATGGTCAGAGTTGACCTCCGCGAACAGTATTTCGAAATCGAACATCAACGTTGTATCACTAGTGATAATGCTCCTGTTGATATTGACCTCCTCATTTATCATCGTGTCGTCAATGCTCGGGACAGTGTCCTTCGCATTCGTGACTTTAGTGGCGCGGCGTTGGGAATCAGCCAAACTACGCTGCGTGCTGTAGTGGGTGATATCACTCTCGACGATGTCCTCGCCAAACGGGAGTATATCAACAGTGTTCTTCGCGAAAAACTCGACGAAAACACCGAACCTTGGGGGGTCAAAGTGACGAAAGTGGAAATTCGGGAGATTTTGCCACCTACAAAGGTGAATGAGGCAATGATCATGCAGATGGAAGCCGAGAGACGGCGTCGTGCTATGGTCACAGAAGCCGCTGGGAAACGAGAATCAACAATTGCGATCGCTGAAGGTGACAAACGTTCAGCCATCTTAAAAGCTGAAGGCGACAAAGAGGCTGCCATTCTTCGCGCTGAGGGCGAAGCACTGGCGTTACAGAAAGTCTTCGAAGTCGCGAAGCAAATCGATGAAAAAACCATGACACTTCAATACATGAATACAATGCGTGCCTTAGGTGCAAGTCCGAGTACCAAGTATGTCATTCCTATCGAGTTTACTCAGCTAGTTACCCCAATTCAAAAGTTTTTGAAGGGCATTAAGTAGGATCGGCTGACGGTTAGGATTTCCCAGGGTAGGTTTGCTTACCCAGGAGCGTTCCTACGTTTTGTGCTATTCTCTTAGGAAATGAAAACTAACGTGGAACAGACTCTAGCACCGTTATTTGTTATTTTGCTGCTGCTTGGATTTTCTCCTTGACCGTTTCGCGGCTGTCATTATCTAAGACGGTAGTATAGGATTTGTACCCGGGTAGTCCTGTGGTGATTTCTTCAATTAGGAGCATCAGTGCTTTTTCTGAATCCAGATCACGTTCTTCGAGGCTAGCATCATCAAAAATAAAACTCGCTTCTTTCCATTTCCCTGCTTCGATTTGAAACATCATGTATAGGTAATCATCTGTAAGGAGGATTGCGGATTTGGATTTCCATGCGTCTTCGAGAAGTTTTAGGGTTTTGTTTGCGTTCTCCTTTTTGCTCATAGGGCATCACGTCAGTATTAGTCTACTCTACATTGTCTCATAAAAATCCGCTGGGTAAAAAATTGGAGGGTCCTTCCAGCCATTAGGGTTTAATCCAGGAAAAGACGAAATAGCGGACTTTACCCTTTTCTGTAGCGGTGGCTAAGACGAACCGTTTTCGGACGGAGGTTGCCAATCGTCCGGCGCGGACGACCTCAATTGCTGATACTTCGTCTGATTTTGCAATTACTTCCACAATGAAGAGGGAATGGTCGATTCCGGGACCGTGTCTGTATACGGCGAAATCGGCGCCAAATTTCAATCCTGGTCGGACCACGAATCCTCGGTTTCGTAGATCCTCATAGACGTGATATTTTCGACTGAAATCTTTGTGTTGTTGTTCAGCTACGGTGATCAATGCTTTTTCCTTTAGGGGGGTGGTTGAATCCTTGGCATAGACTTCAATGGTGCCTTTACGGAGGAGGTGCAAGGCTTCGAAAAAGGATAGTTGGGATGGGCGGTCAAACTCGGTGCTTTTGGGCTTACGGATGCCGAGGGGTTTTCCGAAGAAGCCGTTGGCATAAAGGGTCGAACCATCGGTGGGGTTCCAGACGACGACTTTGTTTTCGACAATTTGTGCGGGTATGCGGTTGGTGGGTGGCATGTCAACTCACAGGATTCTTAGATCGATGTAATTTGTGATGAGGTAGTTTAAAAGGAGTCCTATGGAATGCGGGCGATGGCAATTATACGGACCGCATCCGCAGCGTCTTCCGCGGCATCTGTAATATCTTCAAGATGTTGTCCTAGATCCTTTAGGCGTAATAAGATCTTAACGTCAAGGGTGGATCGATAAAGAAATTGGAGGAATTGACGATGAGCGGCGTCCGCGTCCCGTTCTGCGGCGTCGACTTCAATGGCTAGTTCGACGGCTTTGTCTGAATTCCTTTTTAAGAACATTATTGATTGGCGCATCTTATAGACGGCGTCTGTGAGGGCGTCGAGCATCCCTTTAAAATATTCACGGGTTTTGGAGTCTGGAACGAATTCTTCGAGACCAGAGAGGTCCCAGGCGGCGGCTTCGCACAGGTCGGCGATGTCATCGGTTCGCATCACTAATCGAAAATAGTCGCTGCGTCGAAGCATGGTTTCTGAGATTGATAACTCGTCGAGCAGGGTGCGTTTGATGGTATCTGCTTTCCGCTCCAACTTTTCGAGTTTAATGAAATGGTCACGGAGATGATTTTTCCGTCCTTCCATCCAGTCTTCAATCATTACGCGAAGGGCTTTAGCGGCCTGTAAAACGACGCCCGCATGGTCTTGGGCAATGGCAATTGCTTTGTATTCTGCACGATTTCCGGAAACTTCTAGGGTCACTTTCGTTCGACCTCTCAGCGAGTCTGGGACGTGTATACCTCTATTAAAGGCTATCGATAGGCTTCTTTATGGAAACATCGTGCTGTAGGTTGAGAAGATGGTAGGGATGGTTAGGGTTAGCACAATTGCACCTAATAGTATGCAGAAGATCCACCAGGGAATTTTCATGGCGGAGTATCGTAGTAGCGCTAATGTCCCCAGGCTAGTAAAAAGTGCGACGAGCACTAATAGAAGCAGGATGCTAACTAAGGAGAGAAAAACCTCGCCGAAGAAAAGGTCGATGAATACCACCCCAAATGTGGACGGTACGCCCAGAATAAAGCTCAAGCGGAGGGCCTCACCTCGTTGTACACCGCGAACGAGAAGCCAGGTTAAAGTCATTCCGGATCGACTGATTCCTGGTAAAACTGCAAGGCCTTGGAGGAGTCCTAATGTGAATGCTTCTTTTAGTGAAATATCTTTGAGGAGCAAATCACCTTTGCGGCCTCGTTGAAAATATAATACCACGCCAGTAATGATCAGGAGGACACCAATTAGGGCCGTGATGGCTTCGCCGAAAAGGCTGGGGATTATACTTCGTAACAAGAAGTATAGGGGGACTGCAGTTATTGCTGTGGCGATAGTTCCGATTAGCACAAAAATGAAGAGTGGTCCGAATAGTGTTGGTTCAGGGTTTTTGGTATTGTTGGTTGGTGTTGAGGGGGGGCGGATTTGCAGGTAGAGGGGTTTCAAAATGTCTCGATGATAAAAGATTATGACAGTCAAGGCCGTACCCAAATGCAGCCAGAACGTGATGGACAGTGCGGTTGCAGGATCAATGCCATACACGTTTACTGCGATGAGAAGGATTTGCCCCTCACTGCTCACAGGAAGAAATTCGAGCAAGCCTTGTATTATTGCCAATACAAGAAGCGGGATTATCAAAGGGTCTTCACCGAACCTGGATTCCGATGAGGGGCTAATATGCTATAAGGATTGTTAGAAAATAGCGCCTTACAAAATATGGAGAAATTTCTCGAGGGATTACATTATGGGTTTGTTCGGTTGGTCGAATGGCGAATCGCTTAAAACTTGCCGTTGGTTACTTTTAGGTGAGGCATTTTTGTGGATTCTGATCATGAACCGTCATCAGTGGAAAGCGAGAAGCTGCCGCTTCTTCGGCAAATGGCGCAAGCGGATGCAACAAAACATGCGTTATTACGGTGTCTTAGTGATGGGTTATGGCATACCACATCCGAATTGGCGCGCTTTGCTAAAAAGACAAATCCTGTAATTGGGCTGGTAACGGTGGGGACTATTCTTACGCGAATGCAACAGCAACTGGGTGAACACTTTCTCGAGCAAATGGTTCAGCAGCCTGAGCAGGGTGTCTCCTCGTGGCGTATTGGCGTCGAATGGATTGATGTTGTCAAGACGGTTTTGAAATGAGTTTCGCGGATTTCGTTCCCTTTGTGGTGCCGGTCGTGTTTTGCCAGATAATTCATCAAGAGCGGCTCTTTCACGGGAAAACCGCGGTCTAACACGGTATTTATAAAGAAACGCCTTTTAATCGGTGTAAAACTTAAGTAGGAGCAGTAAGAACGGTTATTTTAGCAAAATAAAGGTGTTATTTATGCCCCGGGAAAAAACAACCCGCATAATTCCGCTCGCTCCTATTGATCGGTTAATTCGAAAGGCTGGAGCTGAACGGGTAAGTGAACATGCTGCCACTGAACTCGGTGAAGTGCTGGAAGAATTGGGTATCGAAATTGCTACCATTGGAAAAGAACTTTCAGAATTTGC
>CAYFXY010000002.1:83032-86133 GCA_964347205.1 uncultured archaeon
TGATAGGGGGAGAGGGCGTGGGCCTTGCGCCGCAATTTGCGGGGCGCAAGACCGTGACTCGCAAAGATGTGAAGCTAGCCTATAAGCAATGGAAAAAGACTCGACGCTAACTTCTTTCGATACAACAAACATTCTTAAGGTTGATAATGGGTTCATTGGCATCATCCTAGCTAGTCCTTTCTTTTTCGTAGGTGACTCATATGCCTAACCAACCGCTTCGTCAGAATCTGGTTACAGATCGAACGAAAACAATTCGCTATGCGATCCGGGATGTTGTTGTTGCCGCATCACAGCTGGAAGCCACTGGGAAACAGGTTACTTTCCTTAATATTGGTGATCCGATTGTTTATGATTTTCAGACCCCCTCCTTTATGGTGGATGCGTTGTGCCAGGCAACGAGCCAGGGAAACAATGGTTATTCTGCCTCAGCAGGCGTTCCAGAATTCCGGAGTGCGATTGTTGAGAAAGAGAAACGGGTTAACAACGTTTCTTTGAGTGCGGAGGATGTTATTGTGACGGCAGGCATTTCGGAAGGGATTCAAATGGTGATGGCGGCTCTGGTCCATCCGGGTTCTGAAGTGTTGGTTCCTGGACCCACTTATCCCCCCTATCTCGCTTTTGTTCGGTTTTTTGCAGGTATTGCGAAAACCTATCGTTGTATTGAAGCTCAGGGCTGGCACCCGGATATTGATGATGTTCGGGCCAAAATTACGCCCAAGACAACAGCAATTGTCCTGATTAATCCTAACAACCCCACCGGTGCGGTCTATTCGGATAAAACTGTCAAGTCGTTTGTCGATCTCGCGGGAGAGTTTGGGCTTCCGCTCATCTCGGATGAAGTGTATGATCGCCTCTTCTTTGAACATGCACCTTCGAGTACCGCCTCTCTGGCAAAGGAGGTTCCGGTTATTGGCTTCAATGGCTTATCGAAGGTCTATCTTGCGCCAGGCTGGCGAATCGGGTACGTGTACTTTTATCATCCAAACCAAGTCCTCGCGGAGTTGAAAGAGCATATTCTCAAACAAGCTCGTATCCGGATTTGTGCCAATGCGCCTGCCCAATATGCGGCGGCCGTAGCGCTCCGCGAAAGTGATGCCTATCTCAAAGACGTGATTTCTCGACTGCGGGCGCGACGGGACCTAGTTTGGAAACGCTTGAATGAAATTAGTGGAATCGCGTCTGCCAAACCAGCTGGTGCTTTCTATATATTTCCCAAAATCGATTTAGGAAATCGTTGGTCTACCGATGAAGCTTTCGTCATGGATCTGTTGCAGAATACGGGTGTTCTCGTTGTCCACGGATCCGGGTTCGATCCCGTGTATGGGGCGGGGCATTTCCGGCTTGTGTTTCTTGCGCCACCAGCGATACTTAATAGTGCTTTAGATGCTATCAAAGCCTTTGTCGAAAAAAAGTGATTAATCTTTATCTGTGGGTTCTGGGGCCGGGGAGGGACTGGGTTCAGGTTCTGCAGTACCAGAGGTGTTTATTCGGGCTTCTTGGACCATGCGACCGATGGTTCCAAACATGCGCTCGGGTGAAAACATGGGCATACTGACATTATTTTGGATGGCGTTGAAGATCTCATTATGGTTGAGGTCGGTGGTGAGGGGGGTGATACCAATTTCGGTTTTTCCGCGAAAAATCTTTACCGCCCACTGATCGCCCACGCGTCCCAGCTCAACCAAATAGGAGGTCATGGGGAGTAGGTATTTCTGGGTAAGGGGTTGATATTCCTGCGACATGTGCCTTCACCTCTACTTATCGTATCCTTCAGTATGGGCTAAAAAGGCTTTGTGCGGGTAGGTTCTAGGATGTTGGGGTTGCACCTTGGTCAAGTATGGCTTGCATTTCTTCAGGGAAGATAAGGGTAATGTCTCCGCGGACTAGATCCGAGAGGGATTTTTCGAGTCGGGTTTGCAGTGTAAGTAGCCGTGATGAAATTCGGGTAATTTGATTTTGGATGTGGGTAATTTCAGCTTCGATGTCGCGGCGTTCCCATATGGCCCGTTCCAAGGATTTTTCCAGTTCGCGGCGTTCTTCCCCTGATACCGCGGCACGCAATTCGGTTTTGCGTGACTCCAGCGCTGAAAATCGGTGCCGGTACTCATCGAGGGCACTTTTGTCGACGACTTGATCCCGGCGGTCAATGACCTTCCGCTGTGAGCTGGGCTTGAATTTGATTTTTCCGGTTTGAATTGCTTCCGCTAAGGCATTCAATCCCGCTTTCAGTTGGGTTAAGGAGTCTGTATCTTTTTGAAATGCTTGCCAAGGATCAACGGAATAGGCATCTGCTCCCTCCCCGGCCGTTGACGATATCATAAGAGCTTGCCCTGCTGCTTGGCTTAGCTTCTTGAAGGGTTTTTTCAAAAAATTCAATTGATTCGTGACAATCATGCGAATGCTATCAGTTTCGCGTTTAATATTTTCAATTTCGACCAACCCCGAATCCTGCCGAAACTGCTCAATGTCTCCGACTTGTTCTTCCACTTTTCCGGCCGCCTGCTTCTTTTGGGCTTGGAGATCTGTTAACTGCTCAACCAGGCTGACAAGGGTTCGGGATCGCTGGTCAATTTCTTCCACGTCTTCACGAATCTGATCCACCTGTTTGGGCAGCTGGTCTTTATCCCACAATTTCTTGATTTTTTGAAATCCGGAATTAATGGCTCGAAACTGATAATCTAATTCTTGGACAATCCGTTTGTGCACCTTGGGCAATCGTGGAATATACCGGCGCCCTGCCAAGGTTACTTCCCGAATATATTTTTCTAAGTCATCTAACAATTCCTGAACGGATGAGTAGGTAATCTCTTCTGGGTATTCGACGTCATCAAATAGACTCTTTAACCGATTGGCGAGCTTCGCTGCCGCACCAGGGACAGTCATTTCGCCGTCAATGACCACCTCTTCGAGCAGTTGCTCGGCGGTCTCGGTGGATTTGACCAAGG
This sequence comes from uncultured archaeon, assembly GCA_964347205.1. Classification (GTDB taxonomy): domain Archaea; phylum Asgardarchaeota; class Hermodarchaeia; order Hermodarchaeales; family Hermodarchaeaceae; genus Hermodarchaeum. The sequence goes on from CAYFXY010000002.1 coordinate 85,978, forward strand.
ACTCTTCGATCCGGTCCATTTGCTTCCGAATATCGGTCCGATAGTTAAAGAGCCAATCCTCTACCTGCGTTTCGAACCACGCTGGTAATTCATGTACATCAATCGCAGACACGCTGGCGCCCTCGCATCACTCAACCCCTTCATGTATTAAAAAAA
>CAYFXY010000003.1:0-20300 GCA_964347205.1 uncultured archaeon
AAGCTAGCAACACACCTGCACTAGCTAACGCAAACAGAGGAATGATGACAAAACCCACCCATGGTTGTAGAATGAACTCTATTTGCTGAAGGGGGATTTGTGCATCTCTGCAACTAGCTTGTAAACCCAATACCGCTGTTCGCTGTGTTTTATTCATGAGGACACTTTCACCAGGTTTTTCGATTCTTCAAAATCCTTGAGAAGTATGTGGCTCTTACTGCAAAAATCTTCAGTGTCCACTCGAGCAATTGCAGGAATAGTCATTGCTACTATCACTCCTGCCAATGTCGCATGTACACCTGAAAGCAGAAATGCTAACCGCACTCCCACGCCTAAAACGGCAAAACTAAGTACGTTATGAATTCCCGTACGATTCAAAACAACTAACATAAAGATTAGAACGAAACCGATGATTAAAGGGATAACAGGTGCAATTGTTGAAAAGAAGGTCGCAATAACTACCACGGATCCAATATCATCAGCAATTGCCAGGGTGCTAAGAAATAGTTTCAATGAAACGGGTACTCTACTGTCTAACAGTGCAAGGACCCCTAATGCTAGGGCAATATCAGTTGCCATCGGGATTGGCCAACCAACTGCACCTAAGGTTCCATAATTGATTATGAAATGTATGATAGTCGGTAGAAGCATTCCTCTCACTGCGGCCAAAATGGGGAATAGCGCATCCTCTATGCGTGATATTTCACCCACTACGATAGCCCGTTTTATCTCAAGTCCAACGATAAAGAAGAACAGAGCCATCAATCCCCGTTAATCCACCAGCGTAGTGGTTCAGAAATCACAAAGGGACCAATAGCAACAGTTAGATGAGTTTCCCAGAGAATAAAATAGCCTAAACCCCAAAATGAATTTGCTCAAATAAGAGCCACAATAATGCAGATAATAAGAAGGATGCTACTCGCAGCTTTTAAGCGAAAGAAGCGTGGAAAGGGTGCATAAAGTCTTCTGAGCTGAGCCTTAGTCAAGCGCTATGGCTTTGTAGACAAATATGTCACCAAGTTACTGCTTAGTGATATACCCTCCAGATAATCCCTTTGTGGATTTAAAGAATTGATTAATTTTGACAATCATAAAAGGAACGGGTGAACTCTCTTGGAGTGCATCAGAAAGTTCATACAGATTGTGGAAGACAACTAGACCCACTTCATGGTCTTGGATTATTCTGAGAAGGTACTCTAAGGAGAGCCGTTTGCTTTCAGTTTTTAGTAGGGCGAGATTTATGTCATAGATTTGAGCTTCTCCTTTGATTAAATCTTGGTGTACATCTTTTGTTACTGCTAAGAGGTTGGCGTTTAGTGCTTTAGCTAAACGTAAGCCATACGCGATGACAATTAATGAACGAGGGCGGTTGTCCGTTAATACTAGCACAGATTTTATCTGAACCGGGATAATCTCATCATTGGCTAAGAACAAGTCATAGTAGGCGTCATACGGTTGCTGATACTTTATTCCATAGCTTGATAAGCGATTCCTACTTTTTGCCAAAATATCTCCGATTTTCATTGCATATCGCCACTGATTTTTTTTTCACGAATTTTGCTAGAGTTGTTTATTTCACCGTTGTTTATAAATCGTTTTTTAAATGGCAATTTGCACAAGAATAATTGCTAACAAACTCTCTTTTCCTCACCCATATTTCGGGTGCATAACTTTTTATGATTCAGTTTGGCTAGGGGCATTAACGGGTTGGTGGTTATATAAGGACACTTTCTGTGAAAGAACTGATTGGGTTATTCATCTTCGGATTGCTTGGGTTTCTGCTTTACGTCTTTGGAGTCGGGTTGATTCACAAAGCCTGGCTTTATCTGGCCACTCTTATCACAACTGGATCTTTACCTGCAGATTTCTTTCAAATACCCTTCACACAAGGCCACCCATACGGCCTTGCCGCGTTACACGATATCGGGATTTTCTTGGCATCTTTTGGAATTGTCGTGTTATATATTGTCTATTTTGTCTGGCTCTTACCACTTGGATTGCAAGAACGCACTAGACGCAACTTTCAGTACATATTGGGGTTCCTTTTGGTGTTTGCTGCGTGGATTGGCATCTGGATCTGCATGCACCGCGCTTTTATCATTCCTCTAATTGGAATCGAGATCATGAATCTAAGTTCCACAACACTTCACCTACTTGGATTAGTTTTGGTTTTTCTATTTTTATTCGGTACATTCATTGTCATACTTGCTAAAGCCTTCAGACTCTTTTTCGCGACCTATACTGCATCGAATGCCAAAGTTCCCGAACCAATTAGTCCCGGTGTAAGTCTCCATGTACCTGGGAGCGATGGATACCCAATTCCAATTATTCACATCCAAAAAGATTGGAAATTCTATTTCCTTGCCTTCATTCCTTACTTCTCAGCCGCCTTTGCGGTCTGGATTCTTTTATTTGAAGGAATTATTGCGAAATTATTCGGAATTCCCATTATTTGGGCGCTGCTTCCTTGGCTTCCGTGGACATCCAACTACTACATGTTATTTGGCGGAGCATTACTCCTAGCCAGTATGATTGCGCTGTGGGGAATCATCGTGTTTGTCCGACGCACCCCTGCAACTGGACCCCTCATGAATAGTTGGTGGTGGCAGGGTACTCGGCGCTTTTTATTCGTGGTTCTCACCATCCTTGTAATTATCATGTTACTTGCGGGGTTAGTGGGAATTATTTGGACTTATCTTAGCCTTGATACAATCTCTCTTTCAACGACCTTATTCTTGCAGCAAATCAGCGAAATTTCAATAATATTCGGATTAGTATTTGCTTTCGTTCTCATCGTCGGAGAACGCGCCTCTGAAATCTAACCGGTTCATAGGAAATGACACCCCTAAATGTTTGAAAACGTACCGTTTTTCGTCATGTGGTAAAATTAATGACAGAGGTGAGTACATACACCCATATACAAGAACCTGTAATATTTCCTTGAAACCTCGCCTTCGGAGGGATTTATGATGGCAACACCCAGTCAAACTGGTCGGAAAGTAGAGGTATTATGGGCGCTTCCCTATCTCACAACGCTTGCACAAGACATTCTCACAGAGAAAGAATATCTTGAAGCCGAAACAACTGCGGTCTATCTAGTACGTAGCAAAAAGTTGAGCGATGCCGCATTGCAAAGGTTATCTGCGCTGGTGGCGCCACCTCCCAAGAAGCCATTAGCTGATGCACAAGAAGCACTTAAGGCCCTGCCACGGTTTACCAGAGATGCGATTCGTTATCTCTCAGATTACATTGAGCTGCTCGTTCGTGCTTGGACATTTGAGCTCACGGGTGATGCTGTGACAAAGTCCAGATCATTAGGTCACAATATACGCCGAATACAACCCAAGAAATTAGGAATCCCTGAAAAATTGGTCGATCAGCTCAAACGATACAATTCATTTCTATTTTCTCCTGCAAGACACGATTTTACAATCTTTAAGGGTCAACGTCATCGGTTTACTTCTCGAGAGGCTGTATTAATCGCTTATATCACAATGAAACTTGCGGAACAAATTAAGGAGTTATCTGACGCTGCACGGTTGCAAGCGATTGCCTTTTGAGTCAAACATCATCCATGAATCTAAACAGCCCACTGGAACCAAAAAAGAGATTGGATTCGTTTATTGATGGTGTTTTTATGCACGGTTAGCGGGTCTCACAGACGGGTTATTTATGACAAAAGGCCTTCGGCGCATTTATTCGAAGATTGCGTCGGTGTACGAGTTAGTTAATCATATCCTTACTTTTGGGTTAGATGGCTTGTGGCGCTTGAGAACCGCAAAGATCGCCGCAATGGGAGGTGGCTCCTGTTGGATGGATATTTGCAGTGGCACAGGAGAAATGGCGATTGCACTGCAACACATCCAAAAGCAACCGCGGACAATCGTTGCCATGGATTTTTCTGTTCCAATGCTTCGGAAAGCCTCACGAAAACATGAGATTACATTGTTGTCTTTTGTTTTAGCTGATACTCAAGCTCTTCCCTTTCGATCCAACATTTTTGATCTGATTACGATTGCTTTTGCCACACGGAACTTGAACTTGACCCCTAATTTACTTAATCAAGCTTTTACCGAAACGTATCGGAGTCTTACTGTGAATGGGCGTTTTGTAAATGTCGAAACGAGTCAACCTCCATCAACGTTCATTCGAAGGTTATTCCACCTTTATGCCCAGCTCATTGTCAAACGGGTGGGACAGTTGTTATTTGGCTCGAAAACGGGGGCTGCTTTTTTAGCCCAATCAATTCAACGGTTCTATAAAGCTGAGAGTCTTACCCAAAAATTACAGGAATCCGGGTTCTCTCAGGCGGGCTATCAGCCACTCTTTTTTGGAGCCGTCGCTATTCATCAAGCTGTGAAATAGCATTAACTGATTGGTTAGGTTGTGGTGGTGTAACGTGGAACATTGTCGCGAAACCATGGGGGCACTTTTGCAGAATCAACCCTATCAGATGAGGGCATGTAGGGCTTTATATCAATGACCGGAGTCTCGTCAATTGCGTCAATCTGGTCAATATAGAGACGATGGGTTCGGTCATCGAGATTTTCTAATGCCACTATTGAAAGACCTACAGGAGTAGGTCGGGCAGGAGATCGTGTAGCAAATACTCCCGAAAGTTCTGCATCTTCTTGGGGTGGATAATCCTGCAGGATTCTTCTTGATTCTGGGGTGTCGTGACCTGTAATCCACCAAAGTACAATAATATGTGAAAATTTGTCTAAATGTAGGACGGCATCCCAATACATCTTGTCGATTTCGATGAAGATCTGAGCATCTGTGGGTTTTTTGACATGTCCAATAATTGTAGCTTGAAAGGTCATAATGAACACATGGTGGCTTATTATGAAAAAAGTGTCACCTTCCTACTAAAACTGGACCTATAACATGAGTTCTTTATTGATGATGGGAACCAGATGTTTCCTCCTCAAGGAGTTGTTGATTCATCGCAACTATTCCTTGATATCCGCCCGAGAGTTCCATTCGGGTTAATGACACGAAGTTATTGTGGGTTCGAAATGACGTACACATTTTTTTCAAAATAACGGGTTATTGTGACATCTAGATTCCCGGTCAATTTCATCAAATCTTTGAATGGCAATTAGAGCTCAATGATTGGGAGTTCAGGATAATCCATGGTTTAATTGCCTCTGGTACATTCTTTTTTGCGCCTCGTTGTGTGATTAGTCGCGAAACCGGATGAGCTACCATTTTTGATGCTTCAAAGGGAACTAACAAGCTATCAATTGCCTCTCGGCTCAATTTCACCTTTAGCCAAGCATCCTCGTCGGCTTGATGCAAGATTACTGGCATGCGTTTTCGTTTATTATGAACCAGCTCTAATAGTGGGTTTGCCCAAGTCGTTATGATAGTGTATGTCTTGAAGTTCGTCTTCGTTTCTAGGTTTGTCCAGTTATCCCACAGACCTGCGAAAGCAAAGGGTTCATGATTTGCGAGTTGAATGTAATAGGGGTAGGTGCGACCTTGGTAATGGCGCCACTCAAAGAAACCATCAGTTAACACGAGACAGCGTTTCGAGGAAATTAGGGAACGGAACGCGGGTTTTTCATGTATCGTTTCCGCTCGGGCGTTAAGTAGACGAGAGCGAAGTTTGTTCGCGGTAGTATCATTTTTGACCCAATGCGGAATCAAGCCCCATGAAAGGAATTCAATATCCTCAGGATGTTCGTTTGTGATCACGGGCAGTTGAGGAGTAACAAAACCCGATACATGATAAACGCGATCAAACTTCGTTGGGATCGAGTGTTTGGCATGAAATCGTGTCTCTAATAAATCGATGTCTGGAACTGTATAGTGATAACACATCTGAACAAAGCATCCCTACAAATTCGTTTTATGTTGGTCTTAGATGAATAAGCTGACGGGTTAACGCTAAACCAATTATTGCTCCAATGATGCCTAATATTACATCCGCGGCGATTTCTACTGCCCAAATTAGCGTCAAAAGGGGCGCTGGGAAGAACCCGACAAGTGTAAAAATTGTGAGCGCCACCACTGACATGGTGGCACTTGCCAGCAAGGTGCCTAAGAGCACATGAACGCTGTTTAGTGTTACTTGTGCTTGCCTCCGCACATTGATCAGCAAATCAAAAATGAATCCATAAGCAAGAAGAGAGGGCAAGAGATAGAAACGAACCGGTGTTGGCACAGTAAATTCAAGGACCAAACCAGATATTCCACCCATCATCGTACAATAACCGAACCCAGTGGTGAGGGCCGCTAGAATCACAAATCCTAGTGAACGAACAATGAAATTGTCAGCTCCATGCGTTATTGTACCAAAGACATAGCTTGATACAAGCGCATAAGCAACATAGGCTGCTGATAACAGGGCCGTTAATGCGATTCCTTGCGATCGGGCATACATTGCTACTTTGCTCCTGGATGCACCCTTCTCTTACCCGGTTCTAAAACTATTCGATGAGACTATTCCATTTCAAAGCATAGCTGCTAGGAGAATTTGCTAGACAACTTCAACGGTCGTACACTGTTAATTGTACGATATACATAATTTTAAACGCATGGACTTTAAGCCTTTCTTAATATAATGTGGAGGACTCTCAAAATTGACAAATGAAGGTTCGTCTTCCACACTTGTTCTTGTTGCTGCAATTCTGCAATTGATCTTTATGTTTGTGTTCGCGGGTTTTACTGGATTAGTCTTCTTTGCCCTTTCGTTGATTCCTACGATTCCCCCGATGTATCTTCCCCCAGAAGTCACGCTAGCTGAATTATTGTTTGGTAGCAGGATTTTGGTTATTGGGTTAGGCGCAGTAACCGTGCTTGCACTTCTCTTTAGTATTCTCTGGTTCATGTGGTGGAAAAGCGCCCGTCAGCACAAAACAGCCCTTATCATCACTGGAATCGCTGCACTTATTCTTGCAGGAATCTTACCAGGACTACTTGCAATGATTGGAGGTGTTGTTACTCCTAGCGAAGCGGGTCCCGTTTACATCGCCACTAGTGAAGCTCCGGCGACAAAGCCCTCGATTAGCCCAGCTGAAGAAGTAAGATTCTGTGCTCATTGCGGAAATATGCTTGCGAATCCCAATGCTCTGTATTGTGGTGTTTGTGGCGCCAGTCTGACCTAGCCTATGACTATCCGCCCAGATTCTAGTGATTACGTTGATACCTACTAGTGGACAAAATATGCTTTACAATTGGTTTCACGTTAATATAGTTGGGTAAGGCTTATCCACAACAAAAAATAGTTCTTTTCCAGCCTTAATTCTTTAAGGTGGAAGACAATAGAGTAGTAAGTCTCAAAAGGTATCAATACCCATAGATATAGGACGCTGGAGGCGTAAAGACCATGCTTCAATCTGATACAATCCGCCAGGCAATCCGTAAAAAACTTTCGAAGGGGAAGGCTCTCAAAACGACTGGTGGAGCGAAATTCATAGTGGAATCCGTATCGCCCAACGAGATGGTGTTCCGTGTGGGAGAAAAGAAGCTCCGTGTTGCCGTTCATATGAATGCGGTTGATGATTTGGTTAAAGAATTTAGATTTATTCCTGCGGGTGGATGGCTTCCTATTGGAGCAACAACTGGTCAGCCCAAACCAAGAACGCTTGCGGCAATAGTCCATCCACATACACAAGGGAGCAGTTCAGCCAGCCAATTTGCGGCAGTTCTTGCGCATCTAAAAGTTGCTGAGATCCAAAAAAGCCGTCCTGCACGCATCCGCCTAACTATCTAAGCTAACGTATCTTCTCCATGGGTGCACATGTGTTGAATTAAACAGAACCCTTTCCCCTAACCGGTAAAGTGTATCTGCGGTCAAGCTCTTCTGGGTTTTCTTTCGAATTCAACCGGTCGGTAGGGCGATGATCAATAGTATACATTTATCCTCTGCTCTTTTTAGGCTCTGTTACATAGGCTTGCATTCTTGAAATGGAGTTGGAGGGTATATGGTTTGGTATTCCATGATTTTTTTGACATAGTCTTTTAGGGATAGGAAAGTTCTTATCTCCTCCGTCTTGAGGAACTCTACGAATGCTAGATGGAATGGATGAACGTGTCGGAATCAAAGAAACAAAAGAACGAAGCTAATGAATGGAAACAAACGGTTTACGATTGGTTAGCGGAAGAAGGCATGTTTCGAAAAGAAATCGATGATCCCAAGGCCGCATTTCATTTTGGCATTAATTACCCTGTGGGATCACCCTATCACATTGAAATAGTCAAACCACGCGACATGAAAGATGGAATTCTCGTTGTATCAGTTCTTCGTGTCGCTCCCTCGCATCAAACTGCGTTAGCCAAAATGGCTCCAGAACAACGCAAGCTCCTAATCCATGAATTAAAACTTAAACTATTGGCTCGACGCCCGGGATTCTCAGTCAAAGAAAATGATGGTGTCTGGGATGCAGTGCAATTTCAAGTCCGTTTGCTATACGATAAATTAACGAAATCAGCACTCCTCGAAGCTATTGATGACGCGTTTCGTAGCATGCTCATGGTCATTTGGACCTTCGGTCATAATTTTGGCATCCCCACCGACCAGCAACAACAACAACCTGGATTCTATGCCTGAAAGAGACAAAACCCCCGTAATTATACCAACCTGAAAACTTTAAGTGCTTAGACCCTGATGGTAGAGCCAAGGTGGCTTCTCATGAAGACTTGTTCTGCCTGCAATTATGAGAACGATGATGACGCAGAGTTTTGTGCCCGTTGTGGCGCTCATCTTGCAGAGGAAAAAAAAGTACGCTATGTAGAAAAGAAAGAAGAAGATTGTTACGGCTCAGAAGAGGATGAATGCTTCGGTCTGCCCTATGGCGGAGCAATTTGTGGCTTAATCTTCGGCCTCTTTATTGTCCTCGGAGCAGTTGGTCTATTCTTTGGATGGAGTATCTGGGACTACTTCTGGCCAATTATTCTGGTAATCATTGGTGTTCTTATTGTGGCTGGTGCCATTTATTCGATGCGTCGACGACGGTAATCGATTCTCTTAAGCCTTCGAATGTGGACAATCAGGAATTTCACAGAACATACAAATTCTACGGTGCGACCGACGGGACAGGACTATCCGTGTAAAAATCCAGTAGATAATGAGGACTAGTAAATAGACACCTAGGATGAAATTGTTCGTTAGCTGCATTAAACTTGCTAGGAGGAAAAATGAACCCACAACAAAGAGCACATTAAGGAATAGCCGTATTATTCCGTGATGAATGCGAATGACACGATAGAAGAAGTGCTGTAATAATCCAATCAAAACGAACCCCCATCCTAGCCAGAAGGTGAAACCAATCAATATAAAGTGGAATTGAAAAAAGAAAAATAGGATACTTCCAAATAGTGCAATTACTGCTCCAATTGCGAGGCCTGTGCACCCTGCACACAGGATACGATGTTTAATCCTTATCACATGATCAAGATACCGACCACATGTTGGGTGGTGCCCTTCCTTTTGCATGTCAGAACTATAGGGTTTTTCGTTTACAAAATCTATCTTATCCTTTTGTTGGCTCTTTACAGGTTTGGACGAGCAAGTACAATGGGCAGGAGAGACTGCGGCAATAATACCTAGAATGCAAATAATCGAGAATGCTGATCCGATTAATCGCGTCTGCCAGGGAATTATAACGGGGGGTGAACTTAATAAGAATAATGGCACAAAGCTCAATCCAAGCAGAGATATGAAAAGAGAAATTAATGCGAAATCCGAGGGGCGTTTTTTGCTTATCATATTTTGAATAGTCCTTTGAGAGTGTTGAGAAATCCTTTCAACATCATATGCCTATAGTAGGTTCGTTTCACTTGATTTAGAGATAGTGTCCCCCCGATTCGACGTCGCCAGCCATAATATGATCGATAGGTTGCGTAAAGCTCATTTTGTACTTCCTCTCGGGTTAGATGTTCTGTGGGCATAATTGCATTTACCATGTCAAATCTTGTCCATCGTGGGTCCTCAATCCATCCATTCTTCAAGGCTTTTTCATAGAGGGGGGTTCCGGGGTATGGGGTCATTGTCATAAAGACCGCAATATCTGGGTCTACTTCATTAATCCATTCACGAAATGCTTGAATTGATTCATGGGATTCTTCACGATGCCCAATTATGGCAGTTGTTTGGGCTAAAATATTATTTTCCTTGAGTAAAGTAATTGCTTTTTTCCCCATCTCCACATCGATACCCTTACAGTACTTTTCAAGCAGCTCTGAGTCATGACTTTCTAGCCCGGTCATCACCCATTGTAAACCGGTTTCACGTAATTTTGGAAGTAACTCTTGGCCTGATATGATCTCATCGACGCGTGTTTGGAAGAACCACAACAAATCGTCGGTAATCCCTCGCTCCATCAATTCATCGCAAAGCGTGTTCATCCAATTATTTAGTTGAATGTAATCATCAGTAAGCCAAAGAAACCGACTTCCAAACTCTCGGTACAAATATTCAAACTCGTCTGCGACCCGTTGTGGAGATTTTTGGCGACAGGACCCCCAATAACGCCATTGACCACAAAACGAACAGGAATGCGCACATCCGCGTCCCCCTTCAACAAGAGCAAACGGCAAATTCTTTCCCGCAGGAAATCGATATTCCTCCATGTGTTCCCGCACAAAATGATATCCCGGATAAGGCAAACTATCTAAATCTGAAATCATAGGGCGATCCGGGTTGTGAACAACCTTACCCTTTTCTCGGAATGAAAGCCCTTTTACTCGATATAGTGATGCATTTTCTTCAATCGTCTGAACAAGCTCTAAAAGCGATATTTCCCCCTCACCCCGCACGATGCAATCTAATTGGGGAAACGCTTCTAAACTTTCTTGAGCTAATGCAGAGAAATGCTGACTCCCTGCAACAGTAACAATCTCTATGTTGACCAATTTCGCCAATGTTGCTACTCGAATAGTTATATCCGCGTTGCATGACGATACTGTACTGGGAGCGACAATATCGGGATTATAGGTTTCAATTCGTCTCTGAACATCATCCCACCCCGCTTCCTCCGATTGGCAATCCATTACCTGGATATCTATACCTGAGTAATTGGCTTCAAGAAATCCTGCTAAACATAAAAGAGCCAGTGGCGGTGGACGATAGTCGCCCATAATAAACCATGGCTGCTTCGGAGGTTCGATGAAGAGGATTTTCACGCCTTTTCATTCCAGTCAAATCGTGAATTCGCTTTCCTGAAACCAGGAATTTAATCCTTTGGGCTCTATAAAAATTGAAATAAAGTTATGGGGAACGGAGCTATGGCAATCCAGACACCTCTAAAAAGGACACAATTGGAGGGGAGAGGGAATGGTTTCTAGGGGAGAGAAGTGCCTGAATATTTGCCACTCCGGTCCGGTTTGACACCAGGTCCCCATATAATTCCTTGTAACTGAATTAATAAAAACTTCTCTTTCACGAGATTTGTTTTAAATATAATTGCAGGGATTCCCCAAAATCTTAAGAAGAGAAAGGATACTACTGCTGTGTGAGGTGTTCCTCATGGTTTATTGCCAAAAATGCGGTGCCGAGAACACAGATGAAGCAGATTTTTGCAAAAAATGTGGTGCTCCTCTAACTCCCATCAAACGTCATTGGCGGGAGAAATACGGTGAACGAGCTGAAGAAGAGTGTTTTGGCTTCACCGGTGGCGGAGCAATTTGTGGCATCATTGTGGGTGTCATCATAATTGTCTTAGGATTTGCTCTCGTCTACCAAATACAAGTCTGGTTTCTAATAGGTCCATTAATTGGTCTACTTGTTGGCGTTCTAATCATTCTTGCTGCATTGAACTCGATTCGACGTAAGCGTCGGATAAAGGGGGAGACCTAACAGTTAAGCATCGATATCAGAGGTAATAAAATGGGTAAAACAACGCGTGAAGATCCGGATATTCTGGGCGCAGTCACAGCGGGTTTAATTATCATCCTAATTGCGGTGCTGATTGTTTTCACTCCTAACCTGCTAGCGCATATCATCAACTTTTTCGTCGACATTGCATGGACCGAAATTACACTTGGATTTTGGTGGTGGGTTCCTCAAAATCCTGGAATGCACGTTATAGTGTATAATGCGATTTACCAATTCTCCCTTGGAACTGTTGCCATTAACGTCATTGTGCTTATTCTTAGAGTTATCTTTAGAGATTCTTATCGACGACAAATAGAATCAATTGGTGGAATCGTTTCGAGCGCGGGTGTTACATGGGCGGCAAATAACCTGATACTGAATAACAACTTCACAGTATTCAGCGGATATTTCATTGTCTTCATCGGAGTCAGCATCATTATAACCAGTCTCGGTCAGTGGCTAGTCCGCTATTTCGGAAGATAATACTACTAATTACAATAGGAATCGGCTCCCTTAGGGCTAATTAAATTCCTTTTAATTGTTAGTGCTATTTGAGACTTTGCAAAATCTAGCCAAGAATTGTTCGAATTAACGGTGTTTCTTCTCCTCTGAACTAGATGTCGCAGATGGTTCTTGTAGGCTTTTCGCTAATTCTTCTTGAGCAATCTTCAAAGCTTCTTCTGAAATCTCTTCTGCAGATTGATGAGCATAATATGTGTCGTAAAGAGCTTTGTAATGACCGCCAAGAGCTAAGAGTTCATCGTGGCTTCCCTGTTCGATGAGCCTTCCATTTTCGAATACTAAGACTCGTGAAGCGTTTGCAATCGTTGTCAACCGATGGGCAATCACTACAGTTGTCCGTTTCGCGAACAGCTTTTCTTGAGCCGATTGGACTAAGGATTCAGAATACGCATCAAGGCGGCTGGTTGCTTCATCCAAAATCAGAATCTTTGGATTTGCCAACATTGTTCGGGCAATGGAAATCATTTGCACCTGTCCTGCACTAAGATTCTTCCCTCCCTCGGAAAGAAGAGTTTCATAACCTTGCGGAAGTACTTCAATGAAATCGTGAGCTCCAATTAATTTTGAAAGGGTATCAATTTCTTCATCTGTAGCAGTTGGTCTCCCATACCGAATATTCTCCAAAACAGTATCATCAAAAAGATACGGTTCTTGGGCGATTAATGCCACAGTATCATGAAGCGATTCTAAAGTGATTTCTCGGATATTTTGTTCTCCAATTCGGATGGTCCCACTTTGCGGATCATAAAACCGATTAATGAGTGCTGCGATTGTTGTTTTGCCCGCTCCTGTATGTCCAACGATAGCAACTAATTCTCCCGGATTTATGACAAAATTCACATCTTCTAAGACTTCTGTGCCATCTATGTAACTGAAGGTAACATTTTCAAAAGTGATTCCATCACTTTCGGGATGAAGAGGAACTGCATCTGTACTATCTTTGATTGAAGGCTCTTTTTCAAGCACATCCATGAGTCGATCCATGGACGCTAGAGCTGCTTGGAACTGAGTAGCCATCATGCTTAATATCAATAAGGGCCACAGAAAACGCTGTATGAGAATGACTCCAAGAAATACCTCACCAATAGTTAGAAGTGGAGCAGTTCCAACCGCAAGACTTCCCGCAACAAATAAAACCGCAGCTACTGCTGCAATTCCGGTTGCACGCACCATTGGCTGCATCAGCGTCATAAGCATCATGAACTTAAAGCCATGACGATAAGATTCCTGATTCAATTTACTCAATGTGTCTGCCGTCTCGTCTTCACGATTAAAGGCCTTCGCAATATGAATGCCACTTAGGTTTTCGGCAATTTGCCCGGAGACATAACCAGTCGCACGCTGCGAGGCTAGCATAGTTCGCTGCCCAACAGTTCCGAAGAGCACCACGATGAGAATAACCACAGGGATTACAATTAGGGCCGTTAAGGCTACTAATGGTGCTGTGAGCCACATAATAACAAATGTGGCAACTAGTAAAAGCATCTGACTTGAAAAATCAATGACAATCTGGATGCCAGCTGCTAGATTATCAGTATCTGTCGTTACTCTTGAAGTAACATCACCACTTCGTTCCGTTCGGTGATATGACAAATCTGCACCAACAAGTTGTTTGTACGCGTCTTGTTGGAGAATTCGGACGAATCCAGCTTGAGCTCCGGAAAGAATCCAAGTGTATAAGGAATTCAACAACCAACTAATAACTCGAAAAACCACATAAAGAAGGCCTAAGAAGAAAACACCACCTAATGGAGCACCAGGTACTAAAACAAGATTAATTCCCATGGAAAGGAACAACGGATCAATTGCAAGAAAGATTGTCCCAATAATTGCTAAAACTGCCGCGATTACAATGAGTTTTTTGAACCGCCCCAGATATCCAAACATCGACCCAAGGAGCACCCGAAGCGACCGACTGCGCTTACTTTTTTCGCTAGCTAACGCAGTGGGACCACGGCGTATTGCCATTAGTTACTCCCCTCCTGTTTGGATAGATTATGAACAAATGATAAAGCGCCTGGTAATCGTTCAAAAATTCGTTGATAATGCTTTGATGTCTGAATCAGTTCATTGTGCGAACCGGTGGCTACAACTACGCCCTTATCAACAATCACGATCACATCTGATTCGAGAAGAGTTCGGAGTCGCTGAGTAACGGTAATACTGGTACGCCCTTTCATTACCTCGTCTAAGGCTTTTCGCAACGAATATTCAGTTTGCGCATCAATGGCACTCACTGAGTCGTCCAAAAGAAGAATCTTCGGATCTTGTACTAAAGTTCGTGCGATCGCTAGGCGTTGGCGTTGCCCTCCGCTCAAAGTCATGCCGCGTTCACCTATGACAGTCTCATAGCTGTTGGGTAATTGCGTGATGAACTCATGAGCTTGAGCTTTTGTTGCTGCCTCAATGATTTCGTCATCAAAAGCTTCGACACAACCGAACCCGATGTTGTTTTGAACACTCATTCGGAATAGGAAAATATCCTGTTCAACCAACCCCACTGCGGCACGAACGTCTCTGGTATTGACATCATGTAAATCAACCCCTCCTACCAGGACTCGGCCTTCTGTGGGGTCATAGAGTCTTAAAAGGAGCTTCAAAATTGTGCTCTTTCCACCACCTGGTCCTCCAATAAGAGCCACTCGAGAACCACCCGGGATAGTCAGATTTACGTTTTTTAATGCGTAGGAACTGTTATCCCCGTTTTCACTCGTGTATTGAAAGCTCACATTGTCAAAAACGATATCGCCGGTCCAATCAACGTTTGTAACTGCAAACTCTGGTTCTTGGAGGGGATCCTTCCAATTCAAGAGGTTGATAATTCGTTGAGCGTTGACATTGCCTCCGCGGATGACAAGTAGGAAACGCGGTAGCATAAAACTAAACCCATCCACCGCTGCTAATAGCCCTAAAGCTCGAACGAGCAAACCAACAGTCCATGCGCCAATTAAGACCTGATATGCCCCGAAAATAAACGCCAGGCTAGTTAGAGCAATTAGAATTATGGTAGGTATATAAAAGGCCCCAAGTCTTCCTTCACGAGTAGCGAGGTGCATGTATTCTCCAGCTACTTCGTTGAATTTTTCTTGTTCCCGACTCTCAGTCCCGAAGGCTCGAACAACTTCAATTCCGCGAAAGACTTCTTGACTCACAGCAGTTAGACGCTCATTTTGCTCAGAACGGGCTCTTCGCACAGGTTCGACTTTTACCGCGTATCGGTACGCAAAGAATAGATAGAGGGGAGCGCCAACTACGATAATAATTCCCAACCAAATATCCATCAGGGCGAGAAAGAATGCAGCAATCACCAGAGTCCCAATCGCAGAGATGATGTTTCGAAGGGCTGGATTTAAGGAGAAGCGAACCCATCGAACATCCTGCATGGCCACAGCGAGTAACTGCTTACTATCTACTTGATCGTGAAAAGTCATACTATTTTCTTGAACCAACTCAAAAAACTCTTGGCGAGCATCTCGCTCCCAGCGCAGCGTAATAATGGCAAACGCATAACCCACCAGAAGAATAGTAACGAACAGAGCTGCAGCGATGCCTACGATAGTCCAAATCTGAAAAACAAAGATAAGGGTAAAACCTTGCGAATCAAGAATATCAATAGCATTCCCCAACACTATCGCAGGGAGGGTGAGAAGGTATGATGCAAAGAGTGCGAAAGCACTCGCTAGAATAGAGACGCCTGGATACCGACGTAATGCCGATAGCTGATAGCGAGTCGCGCTCTTATACTTCACATCAGACACGAAGAAGTAATCCCTCCATATAAATCAATAAAATCTGGTGGTTTGCTCAACAGAAAAGCTTACTTTTAGAACCTTCGCTTTTACCGAAGATAGCCCTATATGAAAAGCTGTTAAACCCTTTTTGATCACGGCTAATTTACGCAAATTAGCAAATTGGCAAGAACTAATAAGTCCAAATTCAATAACTTCGCATGCGTCGGCGGACTCCGATTTTCGGATTTTTGTTCCTGACGATATTTAGCTTCTCAATTGTTCGAGCCGATTGGCATTTTATTGAATTGATCTATGATGAAACAATTCTTTTCGAGACCTACCCCACACCTTTTCCTCATCACTGGGAAGTCCACTTTAATTTTACAGAAAACGATAAGCTGGTTTTTTCATTCAACGTATCGGACATCGTCGAATTCTGGATTTCAGACGAAGTAAATTATGACAAATTTAAATTCAGCACCGAGGCCGGTTATCCCTACACTTGCTATTCGATCTATAATTACCTAGCACCGGCCACCGATTATAGTGGCGAATTTATTATCCCAAAATCAGATGTGTGGTATTTCACCTTTATCAATGAATATTCACCGTATGAAAATCGCACGATTGAACTGGTAATCAATCTCTATCGATGGCAGGAGCCATTTAACCCCATTACCGCGTGGGGACCTCTCTTTCTCAGTACGGGACTTATTCTAGCGAGCCTAATCACACTAGTTGTGTTTTTCCGCTATAAGCGCGTTCAATAGTACAGTGCAAGAATACCAATCCGTAGCGGTTTGTTTCTAAGAAATCTCTTCTCTAAAGATTGTTTTTTAAACAGTGAATCCGATGATAGTCGGTTCAATTCATTCATACCTCTAATTCATAAATCCTTATGGGAGAAATCAATTAATAAAAATCACAGGCTCTCGCTAATCTGTTATCATGAAAAGACTACCACTGTTAAACCGATTGAAAATCTCTGTGTGACATATTCAATGCTCCTTAATGATCCCGTTTATGATTGGCATGTTCATTCCGAGTTTAGCCCTGACTCTCAAACATCTCTTGAGGCTTCCGCTCAATTAGCTGAGCAATTATCCATTCACATTGGTTACTTAGACCATTTTGAACTTGCATTTCTTAATCGCCGGGATTATCTCAATTATGATGGTTTATCACGGCTTCTTGAGGAATTTGATCGAATCCACGCAAGGTTTCCAAGTACTTCATTGGGATTGGAAGTGGATTTTTATTCTGACCGTTCACCAATTGTTGCCGAATTTTGTGATGATTTTCGAAAAGACTTTGATTATTTTATTGGCTCCGTGCATACAATAGATTCTCTCGCGGTGACCACTAAACCTGAAATGGATGTTCTGGTAAAACGAATTGGCCTACTGGAAATCATTCAACGGTATTTTAATGAAATAGATGGGGCTATTCAATCCAGACTTTTTGATGGCATCGCCCACATCGATGGGGTGATGCGGTTTGTACCCCTTTATGATTTCAATCAGAAAATCAGGGACCTTTGGCTAAATCGCACATATGCTCTTGGTGAATTATGTCAAAAACTTGGCATTCTTATTGAAATTAATTTGCGTGGATTAAATCATCCTTGGGGGCAAATGCATCCCTCAGAGTTTATCATTGCTAGACTTATCACCCTTGGAGCAAAGTTCTATGTTGGATCAGATAGTCATACCCTTATGGATCTTAAAGCTGCAGCTCCGCGCTTAAAGCAATTACAAGTATATCTACTGGCACAGGATAGTTTAGGGCGCCCAGATTTCTTGTGATTTACGATTCTAAAAGGTGAGAAAGAATTCTAAGAGAATAATTGCGATTGCAGTTCCGACTCCGGTCGCTAAAGTCTGCAGACCATAGAGCCATTGATTCTGCTCCGATATTCGACCAAGAAAAATTCCTAGGAGAAAGAGGAGAGTAAACCCAATTATCACAGAGAGTGTCACAGCGGTATTCCACAATATTGGGTTCACGATCACGATGAAAAAGGGAGCTAATAGTATCAGCCCAGCCAAAAATGGAGCGAAGCCATCGACAAATGACGAAACAATGATCGCAAAGCGCGTTGCCCGTTTATATAATGTTTTGTCAAGTTTCCGTAACATGGCTTGTTCCATCTCACGCAGTTCCCGTTCCCGTTCCGCTTTTTCTGCCAAATATGTCCCTGCTAGACCCGAAAACATCATAGCTAGACAAGCACCGATACCCGCGGATAGAATAGCACTGGCGTTTAAGTGCATAGCAAAATGTGATGCCAGGATAATTCCTAAGACGGTAAGCGTCCCATCAAAAGCATTCATCGCGAAATAACGTCGGGCAATAGGCCCTAGTTTTGAGATTCGGGCTAATTGCCCCATTTCATCGATTTTTGACATAGTAATCACACTAGCTAACAGTATCTGATAACAGACTAACCCCGAAAAGCCTTACTACTAAGCCATTAGTCTCGTCAAATCAACGAAATTATAAGGGAGGCAACAACTTCGATAGACTTTTGTTGATGGTTTGAAAAGGAAGACACAACTTCAATCAGGAGCTTTACGTATGGTGTTAAAAAGTGACAAGATCCTCTTCGGTAAAGGCGACCTAGAAGGCCACCGATTTCATTTACGAAAAGATCCCAAAGGTGGCACAATTGTTATTGATGCCTCGCGCTTGCTTTTCTTAAATGAGACGGGCTATGATTACGCTATTGCCGCTGTGGAAGGAAAAACGGATGACGAAATCGTCGAATTCATCCGTGGAAAATACCGTGGTTCAAAACCTGATGTTATCCGCAGTGATTATAATGAGCTAAAAGACAAGATTCTGTCATTCATCGCAGAACCGGACGTTTCTCCAATCGAAACCTTTGATTTTGGGGAAGTAGAACCTTTCTCACATGAACCGCCAGCTCCCTATCGAGTTGACCTAGCTCTCACCTATCGGTGTAACAACAATTGTTCTCATTGTTACGTTCCCCCTGAACGGCGTGGATGGGATGCTACTAAAGAAATCGATACGGCTAAATGGAAAAAAATATTGGACACTCTTCTTGATCAAGCTATTCCGCATGTTACATTTACCGGGGGCGAGCCTACTCTCCGCGACGATCTTGTAGAACTTATTCAATACAGTGAAGAAATCGGGATTATTGCTGGTCTAGTAACCAACGGACGGCGTCTGACAAAACCGTTGGTGAATGATTTAGTTAACGCGGGGTTAGATTATGTCCAAATTACTCTCGAGTCACATCTCCCTGAAATTCATGATCAAATGGTAGGAACTCCAGGTGCATGGAAAGAAACGCTTGCAGGGTTGAAACGGTTCATCGCCACAGATATTTACACCCTTACTAATACCACCATGACCCAACTCAATCGCCCTACTTTGACAGAAACTGTTGCATTCCTAGCAAAATTAGGTCAAAAGCAATTTGCCATGAATGGGCTCATCTACTCCGGAAGTGGAAAAGAAGTAGCTGACGAACAAGCAATTCCCGAAGAAGACCTAGATGACATCATTACAGATATTCTCGCAGAAGCTGCCGAACATGACATTCGTCTTATTTGGTATTCACCGACACAATATTGCAACTTTGATCCCACCGAATATGGGCTAGGTCCTCGACGCTGCAGTGCCGCCTATTCAAGTCTGGCAATAGAGCCTAACGGAGATGTATTACCCTGCCAGAGTTACTTTGAGCCACTTGGTAATCTCCTTAAAACGGATTGGAAAACCATATGGAATCATCCAACAGCCAAAGCCTTGAGAGGGCACAAAAAAATCGCTGATAAATGTCTCTCCTGTGAACTCCTAAAAGCTTGTGGTGGTGGCTGCCCTCTCTTCGTCGATTATAAGGAGGTCTGCTGTCCTCAGAACGTTGGTGGATGATCAACAACTCACAATATCCCGAAACTTCCAAACAGTAGGAGGCACCAACAAGTGCAACCCTACACTTCCACATTTCTTGCAGACCAGGCCCAACGGACGAGACCAACTCGTAAATTCTTTTATCAACAAACCAAATGGAACCGGGCTCCCATTTGCCTCGACATTGGCTGTGGAGCAGGTGCCATTACTCCGGAACTCGCTATCCACATTCCACACAGTTCTGTGTTAGGATTCGACATCGATTATAATTTACTAGCCCAAGCAGTTGCGAAGAATCTCTTCATACAATCGCTACACCTTCTATTTGCAGACGCTATCGC
>CAYFXY010000003.1:20310-24339 GCA_964347205.1 uncultured archaeon
TGCGTTATACCACTTCACGATGATGTGGATACCGAACCAAGCTCAAGCCCTTACCGAAGTATTTGACATTCTTCAACCAAACGGGGTTCTCGCATGTATTGAACCTGATTACGCAGGACGTATCGAAATTCATGCGAATACTCACCATATCAAACCTAAACCACCTTATCCAATCGTGACACTGTTAACTAGATTAGGTGCAAATCCGTATACTGGAGCCCATCTCCCTTGGGAATTATCAAAATTCGGCTTTCAGCAAATACGGTTTGGAGTCTTATCATCCACTTTCGATCATCAAATCATAAAAACAGAAATTCACTGTGAAGCTAACTTTCTCCATGAAAAGGGCATTGATTGGGCATTGCCAGATTTCATATACACTCCAATATTTTGGATACTTGCAAGGAAGTAGCCTAGTTTAAGTCTTAGGATTGTTTAGACTAAAAAAAGGTGAGGAAGGGGAGCCCCATTGAGTAGGACCGCCCTCCTTTTTTCTATGGGAAGAATGGCAAAAGCAGAAATAGAAGCATGACTGCTATGAAGCCCAAGATTATCAATATGATAATCATGAAGATTATATACAGGATACCAACGGCGAGAGCTCCAGCAACTCCAGTATCAAAGAAACGCATAATTAGCCATATGTAAACAATGAGAATGATGATCAGTGGTAGTACTAGACCAAGTAATTCCCATCCTGGGGGGAGAAGTGGGAGGACCCAAAGATCTAATGCAAATGTTAGCGCTGTATTGATGATTGCACCAAGGAGAGAGATTATGAGGGCATCAGTAAATTTGGCGTTGCCACCGGATACGACCCTTCCAGCTAGCCAAAGGACTAGTGATCCAAAGATCCAGATGATGAGAAAGGGTATGACGATGAAGACGATTATTTCAGCAAGTTGCATTGTTCGAATCACCATTTTGGTGGTAATATTCTGTTACTACATACTACCATTTATAGTTTAGTTGCCCTACTCTTTTGGTGATTAGTAATAAAAGAATGTAAAATTTCGCTTCAGAATGCTAGAAATTGCGCACCTGTTAATTAAGACTCATTGTGACTGGGTGATTTAACTTATCGGATTGTGTGGGTTAGGTTTAAAGGGGCTAAACCAGCTCTGTGAAGCATACTGTGGGGCGACGGTTCGATGCCACATTTTCTTGATCTATTTCTCCAGGAGCTTAAAGAAAAGCGAGATATCCTTCGCCGCCGACTCACCGGTGAAGAAGCCACAGAACTCGATGGACTTTTGAAAAACGCTTTTCAAAATGAATGGCGCGAACTCCCCCCATTAAAGCCCCAAGATTTACGAATCATTGCGGTAGACAGTGGGCGCTCAATTCGTGAATACGCGCCTGGGTCCTTCATGTATACTTGCCGTGCGAGTGCAATTACTTCTTGGGGGAAACCTCTCCGCAAGGTAGTAACTAATGCTCACATGATTGCTACTCCACGAGAACATCTCATTGATCTTGTAAGTTTACGATCTGAACTCGTCGAACATCAAGTCGCACTTGAAGCAATTCAATCCACAACTGACGTGGATTTAGTTCTTATTGACGGATCTTTGTATGGCCGGATTACCCACGTTCCTATTGCCTTCAACTATCCGGGAGAACGAGCCTTGTATTTACGGTGCATGCAGACATTCATTCATCTACTCCAAGAATGCCAAAAGAGAAAGATCTTGATACTCGGGATTAGCAAGGATTCGGTAGCTCGACATCTAACCCGGATTCTTCTTGAAAGTCTAAAGACGGAAATTTTACACGACTTGGAGTCGGAGCTTTCATCATCAAATTTTGCACAACTTAGCGAACTATTTGATACTGTGAAAAAGCAATCTCTCTCTGCAAGACGTATGCTCAGAGGTTTTTCGCTAAACAAAGACCAATACGACCTGATTTGGGATTTTCTCTATGAACTGCGTCGACCACGACCAGACTTTGCTCTTATTCAGGCCTGGACCGATACTGCTGGTTATACCACCCCAATCGAACCCTATCCGGATGTTCCCTTATTCAAATATGAATCAAAAGATCCTGCGGCCTATGTTCGCCGCCGATTCATTTTAGCTTATGATGATTATCAACGAGAAGAAGAGTTTGAAAAATGGGCTATTCCTGTCATGAAGGAGACCTTTCGGTTACCAACCTTTGTAACCTTCTGTGCTAAGTTAGCTCATAATGATACACCCATTCGTATTGATATGCCGGCTTTTAATGCCGGTTTACCAACACGCATATCAGAGATCACTGCTTCACGCCTATTAGATCCCTCCCCCTCACGTGTAATCGAGGTTTTAGAAACACTTCGTGGAGAGTATGGTGGTCCTGAACTGTATAATGTCTACCTAGTTCGTGCAGATCAAGAAGCTCGGCTTCCAGATAGTGATGTGACAACTCTGTATGAACCCTTAGTCGAAAAGGAATTGAAACTTTCATTAACTTTGAAACGCCGAGATAGGAGGACCCGATATGTCCGAAGACCAAAGTGATGAACCTGTAGGATTTATTGTGGAAGAAGCTAAAGCTACTGAATTCTACTTTGCGAGTGATCGGAAAAGATATCCACCTAAATTTGAATACCTCACAGTGAAATCTGAAGAACTAGTCGAGGGAGTTCTCACTCCTGTTCAAGTGCTTGCGCAAGTTGAACGTATTATTTCCCAAAGTCTTGCTTTGCGTCGAGATTTAGATATCGAAGCTATCTATCGTATCAAAGATGCTGGCATTGATGATGTTAAAACTTGGGGGGTTGCCCGTATCCTCGGATACCTCGTGCCGACTAAGAAAGGGCATCCTCCACGGATCCTGCTCCCTCGTCGCGCCGTCACACCTGGAAATCCAATCTACATTGCACCTGATCATCTTCTCGCCCGATTTTATGCTTATCCACCTGATGCTAGCCTGTATGTCGGGAACCTCATCTCCCGCCCCCAAATACCTGTCCATCTCCGTATCAACGGATTCCGACGTCATATTGCTATTCTAGCTCAAACTGGAGCTGGTAAGAGCTATCTGACCGGGGTACTTATCGAAGAATTAATGGAACGTGGAGCTACCATCATAATTATCGATCCTCATGCTGACTATGTCTTTCTGAGTCAAACCGAGAAGAATGAAAAACATCATTTCTCGGATAATGTGACGGTGTTTCAGAATCCTGAAAGCACGGGTCGATACAGCAAGAAAGACATTGGGCATATCGAAGAATATACGGTTCGGCTAGTTGATCTTGATTTTGACGAGCTTTGCCGAGTCTGTGGAATTGGAGAGAAGTTCACAAATATTCGTGCGGGTTTAGAAGCCGCCTTGAATCGCCTAAATGAACGTAATGTGGTCTATCTGATGGAAGATATTCTTGCTGAATTGGATGCTGTGACTAAAGATGAGGAGGAGAAGAAAGAAATTCGGGATGGTGCCCGTAACGCGGTAAAATACATTAACCGGCTACGCCGCCTTCGAGTTTTTTCACGAACAGGTGTTCCAATTAAAAAAATCATTAAACCATTTCATGCTGCGGTCATGGATTTATCGGGGCTTGGTCATCGGAGCACTGACTATATTGTGAGTCGCCTTCTTCGTGATGTTTTCGATGCGGTTGCATCCGATGAGTTTGAATATCCTGTGTTTGTTGTTGTTGAAGAAGCTCATACTTTTGTCCCGCCTGATACTTTCACCCACTCAGCCTCTATCATTCGTCGTGTTGCTCAGGAGGGTCGCAAATTCGGAGTTTTTCTTCTTTTGATTAGTCAACGCCCGGGCCGAATTCATCCAGATAGCCTTAGCCAGTGCAATAGCCAAATTGTCTTAAAAATCACCAATCCTCGGGACCAAACAGCAATTGAACAGTCCTCAGAACGAATGAGTGCAGACCTCATTCAGGACTTACCTGGATTAAACGTAGGAGAAGCGGTGGTAGTAGGGGATATCACTCGAACCCCCGTAATGATAAAAGTACGATCCCGCCACACTAAAGAAGGTGGAGCGGATATTGACGTCGTTGCTCGCTTAAAGAGAGCC
>CAYFXY010000003.1:24349-46026 GCA_964347205.1 uncultured archaeon
GAAAAGCAGCTGGAATTGATCATCAACTGGCCCAGGAACGTAAAAAAGAAGTTAAACTCAAAGGAACCTTCTCCGAGGTTTGATGACTCGTGCCGATTACAATCCTTCACACTTCAGACACGCATTTAGATATTCCTGCAGTGAGGTTCCAGGCGCGACGTTATGAGCGAAAGAGAGACTTTTTGAAAACCTTTGATACTGTCATAGGTCATGCCCTCGACAAGAAACCTGATCTTTTCTTACACTCAGGTGATTTATTTGATGGACTAAATCCACGAAATCCCGTTCGCGCCCATGTCATGGAGGCATTTCGAAAACTTCACGAAAAACGAATCCCTATTTACATTATTAGCGGAAATCATGATGTTCCACGCGCACGCCGTCATGGTGTGGCACCCTTGCTCGAATACGCCCGAGCTGGCTTTGTCACATTTTATCCAGCGTGGGAAACAATTCAATCAAATACAATCGAAATTCAAGGATTGGATATTGAAGTATCAGGCATTTCGTTTAACCCCACCCTCTTACCCGCAGAGGATCCCCTTGCACAGTTATCCATCCCTGGCAAAGGAGATATGAATATACTTCTTGCACACTATAACGTTGAGGGATTACGCGGAACCTTCCCTTATGAACCTGATATTTCGCTAAAATCTGTTCTGAAAACACTCACTTACCTCGCTGCCGGTCACAACCACGACTTTCAGAAGCAACAGGCAGGTAATACTACGATTTGCACGCCAGGGAGCACAGAGCATGTAAGCTTCGCTGAAGAATCCCATAAGAAAGGCTTCGTCTGGCTAGAAGCTGATACGGATGGTGTTCACGAACTCAAACGTGTTCCTGTAGATACGCGTCCAATGCAAACAATTACTACCACAATCCCTGCTGATGCTGATATCAATCAAATGCTTATCAAAGAAATTAATCGCCTTCGGAATCCTCAGCTCATTCTCCGTTTTCGACTCAAAGGTGTGATGACTATCAAATCCGCTGAAAAGTATCGTCGAACCGAAGTTGTTCGACATGGCTTTGCCAAGTGTTTTTCTACTGAAATAATCGATGAGCTCGACTATATCAGCCCGGAACCAGATCGCGCTTCGCCAGAAACAGAGCTAAAACCTCCAATTACCGAATACCGAGAATATGTTTTAGCACTCATGAAACAAGAAAAGGACCCTACCCGGAAAAAACTGTTACAAATAGCCTTGGAGCGTGGAGAAACCCTCCTAGAAGAATCAGGAGGCTGGTAAAGTAATGGTCATTCTCCGCCAACTCGAGACCAGAGATTTCAAACATCTTGATCTAGCGATTACCTTCCCCCAGGGAATTCTTGCCATTAGTGGACCCAACGAATCCGGCAAGTCCTCAATCTTTGAGGCAATTCTATTTGCCCTCTTTGGGCGAACACATAAGGCTCCCATGGGGCAAAAAGATCGGCTGATTAATTATGATGCTGAGAAGCTCTTTGTCCGGCTTTCATTTGACATTGAAGGAACTCTTTTTCGGATTACGCGTCAAATTCACCGAAAACGGCCGTCCCAAGCGCAACTTCATAAAATTTCTTCATCCGGTGAAGCCAAATTACTAGCTACGGGGGTAAAGAATGTCGACAAAGAGGTTGCTGGTTTACTCAATGGTATTACTCTCAGCGATCTTTTAGCAAGCAATATTGTACTGCAAAAGGATTTGGATCGCCTAGCTCAAATGCCGAAAATGGAGCGACGACATGTTATTAATGCTATGATGGGACGTGAGTGTTTTTCTCGCGCCGATGACAAACTTACTTTAGAACTCCGGCCCCTGAAAAAAGCCCTTGAGTCAGAAAAAGAAACTCTTCAACAACTACGCCTCCGGAGAGATGAAGTCCTCAAGCAAAGGGAAGAACACACTACAAAACGGCAAGCGTTAACACAGCTCGAAAAACAGCTCAAACAAATCAGTCAAGACCTTGCAAAAAGTGAACAAACTCATGTGAAATTAAAAGCCTACAAGAACGTCAAAGAGGAACAAGACGAGCTTCAACGAGAACTCCAATACCAGGTGAAGACACAGGATCGATTACAGAAACAAATAAAAAATCTCTCCAAACTCAAATCTCAACAGAAAAAGCTTCTGACCCAACAAAAGCAATTAGATTATCTCAAAGAGGATAAGGCAAAGTTTGAACGGTTCCGAGAAAGTTCAGTACAGCTTAGAAAGTTAGTCGATAAACAACAAGTGATAAGGGAAGGAGTCTTAAAACTTGAAAATCAGATTCAAGGATTTACAGGTCAAAAAGACCTCATGGTTGAATATGAACAGGTGAAAATCCAACGCCGAAAAGTTGAGGTCGACCAACGACGATTTTTTTCACCACTAATTTATGTTCCTCCAATTTTACTACTCGGGGCGGGTATCGGTGTAATCTTCTTTAACCTGCTACTTGGGGGTGTTCTCTTCTTGGCCGCAATTCCATTCTTGGGTTATATAGGAAGAACTTATTATTCATACAAACGTGCTGCCCCCCACCTAGATCAACTTAGAAAACGAGAAGAGCTCCTCAGTGAGCAACTTGCCCAATATCGCGCAAAAGAAACATTCGAAACTCAACTACAAGAACAGCGCACCCGAGATTTGGAAATTACTAGCCAAATCCAAATTCTGGCAGAACAAGTCCAAAAACAGCTAAAGCAATTTTCATCCGCAGTTCTCGAAGGAATTAAGGTGCCCATGGTTGCCGAAATCTCAGAGCAGCTAGAAACCATGAGGGCGATTGAACAGAAACTGCTAGAACTCGAAGCTGGAGCGCACTCAATTAGAGACCGAATTGCAACAATTGAAGAACAGTTGGCGGGTATCATTGAAGCTCAAGAAGACTTAGCTAGTGCAAAAACAAAGATGAACAAGCTCCAAAAACAATTAGCAACCCTGAAATTTCCTGAAATGCCAGAGGAAGTGGGAGCCTATTCCGATGCTTTATTTGAAAAGTTCGACCAACAAGTCAGAGAACTAAGAGAAGCGAAAGTTCGATTCCAGGCAAATCAAAAGTCAATAAATGAACGGATTCAAGAACTCACCGCCTTTCTCGAAAACAGTGAAACCATCTTGGACGAATATTCAGTCAAGGAACGTGAAGTAGCCCACCTTGATGAGAACACTAAATCTGGTTCTCGCACAATAGAATTAATCCGCGAAGTTGCTGAACGTGGGAGGGAACAAGTTCGTCCACGCGTTGAAAGTGTTATGGAACGCCTTTTGGCGACAATTACTGACGGAAAATATAGGTTTCCGAAACTTAGCGAAGATTACAGCCTGAAGGTTTATTCAGCTATTGCAGGTGAATTTGTCGAAGCAAATCTGTACAGTGGTGGAACAGAAGATCAGTTTTTACTTGCCCTTCGTTTAGGATTTGCTCTTGCTCTTCTTCCTCATGGGCGTGGGACCGCACCTCAATTTTTATTATTGGATGAGCCCTTTGCAGGATCAGATATTCAGCGCCGAAATAACATCATTCGATTATTACAGGATGAATTATCCCGAACATTTGACCAGATCATTGTTGTTAGCCATCAGTCAGCAGTTCTATCTGCATCTGAACATCAATTTCGTATGGTGAATGGTCGTATTATTCATTCCGACTAATTAGAGCGACAATTTGATAACTGGTCGCACTTGTCTCATTTGGTATCCCTGCGCTTTTAGAAAACTGAATTGATTACTCCGAGCGAACGTGGATAATTGGGTTACACCATTCATCCAACTTAGATGCTCAGCAATTGATAACACAGATACTAAGAAATCATCATCAAGTTCGCAAGCTTCTGTCAACCAGATCCTCAGAAACTGATAATCAACGGTCACGGCTTCCTTTTCGTTTTCCCGTAATAACCATAGCTGGGGTAGTGGAGCCTTTGATTGCAAAATCGAATAGAGCTGTTCCAGATTTCGAAGATACGTCCAAAGGTATTTTGAGGGATAGTTGATTCCGATACTTGGAACAAAGCCTAACGGTGGATGTTTGCGCAACTTCCATTCTAGTGGAATTTGTTGGATACAGGCACTTTGAATTGGTTCCGCCTTGGACTGTAGGGGTTTTGAAAAAAGTCCTTCTTGTTCAAGAATTCGGAATCCCATGATATGGAAAAATTGCCTGGCATCTAAGTCTTTTATAATTGTTAACAGTTGAGTGGCTCCTGCCTTCTGAGCGAACTGTTTGGCTTGGTGTACTAGCTGTGTGCCAATATTCTGTTGACGATAATCTGGGTGGACAACCATCCACATAATAAACGCTTGTTGGATTCCCGGCCTGTGATTCTCTATAAGAAGTTCTAATTCTCCGATTATTTGATCAGCCCTTCGAGCGATTAGAATTACACCTCCGGCCTCATCGATAATTTGTAGATGAAGTGCCAGGGTCTCTAAATCGAGCCGTGGTCCTCCGTGTTGCCACCTTTCCAATCGGGAGAGCTTGTTCCATCGGTCTGCAGAATACGTCGCTTTCGTTTTCAAATCTTTGAGATTGAGAGCGACAAGACCAGGAATATCAGACGATGATTGAAATTGTTCAAGGCTTATCTTTTTCACGAGCTTCGGTGTTACACTAAGTTGAAATAAACTCTTTCCTAACCCAATTAGGAATGAATCGGCTTTTTTACCCAAAAGTAGATAATAGCTCGTTTCTATGCTATTCCCGAGTGTAGCTACTGGAGACCTAGATGATGCCGCCCAATGCACAAACCATCAATCGGTGGAAGAAAGCATTCCCATTGGCCGGATTTGAACCTGCCCTCTCACCCTCTAAGGAAGAAGACTACCGACTAGCACAGAAATTCTGTCCAACCTTATATGTTGATCAAGCTTTGTTTAAGGAAGAACAAGCAGACATGGCAAAGAATCTAGGTCTTGCAGAGTCACCCACAGGCTTATTTGCATCCATAAAGGACCGTATTCGTGGTCGGGATTTCGCAGGAATAGCAGACACGCTCTTTTTGTTTTGTCTAGGGGAATTTCCTGATAACCTAACTGGAGCAAAGCTAGCCGTATTAGGTGTAGATCTTCCCAAAAGTGAAATCCCTTGGGATAAGGAAATGCACCGCGTACTTCATCAGATTCGTGACAGACTCCAGTCGCAGCATTCACAACAATTTCAAGATTATGTTCGCACCCTTTTCCAAGTGATCTTTCCTTCCGAAAATTCTCCAACCTGTGTAATGAAATATCGAGTCAGCCGTGATCCCGCTGATCAAAATGTTTACTGCATTCAATATTTCGCATATTGGCCTGTCCAATTACTGCCCCGTCATCTCTATGATTACGAGCCCATCTATGTTATTGTCCGCAAGGAGGGCAAGCTCTTTGAACCTCTCATCATAGCCTTCAATGCGGATTATGGGGCTAAACCACTTCTCAAAGGAAAACGCCCAGGACATATCATCCGCACTTTTTTCAATTGGGATAGCAAAGATCTACAAATTACTCCAGAAGATTTCAACCCCATGGCTGATTATATGACAAAAGCCTATGGGGGCAGTTATCACTACCATGAAATTCCAAGTGAACGCCGAGTAAGCCATTTAGATAATTTACAAAGTGCAGATGGTCCAATTGCATTATATGTACCCAAGAAATGGCATTCCTATGACCTGTCCACAGCTGAAATACGTCGTGACAAAATCGCTATACACTGCAAGCTCCATCCTCTCAAATCGCAAGATTTACTTCATATTGAATGGAATGTTGGAAATCCGTTTCAAGCTCCATTTCTTTATCCGAACGTGGGCAAGAAAAATGCCTTAATGCATTTCCCACTAGATGCCGCCACTCTCTGGAAACCTGAAATTTATCAGCGCTGGAGCGATTATGCTCTTGTCGAATTCCATATCAAACATGGTCGCCCCTCCCAAACTGTATCCAATATGTATGCTTACCAAGTAGGTCTTTTCATTGATCTTTTTTCTGAAATCTCAGGAGAAAGTATGGGGCTCAGTATGTGGCCACTAATTGAAGCAAGAGAACGAGAAATCGAGGAAACCCTTTCGTTCATACACCGGTTACGGCGACCAAAGAAATAGTCACATCTCGATGAAGGTCACTTTCAAGATTAAAGAACCATCAGGCTTAAAACTAAAACAAATTACTGGTGTGGGTGGGAAGATTATGATGATTCAAGCGGAGGGTGAACCCAGTCCAGCGCTAACCGCAGGTGGCATAAGTCAACGATTCTGGTGGGCTCTTCTTGCGACCTTAGTGGTGATCTTCATGGTCTGGGGATTCTTCCTACAACCACCCTACAATTTCATCTTGTGGGGTCTTGGATTAGGATTTCTGATAATTTTTCTAGTTCTCGTTTATCGAAGTATCCGTGCTCCTACAAAACTCGAATTTGTAGAAGTACGGCGTTTAATTGCATGTGATAAGTGTGGAGTTGAAACCGAAGGACCCTACGAAGATGGCGATCATGTGTTTCGTGATGTTGGTCTTTGTCCACGCTGCGATGGAAAATTATACATTAAAGCGATTTATAGTATTGATTCTAAACAGCCTTTGAAACGCCAGCAACCAAAAAGTGAACAACCTCATCAAAAGCGCTCTAATTCTGAAGGCTAGCTTCTATTAATCTCTCATCAAGGAACGGATATTACCTGAAAATATTCGCTGTAAATCCTCATTGGAGACCTTTAATTTTCTAAATATCCGTAATTGTTTTTCTAAAATATCATATCGGAATCCGCGGGGAAACATTGAACTGTCTGTCCCAAAGAGGATGCGCTTTGCTCCTCCCGCTTCTAACGTTCGTTTCAAAACTCCCTCCAAATCGGATGGATATGGAATATAGCGCATCCACACATTAGATCCCGATGTATCCACATAGACATTATCAGTTTGATAGAACAATAATAGGGTTTCCCGAAACATTCCCGCACCCAAGTGAGCAATTCCAAATTTCACACTAGGAAAATCTCGAGCGGCGGGTTGCAAATCCAAAGGATTACCATATCGCAGATTTACGCCCGCACCAATTGAGATCCCAAAATGATGCAACACTGGTACTTTAAGCTCGTTTGCAATTTGATAAATCTTGTAAGCTTCTTCACCATAAGCAAAAAAATTGTTCAAAACAGGATAGAGTTTGTATCCGTGGAATCCAAGTTTTGTAATAACATGACGTGCTTGTTGTTCTGCTTCAGGTAAGAGGGGATTGATGTTTGCATAGCCGTAAAACCGATTAGGAAATTTCTTGAGGGCTGCTGCAAACTCATCCCAGGATTCCGGACCTACCATCATCCCAATGCGTTTGATTCCATATCGATCGAGTTCATTAACCCATTTTTGTGCAAAATCCTCATCTGGCTTCGGAACTGCCACTTCTGTCATATCTGTACGGGTTCGAATCCTTCGTCGAATTGCATCAGAGCTAACCTGCCATGATTGAAATGTTGCATAGGATAGATAATGCGAATGACTATCGACAATTTCTAACCCGAGTTTCTCATGAAAGGGTTTTGGATGTTTGGCCAAGGAATCAACTCCAGTATCACAAATTGAAAAACGGACTTTAAGAATTTGGTGCAGTTTCGTATCCCAACGCGTTTCCCTTTATCCAGCTGTCTTTTCAAACTTATAGAACGCAGGTTTAAAAGGATGGGATAAGCTCGAATCAATAGCACCTGATACAAATCGGAGTTGTGGACCAGATTGTTCAGCGCACGAGATTCTAAAGCTGCCGAAACTCGCGAACAAAATATCATAATAGATGGTGATCAACCTCAATTAGAGGGTGTGCTTGTTCTTGCAGAGAAGGAAAAACAACCTGGGTTAGTTCTTTGTCATCCACATCCACTCTATGGTGGAGCGATGGATGATAGTCGCCTCATAACAATTCAGAATGCTGCGGTGCGTAGAAGCTTCAATACCCTTCGATTTAATTATCGTGGCATCGGAAAAAGCCAAGGTAAATTTGGGCAAGGCATCGGAGAAATTCAAGACACAATTAAGGCTTTTCGCTTTCTCCGAAATCACTCCCATGTTGATGAGTCTCGCGTTGCTCTTCTCGGTTACAGCTTCGGGGGCAGTATCGCCATCGCTGCAGCGATGGACGCTTCTCCAGCCGCCCTTATCACAATTAGTGCCCCTATCCGACCATCCGATTCGGATCCAGATCTCATTACTGAGGCAATTCGGTATGTCCCCTGTCCGTCATATATTATTCATGGTCGTGATGATGACGTCGTTAATTATGTTGAAGCTGAAGCAATCTATGCCCAATTACAAGTGAAAGAAAAATATCTCCGATTGATAAAAGGAGCCAATCATTTCTGGACTAGACGGCTCAGCTACATAATTCAGATGATTCTGGCGTTTCTCCGCGACAAATTGCAGATGAAATAACTTAACTAGGATATTTTTTAGTTCTCTTATTTCAGAGAAGATATTTGTTAACAAAAATGCTTAAGTGTGCGCTTGCGGTGCTAAGTGCGCGAGGTTGCCTGAATGGTTAAAGTCTATGGAAAGTCAGCGGATGAGGTTTTGCATCTGATTCGGAAAGGTGAGGTGACAATTGATCTAGTTGGTATCGGAAATATGGGGCTCCCGGTTGCTGTTGCTTTCGCAAATGAAGGCGCTAAAGTCATTGGTGTAAGGACCAATCAGGTAGTGGTCGATCAGATTAATCGAGGGGAGTCTCCTTTACTTGGGGAACCTCAACTTTCGGAAACGCTCAAAGAAGTCATTAAGTTAGGGCGATTCCATGCTACAACTGATGGAACCATGGCCGCGAAGGAATCTGATGTTATAATTTTTCTCGTTCCTTTGTTAGTCGATGATCAAAGACATGAAGATTATTCGATTTTAAAAAGTGCCGCCGAAGCTGTTGGCAAAGGCTTAGAAAAAGGCGATTTAGTCATAACATCAACCACAATGCCCCCGGGAGCCACAGAAGAGGTTATTCAACCAATACTGGAAGCAGCGAGCAATTTAGTTGCAGGTAAGGATTTCGGACTTGCACATAGCCCAGAACGCCTCATGGTGGGTCTTGTCAAGCACAACCTCTATAAATACCCCAAAGTGGTGGGAGGGATAGATGAAGCAAGCACAAATGCAGCTGTCGGCGTCTATAGCGTTTTTGGTGATGTGGTACAAACAACGTCACTCCTGGCTGCGGAACTTGTAAAAGTAGCTGAAGGGACATTTCGTGATGTCAATATTGGATATGCAAATTTCTTAGCAAAACTTTGCGAACCTCTTGGAGTGGATGTATGGGAAGTAATTTCTGCGGCAAATGAAGGCACAAGTGAACACTGCATGATTCATCGTCCCAGTTCAGGGGTTGGCGGGCACTGTATCCCTGTCTATCCTTGGTTTTTAATTAATAAAGCAGAAAAACTAGGAATTAATTCTGCTCTACTTCGAAATGCTCGATACATTAATGATAGTATGCCACTCCATACCATTGATTTAGTTATTCGGTGCCTAAATACTCATAAGAAATCAGTAAAGGGGTCTCGGGTTTGTTTACTCGGTATCTCCTTCAGGGCGAATGTCAAAGAAACCCGGTTTGCTTCTAGTCTGCAAATTCTGAAAAAGCTTCAAGAATTTAACCCAAAGGAAATTCTTGCCTATGATCCGCTATTTTCAAAGAACGAACTCGAAGAATATGGGTTTACGCCCGTTTCTTTTGATGAAGCCTTGGAAGCCGATTGTGTAATCCTTATCGCCGCGCATTCAGAATTTGAAAAAGCGAAAGCAAAACTGAACGCAATTGAAGACCGATTGATCGACACTACGAATTTGCTCCCTCACACAAAATGGAAAGTTGGTCGCATTCCAACCAATTAACCAGGAAGAATTATCCCATCGATTGCCCTGATATTCGTAGATGAACTCTTATCAGAACTCATACTCTGGAGGCATCATTTTGGATCTAATCGATAAAGGCATTCTAAACGACTTATCAACCAACTGCCGAATTACTTTTCGGCGGCTTGCTGAAAAGTATGGGATTTCATCAAGTGCAATTAAGAAACGGGTGAAAAAACTTGAAGAAACGGGTATCATTCATAGCTATGAAGTAACCCTATCCCCGAAGATGGTTGGAACCGATTTTCTATTTGGGATGCTATCAACCGATGGATCACAAGATGAAGAAACTTTCGTTAACGAGCTTGGGAAGAACGATAAGATTATTGCAGCGGCGTCTTATACGGGTGGGCATTATGCGCTGATCGCGGAATTTCGTGATTCTCAGGATTTATGGGAAGTGGGCACGTTCCTTCGAAGTTTTGGGTGTGTCCATAATATTGAGACTCATCAGTTATTGAGCCACACTGGCGAATTTATGGAACTTTCGAACCTGCAATTACGGGTACTGAACGTTCTTATTGACAATCCACGAATGTCGATCGTTGATGTCGCTGAACGAACCGGGTTAACCGCTCGCAGAGCTCGAAAACTTATCAAGGAGCTAGTTGAAAGTCAAGCTGTCATATTTCGCGCTTTTCTCGAACTAGGGGTTGCGGGAAGCCTCCCCTTTCTTATGCAGCTCACATGGGACGAAAGATCATCAGATCATCATGCAATTGTTAGCTGGCTTGAAAAGATTTTCACTCTCTCTTTATGGGAGACCTACATATCCGCTAAAACTCCAGTCATGATTTGTCTTCTAACCGCAGAAAACCTAACCGAAGTCGATGCTATTGCCAGAACCGCTCGCCGCCACGAACATATTCCAACGGTCACGGTTCAAATCGCAAAACACCACCAATACTTCCCTGGCATTCGCCAGCGAAGCCTTTTGCAGACCCTCGAAAAAGCGGGTTTACGTTAATTGTTCCCTTAACGGTAATTGTGGTTGTCCTGCACTTCTTTTCTTCGATGAATGCGCTTTTTATAACGGTATTCATCGACTCGTAGCAAATCCATCACTTTCAATGGTTCTCTTTTCACAAGATTTCGGCAAGCCCGGTATGCTATCCAATAAGAATTTTTGTTGCCACTTCGAACTAATTCATCAACGATACCGTAGATCAGATTCGGATGGTGTTTTGCTAAATCACTTAGGTTATTTCCTACTGATGTACGTGGATATGGCTCGGGCTCAGCAAATAAATGCCGAAGTATAGACACAGAATATTCTGGGTTGGTATAAATCCATTGATTCTCTTGAACTGGACGAAGTGTTTCTGCAACAAATCGGCGAATATTTACATCAACGGATTTCGTCAAGTCAAGAAGAAGAGATTTTAGTTCTAAGGGATATTGGTGAATAAGTTTCCGAAAAAACATTTGCGAATATTCTCGCATTTCCCAGTTTTCTGAAGCTGCAGCAACGATGAAGTCGGGAACTACTTTATGTAAATCATTCAAACCATGAAAGGATAGAACACCTAAAGCTACTCCTTTACTCCGGTGCTCGACACTCAGAATCGACAAACTCGAAGCAATCTTATGAATAGGGAACTTTCGTTGTTCAAGCTGTGAATAGAGATATTCGCTCAAAACCTTTATTGTGTAGACGCGGCCATAAGATATTCGACGATTCGCTGGGATGTTTTTATACAAACGGTCTAAGATCGTGGGAAGAATAACAGCTGCGGTTTCATAGTCGCCTCGGGCAATTGGACTTAATATCTTTCCATTTATCATCTTCTTAATCGGGGCATTCAGGATTTGCATAGAAGGCACGAATCCAAGGCAAATATTCATGATTTATAAGCGTAAGCTGATGTTTTTGGTGCTATTATTGCGGAGTTATAAAAAGTCGCTTAAGCCTCTTTTTGTTTGAGGTTATAGGCTTCGTGACTGTAGAATATACAAAAAATTCAGCTGTCACTACCAAACATTCTGATGTCAATCGTTGTCAAGATTGTGGGTCAAGTGATATTGTACATGATCCCCAACGTGGTGAACTTATTTGCACCGGTTGTGGTGTGGTTCTTTCTGAAGCTTTGATTGATCACCGTGCTGGCGTTCGCGCTTTTACCCATGAAGAAAAAGCCCAGCGAAGCATCAATGGTTTACCTCTGTCACAAATGCTCCCTGATTTTGGTTTATCAACAAAAGTGTCCTCGCGCATGAATGGAAATGGCGTCTCCCCTGAACGCGCTGGACGGATCGAACGAATTATGCGGTGGAACTCTCGGTCGACTTGGAGGCGTCGCAACTTCACTATTGCCTTTACTGAAATTCGCCGTATGGCGGAAAAAATGAGCGTACCAGGACACACTCGTGAAACAGCAGCGATATACTATCGGAAAGCATACAAACATGACCTCCTTCGAGGTCATAGTATCAAGGCAATGGTTGCGGCATGTGTGTTTGCTGCAGCAAAAACCTGTGGATTCCCTCTAACCTTAGATAGCGTATTAAAGACATCCGCTGAAGAAGACCGCGTCATCAAGCGGTGTTACGTGTTATTAGTCAAAACACTTGAGTTGAAACCTAAGCCTCAGAATCTCGCATCCATTGTTCCCCGATTCGCTAATACTTTAGGATTGTCTACTGCTGTGGAACAAGAGGCCATCAAGATTCTTGGAGTTACATCCCAGAAACTTCAACTATCAGGTAAGGATCCCAAGGGATATGTTGCGGCGGCGATTTACCTTGCTGCTAAAAAACTTGGTGAGACCCGTTCACAACAGGCTGTAGCTACCACTCTAGGAATTACTGAGGTCACGTTGCGATCCCGCCAACGAGAAATCGCAAAAGTCATTCAGTTTATTTGAGCTGACAACAGAGACATTATGTTTCTGTTTTAGTGAGTAAAGAGCAAGTTTCAATTCTCTTATGCCCATTGCATTTCCAAATCGACTTTTACTGAGTAAACAACCTCTTCGATACAGAAGCTAACGAGCTGAAAGGCTACGCACACGTTAAGTATTTCTTCACCAATTAGCAATGCCCATAAGACTAAAAACGTGAATAGTAGTCGAAAAGGGCGTGGTGTTTACTGAATGCGTGTTGCTGTTTTGGATCCACGTGCCTGCAACCCTTCCAAGTGTTCTAAAGAATGTCAGAGGTTTTGTCCTCCTCAACGTATGGGTGATCAGGTAGTAGTGTTTGAAGAAAAGAAAGACAGTCAACCACGCATTATTGAGTTACTCTGCACCGGTTGTGGAATTTGTACCCGTAAGTGTCCGTTTGGGGCTCTTAAAATCATCAATTTAGCTGATGAATTAGAGTCGGATACATCCCACCGATATGGTCCGAATAGTTTCAAATTATTTCGGTTACCTATCCCCGCGCCTGGAGCCGTAACAGGATTAGTGGGCGCAAATGGAACAGGAAAGTCAACAGCATTACAGATCCTTGCATTAAAGTTACAACCAAACCTTGGTGACTTTGAAGAACCTCCCGACTGGACTGAGATAATTCGGCATTATCGCGGGTCGGGGTTACAACCCTATTTTGAACAGGCTTCTCAAGGTGGTCTTTCAATCGCTTACAAACCTCAAAATGTTACCACAATTCCAGAGGCCTATAAAGGGTTAGTACAAGATCTCCTTGAATCCACTGATCAACGTGGAATCCTTCCAACACTAATTACCCAGTTAGAATTGGAAGGAGTGCTTAAACGCGACGTCACTGTGTTAAGTGGGGGAGAACTTCAACGGGTCGCAATCGCTGCTGTAATGTCGCGGGATGCTGACGTGTATCTTATTGACGAACCCACTTCCTATCTGGACGTTTATCAACGGGTTCGCACCGCCCGTGCTATCCGTTCTCTAGCCCGTGATGGAAAAATGGTCATCAGCGTTGTTCATGACCTAGCAGTCGCTGATTATATTTCTGATTATGTCTGCATCTTTTATGGTGAACCAGGAGCCTATGGAATTGTTTCCAATCCACACGGAGTCCGAGAAGGAATCAATATCTATCTAAATGGTTTCTTACCAGATGCGAATGTGCGCTTTCGTGATGAAGAAATAAGATTCGAAACACGCCCTCCGACCGCAGAGTTTTGGACCACTGTTGAACTTCTCTTTGAATATGCTGCTATGGTCAAACGATTTGAAGACTTTACTCTCCAAGTAAAGCCAGGACAGGTTCACCAAGGAGAAGTTATTGGTGTTCTCGGGCCTAACGGTATTGGTAAAACCACGTTTGTTCGGCTCCTCGCTCAAGATTTAGACCCTGATGAGGGTATAATCCCCGAAACCGATATCAAAGTTAGTTACAAACCCCAATATCTTAGTGTTGATAGTGATGCCACTGTTATTGAAGTTCTTCAAGAATCGGGAGGCGCATCGGTTTTAACTAGCATTTTTAAATCTGGTATAATTCGGCCGCTCTCGCTTGATGGATTAGAAGATCGCCAAATCAACGAATTAAGTGGTGGGGAGCTCCAACGAGTGGCTATCGCTGCTTGTCTTGCTAGGCCTGCTGAACTATTTCTTTTAGATGAACCCTCGGCGTTTTTGGATATTGAACAACGGCTCGCGGTGGCCAAAGTTATTCGATCCATTGTTCATGACCAGGGTAAAGCGGCCTTTGTTGTCGAACATGATATGGTAGCAATCTCTGCTTTTGCTGATACGATTTCAGTGTTCTCTGGTCAACCTGGAGTTGCAGGACTTTGTCAGGCTCCTGTGGACCTTCGAACTGGCATGAACACATTTTTACAAGAAATGGGGGTGACTTTTCGTCGAGATTATGCCACTGGTCGACCTCGTGTAAATAAGGAAGATAGTCGTTTAGATCGTGAACAAAAGCAACGGGGCGAATACTACTACGTTAGCTCTGATTTTGAATAATGTCAACTATTATTTTTGCGAAGAGAGAGGACCTAATGGACCTCGGTGATTAACTAAGACTTTAACCACGTTGCGATTTTTTGCTACATTTAGAGACTGAGCAACTGGTTCACATTTAGTTCGGAGAAGATGTGCTGTGGGTGCGGGCAAGGTAAATTCAGGGAGGGTTTCATGGTGACCCATTCCCTTAGCA
Source organism: uncultured archaeon (assembly GCA_964347205.1). GTDB lineage: Archaea > Asgardarchaeota > Hermodarchaeia > Hermodarchaeales > Hermodarchaeaceae > Hermodarchaeum. The sequence continues at coordinate 39,272 of CAYFXY010000003.1, forward strand.
ATTATCAAATCTGCCAACATAAAGCGATTAAGAAAATCATTAGAACACCAGGGGGGAAGTACACCCACTGCACCACCACCAGTTGTAACGACCTCCACGATTTCGGTTAATCCCGCGACCTGAGCATCCATAAGCAGGGCATCATTCAAAATGGGTCGGCTTTTCACTGCAACCAAGACATTTGTTCCCAATTCACCCAATATTTCAATTAAAAGGCGGTCAAATACAATCTCACCAGCATTATCCGCTAAATAAAGTGTTGTTTCAGCATTCTGTGCTAGCTTTCGTAATGTATCTATGTGGTCAATAACGAGTTCAGTTTCAGCCTGATCGATTAATGTTGGCATATCGTTCCAGGGTATGCTATGACCTTCAACTCCATATTCGATGACGTTCCCTAGTGACGCGGCAATGCATGCTCGCCGGAATCGCTGTTTAAGTTGGCTAGGTTCTTTCACGTATTCTGCTAATGGTTGGTAGAAACTCAAAGCTGCTTTATTGGATTCTTGTTTTAATTTAAGATAGGGATCAGGGCATCCGGTTATCTGTTGAATAGCCTGGTCACGGCGAGTACCAATGTAAGCAGGAATTTTTTCCAAACGGCCCCCTTCATTGAGAGCTGTGTTAAGAATCCTAACGACCTCTCTCATTGCTTCTAATTGCAAGTCCAAATCAGGTGTCGCCAGCTTTACTTCTTGAAATGCTCGGGATATCAAACAACTGACACATTTCGATTGCATTTGCACTAAGTATGCCTCCCAAAACTCTTTGGGTCCTAGCAGGAGTGCAGACAATAAGGCAAAAAGATATGCTTTGACCCATTCCTATTATTACTAAGTGGCGGACCCTCCGCGATTTGAACGCGGGACCTCCAGATCCGGAGTCTGGCGCCCAATCCAGGCTAGGCTAAGGGTCCGGAGTTTCTATCTTTGGTATCGTGGCAAATATTCTGTTTTAAGAATTTTGGGGTCGGTCTTCACAGGAGTAGTCTTATGCGATAGAGATTTAATCCTAACACACAGGATGATAGGGCGGTGTACCTTGTATGCGTGTAGACCGGGCTCAGCGAATCCTTACCCGAGATGAAATCAATGGGATGGTACTGTTCGATCCCTACAACATTCGTTATTTAACTGGGTATAAGCCAGCTGAGATGCTGGGAAGTTCTGCAGCGGTTTTAGTGCAAGATGCTGAACCTTGCCTAATTGTTCCACAGGGAGAGAGTGATCTTGCCCAAAAAGAATCGTGGATTCGTGATATTCAAACCTATCACTCACTAATTAGTGAAAAAGTTCAATCCCCCCTATTGAATCATGTACAAGATGTTTTTGGTCGATTTAATCTCCGCTCCGGAGATATCGGTGTTGAACTACAGCATGTGTCTGCACGACGGTTTGAAGAATTGAAACGACTTCTTCCTGATGCTGGTTTCAAGAACATCTCTGGCTCACTGGCTGAGTTACGTATGATTAAAAATGAGTCAGAAATTGAAAAAATCCAAACTGCGGTACAAATTACCGAAAATGGGTTGAGAGCTGCTATGGAATTCATTAAACCAGGGATTTCCGAAATCGAAGTTGCAGCTGAAGTAGAGCGCATAATTCGAAAAGCTGGTGCTACACTCACAGGATATCCTACGGTGATTGCGTCAGGACCTCGCGCTGGATGTCCCTATGCACCTGCAAGCCGCCGAGAGATTGGCGTTGACGAATTTGTTGTAATCTCTGTTTCTGCAATAAACGATGATTACTGTTCCAATATATCACGAACAGTGATGACCGGTAAACCAAGCAAGAAACATAATTCGATCTTTAAATGTGCCCGTGATTCTATTAATACGGCTCGCAATCAATTGAACCCCGGGACTCTAGCCCGCGATATTGCTCTGAATATCCGTCGAAGCGTTGATGACCGGGGCTTTCTTCAACTTTTAGATACACAAATGGGAAATGGAATCGGATTACAACCCCTTGAATCACCAGTAATTTCACCTACCGACGAAACTCAAATTCTCCCTGGCATGGTTTTTACAATCGAAACAGGATTGGGTATTGCTGAAAAAGGTGGAGTTCGGCTCAGTGATACTATCGCTTACTTAAATGATGGCGAATTTGTAACACTTAACCAAATTCCTCTTGACACGGCTTAATTTATCGAGCTAATTTTCACTCAATTTCACTTTTTACGACAAAATATACGAGAAAATGTTATAACACTTCTCATATATTGTCTTTCAGGCAACTTGGTATCATGTGTTCTCTCGCCTTTAAGGTAGAAATCTATGTCATATGAAAAAGAAGTTCGTGACCATCGTAAAATGCTTGATAAGCTGGTTGCAGATTGTGCCAAAATTCGTGACCACTCCCCTAATGTGATTGCACAGAATAATATGGTGGTGTTAACAGCCATTCTGGAGAAAGCGTTGATGGTTGCAGATGAAGCTTTACGTGCGGCGACACTTCAACCGAATGAAGTTGAAACCATTCTTGATCGCTTCAGTCAAAATTCAGATCAGTATGGCACAAATCCTGTATTGGATGAGGTAGATGCCATGAAACGAGAAATCGAAAGGTTTACTCGTGCAGTCGATATTCTCAATTCGATGCGTAAGCGACGAGAACTTTCTCATCGACTTGTCGGGCATGATCCTCGGCTCATGGGTCCTTGGGCTAGGTGGATAAGAATTCTTGAAGGATATAAAATCAATCAGGATCTGAGTGAAAAACATCGGGAAAGTTTACTTCAAGATATCGATGAATGGCGTAGTATTCTCTCTGGACCCTAAGTGATTGACCTATTTCTTTTTCTTCCCTGTCTTTCTTTTTTGAGAAAAGCCTTTAAAAGCCGTTCTTCCACCCTACAAGAGTTACTTGAATTTTGGGCCCGTGGCCTAGTAGGATATGGCGCTGGATTGCGGATCCAGAGATCCGGGGTTCGAATCCCTGCGGGCCCGCCATTCTTTCTTATTAAACACAGATGAGTTGGGTTTGAGGGTTGGAAAGGAATTTACATCCCCTTTTTGTCACAACGATGTTTTCTTCTAAACCAATTTGTCCATAGTTCTGGGTTTGCACGTTGAGTTCGAGGGTGAACACGTTTCTGGGTTCTACAATCCCCTTAGGACTCGAACCGTATCGATCCCATAATGGGCCCAAGAGTGTGCCTCCATCATGGGCTTCTTGTCCCAATTGGTGTCCGAGCAGCGCCCCGCCGTCGTGCGCGGCGCGCCCCAATTGGTGTCCGAGGGCATGTTGGTATTCATCATATCCTCGTTCTTGGACAAAGCTTCTGGCAATGGCGTCAACTTCATATCCTTTGACTCCTGGTTTTATGAATTTTGAAGCTGTTTGGATTGCATCTCTTACGGTGGCAAAGGCTGTTTGGACTTCTTCAGGGATGTTATTTGGGGCTCCGAAGAAAAACATGCGTTGTAGGTCAGAACAATAGCCTTGATATCTTACGCCAAAATCGAAATGTAGTAGATGTCCCGCTTTGGTTTTATTTACAGTAGGACCAGCGTGGCCAAACTGTTTATTGGGGCCTGCATCAACGGCGGGATTATGCTGTGCACCCCAAGCAAAAGTAACGCCATGTTCTTTCATTTTTTGATGGAAGAATTGGTAAATTTCAAGTTCTGTTTGACCTACTTTTGTGAATTTGCTCGCTTCGCTATAGATTTCTTCAGTAATTTCAACAGCCTTCTGAATCCTGTGTATTTCTTCAGGGATTTTTCGTCCTCGCAACCTTGCTGCAACCAATTCAGCACTGACGAAACGATTCGGAAATGGAGTATTTTCTAAATATTCTGCTAGTAGATTGAACATGCCGTGTGTCAAACCATCTGCTGCGACATCATCTCGACTGAAGTTAATGGCAATTTGATTTGGTTGTAGTTGCTCGAGTACTTGACGTAATGGATCACGAATGCTTTGAGTATATGGTACAATTTTTTGAAAAATACCAAGTGATTTAATGCCCGCTGCATCAAAATTGCCAACGATTGCAATTCGTTTTCCTGTTTTCGTATATATCAGGGCTGATTGCCACACCACATCGATGCCCAAGACAAGAGATAGTATCGGATCTGCCATTTGTTTGGTTTCTCTAACCCAAATTAGCCATAAATCGAGGTCAAATTCCTTGAGAAGTTCACAGGCTTGTCTGCTTTTTTCTATCACAAGATTTGGACACAATAATTTTCACACCAATTAACTCCAAACGTTGTTGAGAGAAACTTTTATTTCTATTGTAACGAGATTTGGCATCCATCTTATGATTTGACTAAGGACGGCACAAGCCTTGGCTAAGTATTTGCTCTTTGACTCAAAAGGTGTTGAACACCCCCTCGCTCTTGACGATTTAGATAGTCATAAAGCCATCAAAGGAGATCTTCGCACTTTTATCGAGACTGAGGAGCTCGGTCGAATTGCCAAGGGCGAACCTCCGCATATCCGTATAATGCGCCGCTTAGAACTGATTGATTATGAACCAGCCTCGGATGTCGGACATTTCAAGTTTTATCCGAAAGGCGCGGTCTTGAAAGAACTTCTTGAAGAATACGTTCACTTTATTGCAGTTGACTTAATCGGAGCAATGCGTATTGAAACCCCGCTCATGTACCGGTTGAGTCAAAAAGACATAGCGGAGCAGGCTGAAAAGTTCCTCGAAAAAGACTATCGAATTAAATTAAGTAAAAACAAGGAATTTTTGTTACGGTTTGCTGGCGACTTTGGATTGTTTTCAACCATGAAAAACGTTAGAATGTCACAGCGACAACTTCCCGTTCGAATCTTCGAATTATCTCCATCGTTTCGACTTGAAAAGCGGGGCGAATGCGTTGGCCTTCGAAGGCTTCGTGCGTTTACAATGCCAGATATTCATTCCTTCTGCGCTGACTATGAACAAGGGAAAGAAGAATTCGCCATGATTACAAGGCACTATGACCGCTTGCTTAAGGGATTAGGAATTGAATATTTACTAGTTTTTCGGATAGTCGAAGAGTATTATGAACAAACGCGCGATCTTCTCATTAAGCTAGCAAAAGACTTGAAGCGAGCGATTCTGGTAGAATTGCTCCCCCAGATGGATCATTATTGGAATGTGAAAAATGAATTCCAATTTATTGATGCGGCTGAAGGCTCAGGACAGCTTAGTACTGTCCAACTTGATGTAACTGATGCCGAACGATATGGAATCACCTACCTCAATGATGCTGGAAAAGAAGTTGGGTGTATTATCGTACACACAAGTATTGGTAGCCTTGAGCGACTAATCTATGGGCTGCTCGAAAGTGCTGTAAAGCTACACCAAAAGGGCAAGCTCCCAATGTTACCGGTCTGGCTATCACCTGTTCAAATCATTATCATTCCGGTTGCAGATCGACACAAGGAATTTGCGATAAAAATAACTGATCAGTTACGAGCACAAAACGTTCGTGCGGTCGTAGATGATCGAAGCAAAACTGTTGGCTGGAAAGTTCGAAATGCAGGTAAACAATGGATACCCTTTGTCGTAGTGATCGGTGATGAAGAAATTCAGGCAAAGGACCTCCCGGTCACAATTCGAGAAAAGTCAACTTCAAAGAAAGCTAGCACTGAATCTATGGCTCTTTCTACTCTTGTTAAACATATTCATGAAGCAAGCGAAGATAAGCCATTTCGTCAATTATCTTTACCCAAACAGATTTCGTTATGGCCAATTTTTATCTAATTACCTGAAGGCTGTTTTACGGGTTCAGGTAAACGCTGCAGTTTTGCAATGAAAAAGCCCTCCGTGTCATGCTGGTGGGGAAATAAACGTTGACAATTCACAAATCCTTCATACGCCGCTATACCTAACTTCGGAACTGTAGGAACAAGGATAAAATCAGGATTTGCATCTAGGAAATCACGGATTAAATGCTCATTTTCATCAAGTGTAATAGAACACGTTGAATACACAGCATATCCTCCGGGTGCAACTAACTGGCTTCCTTTCAAAAGAAGACTAGATTGAACCTGACTCAGTCGTCGTATCCTCTCTTGTGTCATGGTCCATTTAACTTCGGGACGTGTTTGAATAACACCGGTATTACTGCAGGGAGGATCGATGAGTACATATTTTGCTTGAAAGCCCACCCGAAATGGAAGTTTAAAGCTATTTGCCAAGATTATGTGCGAATTTCGCACTCCTAATCGTGAAAGGTTACGATGTAGTTCTTTAGTTCGAACTGGCATGTTATCAATAGCTAAAATGGTTCCTTTATTTTCCATTAGTTGGGCCAGATGGGAAGTCTTACTACCTGGTGCAGCGCATAAATCAACTGTAATCTCGAGTGGTTTGGGATTAAGAATGCGGGAAACCAAGGCACTTGCTAGACTCTGTATGTATAACGCATTTTGATGGTACACATGTGTATGAACTATCGGTTTATCTCCACGGTGAAGTTTAATAATCTCTGGTAATTCAGGGACGGGTGTACATTGAAACTGGTTTGCCTCAAGTTCCCTGATTACCTTTTTTGCGGTCTCTTGGAGCATGTTGATACGTATGTATAATGATGGATTCTGAAGGCTAGTAGTTAAGAAGGCATGCGCTTCATCAGGTCCGAAAAGCCGGTTTGAGTAGTTAATTAACCACTGGGGAACACAATATCTCAACTCTTGTGAATCTTTTTTTGATGCGATTAACTGTTCTAACTGTATATTCTGAACTTTACGAAGAACAGCATTACAAAATCCAGCAAGCTGGTCATTTCGACGGCGTGACCACCGTGG
>CAYFXY010000003.1:46036-57382 GCA_964347205.1 uncultured archaeon
ACAATTGACACTGCTTCGTTTGTAACCAAGGCAGGTGCTATGTCTGTGTAAAGAATAAGATAAGAGGCAATTCGTAAATTGTTTCGGATAATCGCTTCTAATTCTGATACCTGCGATTTTTCGAGGATCTGGTTTAAGATGAAATCAATTGTATTGAGGTGCCGAACCGTTTCAAAAACAAGGCTATGAATCGCCGTCTGTATCCGCCAGTCATGAATCTTCCATTCTTTTGTGAGCTTTCTCATTGCGGCGCGTAAGGATTGATGTTCTTCTTCCCATATTGATAATACTTCCGCTGCGGCTTCTTCTCGGCTAATATCTTGGCGTCGGGATTTAGTAGGCACCTTATTGCTTCTCCATGGTTGCCTATAGAAGGCGAATTATAAAATTTATGAAATAATGGTATCCCTACCCCCACAAAATACTAAAGAAACAGGTAGCATCTCATTGGTACAATCATCCTTTGGGTTGGGCCTTCATGGTAACATTATGGGAGATTATCTCCAATCTTAAGAAACTAGCACCGGCGATGTATGTACCAAAAGATGACATTGACGGTGTAATTCTCGGAGTAAGTGATGAAACAAAACAAAAACGAGTACGGATTTCAACTGCTGCCATCTGCATAGATATTACACTTCCAACGATACTCCGTGCTACAGAACTTGGTGCTAGTCTTCTCGTAGCTCATCGATCACCATTTACCCCATTAAAATCACGGTTTACAGGGCTTCCGCAACTCCTTCTTCAACATTTGCTAAAACGCAAAATCACCGTCTATATTACTCATTATAATTGGGCAATGGTCGATGGGGGAATGAACGATGTTTTAGCTCATACACTTGGTTTCAAAGTCATTGATGTTTTCAAAGTTCCCATTCAGGGGGATTTGCACCCTCTTGGGCGAGCTTGTTCAGTACCCAAAGAAACCAGCCTAAAGGCCTTTCTGCATTATATCGCAAAGCGACTTCAAATTCCTTCGATCAATTACGTCGGCAATCTTGATGACGAAGTTGAACACTTAGTGATGGTAACAGGAGAAGGAATCACCCCCGACTGGCTACATCTTGCATGGGAGCGAGGCTACGACACCTATCTTACAGGAAATCTCACGCACGAACTTGCTACTCAAGCGAACCAGCTAAAACTCAAACTTGTTGCCGTACCCCAAATATCTACTGAAATTCCGGGGATGAGCCGGTTAACCCAAATCCTACGCGTTGAACACCCCAAAGTTACATTTAATTTCCTCGAACCATCAATACCTTACTCCCTCCACTTACCCCAATCCTAAACACTTGCTACGCTCATGTAATTGAGGAAATTCCATGCAGAACCCCTTAATCATTGACTTAGGCACTGGTTTTCTCAAATATGGATATCCCTCCCAACCTCAGCCTCACATCATGTCCGCTTCACTTAAAGCCAGTCAAGAGAAGGCGGGTGATCAATACCTAGCGATCCTTGACCCGACTCGAGTGGGAAGATTCTTTCCGCTCGAAAATGGGAATCTCCCAGAAAGTGAAATTCTAAAACCACTCATACTAGAAGTCTTCGATAGGCTCGCTATTGGAGGGCATCAACGGCTCGCAACAGAACTACAATTACTTGTTTTCGCGACTAATCACCAGAATCAGGTTTATGAATTATGTGATGAATTACGTGAACGACTTGGATGCCGTAAATTACTCGCAGCTTATCAACAGGTGCTTACGCTCCTATTTTTGGGTAAACATACAGGCACAGTTGTAGATATCGGACACACAATTTCGATGGTAGCACCCATCTATCAAGGATTTTTACTTCGAGAACATGTCGTGGATACGGTAACCGGTAGTCTCTATGTTACTGCAGCTTTACGGCGACTATTTGAGGATAAAGCAAAGAACTCTTCAAGATATTCAGATTATGCAAAGTTAGCCACCGATTTAGCAGCTATTGAGCACATCAAACGTAATTTCTGTCAAGTTCGAGTAAACCCACAGGATAAAAAATCACTACGGGAATGGCGGTATCGTCGCAAAAGCATCGATATCAACTTAAGCACAGTACCCTGGCAAGCCCCCGAAGTTCTCTTTGACCCGTCTCTCATTGGAATTGGAGATTTAGGACTTGTAGATGCTGTAATCACTTCAATTGAACAAGTAGATTTAACTATGCGGCGAGAACTATCAAATGATATCATTTTAACTGGCGGTGGATCATTAATTCTCGGACTTCGTGAACGGTTTGAAAGGGAACTCAAACATAGGCTCCCCCACCTCCCAGTAAATGTCTATGCTCTCGAAGATGCACTCACTAACGTATGGACTGGAGCGGCAACCTTACACCGTCCAGTAGAGTAGTATTTCACGAATTTGGATCCTTAGATTACTGCTGATTTCGAATCTTAAAAGAGCCCAAATGCCTAGCGTAAATCTAAAGCTTGCTGTTAAAATCTATTCCATTTAAAACGTGAACAGCATTTGGCATGAGTCAACCTGGTTTTTGGGTTTACTTCAAATACAAAATCGAAGGAAACCTCGTTTACGGAACAAATAAAACAGCTCCATCAAACATAATCTTGGCGAAAGCCTCTACCAATCCCCTTCTCAATATAACGGATTTCTATGACTTGCGCAAGAACAATTCTTTCAAACGAGGTTGAGTGATGCACGATGCCCATCGAAAAAGAAGTGTGGGCAGATTGCCCTATTTGCGAAAAACGCATTGTAGTGGCAATTGACGAAGATAAAATAAAAAATGCTCCATCCTACCCTGTTTCGATTGTAAATGTACATGGAACTCCAAGTCACTTGTTAGTTTTTTACGTTGATGCTGAGTTTCATGTACGCGGTGTTGAATCGCATAAGACCCTCGTTACCGAGGAACTCCAAGATCAACTACATGTTGCACTGAACGCGTTGAAATCGAAGGGTAAACTAATTGAAATGCCTGCTCTTGTTGAGGGGTTAGTGAGAATTCGTGGAGTGGAATATGCAGATTCAAAAGGCATAGGCATTATTGCTCTTAAGGAGGCAGGACCAACCCTGGATAATATATTCTCTCCAACCGGGAGAATAAAAGGACGATTCATTGTTGACAGCATTGATACAGTTGGAAGGCTTGAACAACTATTGGTAACCTCGTTTGCTGCCCTTGAGGATTCTGAACCACTCACTAGAGCAACTTTTCTTCTTTTCTTGAAGATTCTTGACTCAGCGATGGAAATTAACGAACCAATTAGCCCAGGAATTTTGACATTATTGGCTGAAAGCGACCTAATCGCCCCTAAAATCATCGTCAAGCAGGTCATGTTTGATGCGATGAAACGATACTCTCTTCCTGACAATTATGCGCAGGAAGAACTCAATGCTGTTGAAGATAAACTAGATGGCTATTATATGCTCTCAGAAATACTTGAAATCATTGAAGAGAAAAAACTGTCGTCATTTCATCTACTTCATGCATTGGAAAAGCTCAAAGCTGGTGATGCAGTCATCTATAAAAAACGGGCAGGGGCTATGTGGGGACCTCTTCGATAAGAATTAGTCCATCCTCAAAATTATCATAAACTCATGCTCATCTCAAAGAATTTGATTTTCAGCTTTTCAAACGTCATTTAATCTTATCTCGTCGCCCATTCAATTTGATATTCATATACCGGGCTACAATTCGTGTTTCAAATTATCATTAATATGCAAAATTACATTCTCACCGGTGGAAAATCTTCCAATCTTTTTTGAAGCCGCTCCACCCCCTTTCTCAATATTCCCTAAAAACCCACGAGATTGTATAACACTAGTAGAAACTATTTTCAAACATGTTTCCTAGACCTCAAATGTGAACGATACTCATGCTAACCTTATAATCGACTTGGGTAGTGGTTACTCAAAATGTGGATTTGCACAACAACTAGAACCCCTAATCCTTCCTGCAGCGTTCAAAAGCTCAAAACCCCAAAAAAGTAAGTCGATATTCGATAAACTTGACCCAGGTCGAAGAGCATGGGTGTTTCCACTTGAGAATGGGATTTTACCAAAGGATTTCGCTTTGATAACTAAGCTCTGTAATCTCGTCTTGGAACAATTCCCCATTATGAATCAACAACGTGAAAAATTAGAATTGACACTTCTCTTGTTCCCTCAATCCCCCCCTGATCAGATAACCCAGTTGTGCAAAACCCTTCAGAACTCGTTGGGATGTTTACATGTCGAAGCAGCGATCCAACAAATCTTAACCTGGGGGTACTGGGGAAAAAAAACAGCTCTAATTGTAGATATAGGGTACACAACCTCGTTTGTTACCCCCATTTTTCGTGGTTTTCTTCTAGAAGAACAAATCCACCCAATCATTACTGGAAGTTTTCTCGTCTCTGCTGAAATTCGCAAGCTGCTCTTACATCAGGCTGAGACTGTTCCACCACCACAAGCTTCATCTTATGCCCGATTAGCTAAAAGCAGTAAAGCAATTAGCAAAATCAAACAATCCTTGTGTCAAATCTATCCGGTTGGTGTAAATCAGGCAAATGATAAGCAAGTCCATTTTTCCTTTAATGGAAAAGAGCTTTCACTTGGCGCGATTCCTTGGCAGGCACCTGAAGTGCTTTTCCAACCAACACTTCTGGGTGTAGGAGATAAAGGCATAACCGAGGTTATTGCAGAAGTCTTACGGCGTGTCGATATCTCTGTTCGAGCAGAACTTGCATCCAATATTGTTCTTGCAGGTGGAGGAGCAATGCTACCTGGGTTGAACACGCGCCTCAAGAATGATCTCAAAACGCTGATGCCCCACCTCGCCATCAAAGTTTATGACCTTGAACATCCCATTTATAGTGCGTGGCTAGGCGCTGCAAAAATGTAAGACGGTTAGGGAAACAGTATGACAGATGCTGAAACAGTGAAGAAAGGAATAGAAAAAGTCGAAAAAGGAATTGAGAAATTAGCTGAACAACTCAATGCGACTCGGACATCAATGGAACAATTATCCCAAGATTTAGCTAAACAGATGGAACGAACAGTGAAACAAGCCGATTCAGCATCTCAAGAAATTCATCGAGATGTGACAACCTTCAGAGAACAACGACAACTGGTTGAGACTCAACTGATCGCTGAAGTTGAGCGGGCAAAGGAGCTTAGTAATCTCAAAGATATCGAGGAAGCAATCCGGGTCGTAATTGAAATTGTAGACGAATTAACTAATCGAATAAATTTAGATGAAGTCCTTCAAGCCGTGAAAGATTTTGAAACTTCGCAGAAAGCAGGCAAATAACGAGGCGTTTTAAAATGACTGAACAACCACCCACTCCACCCCCTCCACCACCGGACGAACCTACTCCCTCTACCGGTGATGAATCCTTAATTCCCTTTGTCACTCAAGCGTTCAACAATTTATTTAATCGGTTGTCTGAACTCACAAAGGAAGTTTCGACACTTAAAGATACGATTAATCAAATTGATCAGTTGGTTAAGACCAGATTGGAAACCATTGAGCCTCAGTTCCAAGAACTTCTATCGAATTTACGAGAACAACGACGAAGTAGTGTCACTCACTATTCTCAGCTGGCTGCAACAATTGCACAAGGTTTTGAATCATTGGGAGATCTACGTACATCTTCAGCTGATGCCCAGATACTCGAATTACTTACAGAAACCTTGCAGGCAGCTCAAGATGCATTATATTGCCTGCGAATGGAGCGTCTTATTCGACGCTATCTTGAGCTTCAGAAGACAACATAATCAAGACCGAAATGAATCACTGAGAAAATTCGCATTAAACTTTTCCAGGTTTCTTTTTTAGTCCATATTTTTCACGCATGCGTTCGCGCCATGGCTGATCGGATCCTGCTGGCTCAGCCTGAGCATCAACAGCTGTCTTTGCTGGCGGGGTTGGTTCAGGCTTAGATTCAGAATTGGCTGGTTCTGATTTAGGTTGGGCTTTTTTACTCTTTGAAGGTACATGTGTAGCTGTATCGATGATTGGTCGGGGTGCAAACCCGCGCCCGGATTCAAGTTTTGCCAACACCTCAGTAACGGTAAACATTTGCATTCGTTTATCAAGTTCACTAATGGCTCGAAGCATTAAGCGAGAGAGTTCTTGGGGCTCTGATTTACTGAGTTCAGTTAATTTCTTACTGAGAGAATCAATTCGATTATTCAAATTAGCGATATTATCTTTCAAAACCCCAACCGCATCTAATTGTCGGCGAATACTCTCCAAGTCTTTTGAAATGTGTTGTTCAACCTCGCTTATTTTGTTTAGTGTTCTTTCAAGGATTTCAGTCATCTGTCGAAAAACATCATCTAAATGGGCTTCACTAAAATCTGACATCACTCGTCATAGCTTTCTTCTGACAAAGACTTTTATTCCTTCCGATTTGCATGAGATAGGGTGTGCCAATTTCTGTGAATAATTCAGCAACCTTATCAGTTGCACAAATTCGAAAACTAGGTCTTCTTCTCGGCGAATTAAAGCCACTTGCCGAGGACTTCCTAAATGCCCAATTTTTTCCCTCACCCAAGTTCTCAATGGAGAACATTATCCACTTCTTTTTCTTTGTCACAGGAATTGATCATCGAACTAGCCCACCAAATCAAAGTTTTGAAGGAATAGTTGATGGTAAATATTTTCAAGGGGCAGATTTGCTCTGGCATCTTAGTCTCCGGCAATTTAATGAGAATCCCTCAGTATTTCATCCCTCAAACATGGCCGAAATTACAGCACAACAAGTTACAAAATGGTATTCAGTATTTCAGCCCACGCCTGTAACAATTCGTAATCCTGATGAACGCGCTGAGCTTTTGCGTAATGCTGGTCGACTTCTTCTGACAAAGTATAATGGATCAGTTCTCGCCTTGCTAGCCGCGGCTAAACATCATGTAGCCTCAGATTCTAAAACAGGCAGCCCGGGTCTTTTGAAGTTGCTTTCAGAGTTCAGGGCTTACGAAGATCCAGCTAATAAAAAGAGTTTTCTTTTCTTGAAATTTCTTCTTCGACGGAATCTTTGGTCCATACGCAATCAAAATTCAGTTCGGATACCTGTGGATAATCATCTTACACGAATAGCTTTGCGAATAGGAATTGTGATGGTTTCTCCAACGCTAGCACACAGTCTTCGAGGAAGGCTTCCGCTATCTCGTGAGATGGATATCGAACTACGCGAAAAATGTGCTGAAGCATATTTGTATGTCGGCAAACAAGCGAATCGATCCGTCCTGGAGCTAGATGACTTTCTTTGGCACTTTGGACGTCAATGCTGTCTCATCGGTAATCCTGTCTGTATCACCGGATGCACTACTGAGTGTTTCGTCGTTGAAAAGTTATTGAAGGTGTCTTGTCAGGGACGATGTCCTCTAGGATCTGTGTGTCTTGCGGAATCTAATGAGATTCAAAGGGCTTTAGTGGAACCAAAAATCGAGACGTGGTACTACTGAAATCCGGTCATTACACCTTGGGACGATATTTGTATTTGCCAACAAAGCTTTCGTGACTCATCATCGTTGGTATTTCCCAACTGACTACTGTCCCATTCATGGATTCACGGGTAGCTGGCTTAGGTGTGCCTGGTGGAACACCGACAAATTCAAAATTGGGTGGAATCAAATCCTGCAATTCTGGATCATGAAGATTTGATTCGCCTTCATTTACGAAAGTAACCGTTACTAAGAGTTCACCAACCTCCGACGTGGGAGTAACGGTTCGAGTTTTCCGAAGTTTCCGGACAACTGATCGGACTTTAAGAACCGGAGCAAATGACTCAGGAACCTTTGCGGTTGCTACTGGACCTGGAGGAAAGGTATTAGCTTCAAAAGTTACGGGTAATGCATGTTCATGATTTGGTTTTGGTGTCCTAGCTACGGTGATGTAATTTACAGTTACAGTATCGCCGGGTTTTATTGGTGATAGGTTTTCGATAAGGTCATGTAATTGGATTGTCAAGGTATGAGGAAGTTTTACATCTCGGTCTTTGGGTCGGATACTAACCTTGAGATTCCGGGTAATGGGTTTATCGCCCACTCGCACCCGAATCTGAGTGGTCTCAGGAGGTTCGAACCCTGGGGGGAGGGGTTCGATTAAGGTGATTTCATCACAATCTATGGTACCCGTATTCCTAACCTGTAAAGTCACTGCAACAGGAGCTGGTTCCCAAGCCAGTAATTCAAGGGGTTCAACGCGTTTAGTTCCCTCAATTCGAAGTACTGGAAATTTGGTTTCTGCTTTCTCAATGGTTCCCACGATTTCCTGGGTTACGGGTACTTCAACGGATGAAAGGGCTATAATATCGAATTCGGGTTGTTCAGCTTTTATTTCAAATTCGTGCCCCCATACTTCGCCGGGTTCCAGGCGAAGATTTGGTGTCCCTTCATATAGTAATTCATTCTCAGGGGAGGTTAGAACAACTTGAGCCCGCTCAATGCGAATTGGAAATTCGCTAGAATTAGTTAGTGATGCTTTACAACGCCAAGAACCTACACGCATGGGATTCTCTTCTTTTTCAACGTTTACTTCGGTTTCTGTGGAACCATGTAGTGTTGGAACAAGGGTGCTTCGAACTACATCAGCTATACGATAGGTGGCTTTGACATTTCCACCAGGTTTTAGTTCAGTATCTTCGGCTGTTATTGTCGCTCGGATACGCTGTACTGCCATCTGTTCGGGTGGGAGTTCCCTAATTTTCCATGTAATCTGACCCGCCTTGGAATCGTACTCCACCTTTCCCTTTTGAGATTTCTGCAAATCAATTTCCTTGAAAATGGGGGGAATCTCTTTGGTAACAATAATATCGCGGATAGTCGCTCCTGAATGATTTCGCAGGGTAAGGCTGATTTCAATCGGCATTTTGTATTCAAAAACAAGAGCATTATTTACACCCACTCTTTCGTGGAATGTATCGAGTGCCTCAGTGAGCAAAAGCATTGGAGATTCAATATCTTTAACGATGAAATCTTTCTCCCATTCGGTCATTGGATCTAATCGACCAATTTCAAGGGTATCAGTTCCAAGAGATGTACGGTTTTGTCGATTTAATTCTAATTCAGCATCCCAAATGGAAAACTTTCGAGAGTTGTTTTTCACCAATATTTGCCCTCGAGGGGCAAACCGGTTAATAGTATTATCTGGGGTCAATCGGGTGTGTTCATGTTCCTTAATGGAGATACTTAACCCTGCTGGAAGCTGTGCCGAAGCCAAGGTCCATCACACCTCGCTCAACATAAGATACCCCAATGGCAATTTAATGTCTTTCGTGAAGGGGTTTCAATCCTTTAGAACCATGATTAAATCGAAAGCAAAGCAAGATTAAGGGCTTCATTACGTTTCCTTTGCAACACCCCATCTGCTTTAAGCAGTGTCATTTCACCGGTGGGGTTAATTCGACAACCTTCAAGCAAATGTCCCCCTATAATTTCGCCCTTTTCACCTGTTAAAGTAATATGGGCATGAATCACGACATCATTATCTAATAGAGCAATATTCCCAGAACAATTGACGATTTCAAGTGCTGGCGATGAATCCTTTGTTGGCTTCCAGCTTAAGTTTGTGTATATTTTCTTCTTCGGATTATAGAATCCATATTGAGCTC
Source organism: uncultured archaeon (assembly GCA_964347205.1). Lineage (GTDB taxonomy): Archaea > Asgardarchaeota > Hermodarchaeia > Hermodarchaeales > Hermodarchaeaceae > Hermodarchaeum. The sequence goes on from CAYFXY010000003.1 coordinate 55,596, forward strand.
GGTCGACAGCTCCAATCACCATGAACATTCCAGCTTTAACGGTGTGTTGTAAGACAACTTGTTTAATACCGTGAAGAAGGTCTTCACCGGCCTTTAATCGGGCTATAATGATTTCTTTCAATGTAAAAGAACACGAGGGCATCTTAAAACCTCTAAGAAACTCTATTCACTATCAGAACTAAACCCTAAAAAGTGGGAGGGTCCTTATTCGGTTCGGATGCGATACTGCGTGCATTCTGATCTCTCATCTTGGATGAAATCGCCACAATCGAAGTCCAAATCCAGTGCGAAAACTACGCCTAAAAAAATGCACCAATCGTCGCTTTTGACCCAGATTCTTTCACAAATGAAGAATCAACCTATTCGTCCCAATGAATATCCGGTCACACCCAAAACTGGCGCCCCAGGAGTGTTGGTAAATATCGACTACCAAGGCGACGCGGGTGTCGCAAAACTCAAAATCTATGACACAGAGAAAAGGGAAATCTATGAATGGTTGGACAACACCGGACACCATCCATACTGTCTAACAGATATTACCTTTGATGATCTCTCTCAACGCGAGGATGTCATGAAACATTCCGGCTTTCTCAAACTCGAGGAGAGCCCCAAATACAACCTACTTCGCGATGAAGAACAAAAATATACAGTAATCGTCGCGCGAGACCCACTGGCAATTGGAGGGCGCCCTGATTCGATTCGAGAAAAATTAGGTCGTGATCATGCATGGGAAGCCGATATCCGCTACACCCAATGTTATACCATGGACCGCATCCTAACGCCCGGTCTTCTTTATCGAGTTAAGGGTTCTCAGTTGGTTCCAGTTCCGAATGAGTTCTCAGCAAAAGATGCTTCCAAATTACGAGATCTATTCAAAGATGATTCCGAGCTTTCAAAACTCATTGAAGATTATCTACCGATTTTTCTTACTCCTGCATCCCATTTGCCACGTCTTGCCTTAGATATCGAAGTTGAATCCGAATTTATCGATCGCATACCAGACCCTGAAGAAGCTCCTCAACGCGTAATTTCTGTTGCGATTGTTGATGATACGGGAATTGGACGCGTATTCCTTCTACGTCGGGACATTCAAAATTCAGATCCCCCAAACATCCCTGAAGGTGTTCAATTTCAAGAGTTCACCGACGAAAGACTATTGATAGAAACGGTGTTCCGAATTCTTTGGCGAACACCAATTCTCCTGACTTTTAATGGTGATAACTTCGATCTTCGCTATTTGGTAAATCGTGCGAAACAACTAGGTATTCCCTCCACCGATAATCCGGTTCGATTACGTGGAGGGTTTCGAGGCAATCCTGAAGCGGAGCTTGAATATGGTGTGCATATCGATCTTTACCGATTTTTCCATAACCGCTCCATCCAAATCTATGCGTTCCGGAACCGGTACAGAGAGGTCCGATTAGAAAATATTAGCCTTGCACTCTTAGGTGAAGGGAAAATTCAGCTTCCGCAAGAAATCAGCTCACTTACCACCAATCTACTAATCGAATATAACTGGCAGGACGCCTCCCTCACAATGCGCCTTACCCAATTCGACAAAGACCTAATTATGAATTTGATTCTACTCCTCATGCGAGTTTCGCACCAAGGCATGCACGATCTCACCCGCACCGCGGTCTCCAATTGGATCCGGAGTCTCTTTTATTTCACTCACCGACAACACAATTACCTAATCCCTCGACAAGACGAAATTGCGGCGTTCAAGGGCGAAGCCGTCACTGAAGCCATCATCAAAGGCAAAAAATACATGGGCGCGAGTGTCGTTG
>CAYFXY010000003.1:57392-60055 GCA_964347205.1 uncultured archaeon
CATTATGAAAGTCTACAACCTCAGCTATGAAACTGTACGTTGTGACCACGCCGAATGCAAAACCAATGTTGTTCCTGGAACACCCCACTGGGTGTGCACCCGACGGCAAGGTATTACCAGCCAAATTATTGGACTTATCCGTGATGTTCGGGTCGAACATTTCAAACCACAAGCAAAGAACACGAAACTCCCACCTGATCAACGAAGTTGGTTTAGTGTCGTTGAACAGGCTTTGAAAGTCTATTCCAATGCGGCGTACGGAATTCTCGGCGCCAGCCACTTTCCCCTATACTGCGCTCCTGCCGCAGAGTCGATAACGGCTCTAGGTCGGTATGCAATCACTGAAACAATTGAAATGGCTGAAGATATTGGGGTTACAGTTCTTTATGGGGATACAGATAGTCTTTTTTTAGATAATCCAACAGAGGAGCAGTTGAATAAGCTAATTGAATATAGTGAGAAGGAACTGCGTGTGGAATTAGATGTTGAAAAAGAATATCGGTTTGTTGCCTTATCGAGTCGGAAAAAGAACTATCTTGGGGTCACAAAGGATGGACAGGTTGATATCAAAGGACTAACGGGTAAGAAACGAAATACTCCCGCATTCCTTCAAGATGCATTTATGCAAATGATTAATATTCTGCAGCAAGTCCGGGATCCGGATGGATTTAAGTCAGCAAAGGATCGAATTCTTGAATTTGCTCGGAAAAGCCTCACCATGCTCGAGCGGCGGGAATTCCAGGTCGATGATCTCGCAATTAGGGTTCAACTCACAAAAAATCCTGATGCGTATATAAAGACGACGCCACAGCATGTGAAGGCTGCGCGTCAGCTGCAAGCTGCGGGGCGAGAAGTAACTGCTGGTGATATTATTGCCTTTGTAAAAACTACTGGAGGGGTGAAACCCGTTGAACAAGCTAGGATACAAGACATTGATATAGCAAAATACAAGGATTTGGTCAAAAGCACCTTTGAGCAAGTTCTGGACGCTTTGGGCGTTGAATGGTTAGATACTATAGGAATGCGTAGGTTGGATACCTTTTTTGGCTAGCCGGCGACAAGTTTATTGAGTCTTTTATCCACAGTGTTTATAGTTACCTTTTGTAGGTGGAAATTGTGGAGATACGGGACCTACTGACGCGGGGAGTCACCCTCATTGTGGATCCTCGTGGATTGAAAACTAGTTTAGATGATTTCTTTGCTAGTTATGGTGGATATTTGGAATATGTTGTAACAATTACTAAGGATGTATCAGGGCGTGTCTTTTACTCAAGTAAGGTTGCGCCTACGGATGAAGAATATCCTACCTTTTTCGATGAATTTATTGATACTACAGAAGCAGTAGGAATTCGCGCAGGGGCTTGGATTAACGTATTTGCTGATGCTTTCTTTGCTACAGATCAGGAATTCAAAGCCTATACATCGGATGGGCACTCTCTGGATAATCTGGTATGTCCGAATAAACCCGCATTCATTCAGCATATGGTTACGGTCATAAAAGAAATAGCAGAAACCCCAATCCAAAGCTTGTTCCTTACAAATTTAGGATACCCACATGCGAGTTATTGTTACTGTAATGATTGTCGCAATGAATTTACCCAATATGCAGACCTTCGTCATACTTTTCAAATTGCAGATCCTGCAGCTAATCCGGCTTTGTATAACCAATGGATTGAATGGCGCGTAGGGAAAATGAACAGCATTGTACAACAATTGGTTAACGCAGCAAAAGAGGTCAAATCTAATCTTAAGGTTATTCCGACCTTCCCCATCGATTCAGAAAGTGGATATGTTGCAGGAACTCGAACTAATCTTGGTTTAGATCTTGAAACCATTGCGAAAATGAGTAAAAATCTAGCGATAGAAGTATTTCCGTGGACGCCAATATTACCTGATTTGGGATCGAAGGATTTTGCTGAGTACATCTCAAATCTCTCCTTTGTAAATCCACTCACCAAGGTCGGAGTTGAGTTTATGATGACGCATTGGGTTCTGGAAAACGAGGGAGAATACAATCGTGCAAAAGCTATTGCTGATGAGGCTGGGATATCGCAGATTTACTCTATGCTTGGTTATCCAGTAGGTTATCAATCGATTCGAGAAATCCGACTCGGACTTATTCGTTAATCAAGACATGAATGGAAATCATTAAGGATTTGAATCGAAAGTGAGTGAAACCGAAAGTGTTCAAAGGCTTGAAGAACTGTACCGACAACTCATGGGTTCAGATATCGCGACCGCCCAAGAGGTGAAAGCTAAAGCTGAGATTATTTCCCTTATACCTCAACTCAAAGCTGTAATCCTTGCTCAAAATACACCAGAATCTCAAGAAGTGGGTCAGGAACTCGAAAGTCTCTATGAAATGGTAACTAAATGGAATCCTCTCACAGCGTGGTTTCGTGATGAAGAGCAACTGGTTCAACTTTTTTTTGGGATACTCTCGAAGGTTCGCCTTTTTCTGATTCGTCAAAAAGGTCCCACTGCTGAATCTAGTACATTAGTAAGTGAAAGTTTGCTTTCGATTCGCCAAACTATTACCCAACTTGCTACAGTTGTCGAAGAAATTCGAGTAACTGTAAAAACGCTTTTAGAAATCGTTTCCCCAACACCAGAAGTTCATGCCCGAGTCGGCCACCTCTTGGTGGTTGACGTCGGTGCCCTGC
>CAYFXY010000003.1:60089-73179 GCA_964347205.1 uncultured archaeon
TTGAACGCCGAATATCTGATTTCGAGGCGGGAAGCGGAGATAAAACCGAGGCGGATCAAGCGAAGATTGAGCGCTGGAAAAAAGATCTCCAAAAACTCAGCAAACAAATTGACACCTTACGTAAACTTGCTAAAAAAGGATAACATCTATGCATTTTCAGAACCATATTCTTTCTTCTGATAGTTCTTCAGTCATAGGGTTATTTTTGACCACGTCCACAGCGACTACAAAATTCGCTATCTTCTTGTAAATCTTGGCCACAATAAATGCAAAAACCAGGGGTCAGGACATGAGTTGGGCTTGCGTCGATTGCACTAGATCCTGATGAGAGCCATCCTTCTGAAGAAAAGCTGTTTGAGTTGCTCCCTATTCTCGACGCTAAACTTGCAAATGGCTTAGGATCAGTTAGGGAACGTGAGTTATATTCTTCAGGTGTTCCAAAGAGTCCGCCAAGATCTACAGAGCTGCTGGAACCTGAACTAGCTGAATGAGTTGGATCTCTACTCTGCTGATAACTCCTAGATGAAGACCGCTCTCGCCATGAATCCTGAGATTCGCGGTGAGATAGACTTTCTGGGTATACGGGTGACCGTGAATAGTCTGAACTTGACGATCCATATTGGTCTTGGGGCCAGCGCCGTTCTCCATATCGGAGAAATTGTTGGTGGCACTCTCGTTGTAGGGCACGATATTCCTCTTTACTTATCCCTAATAAATCGAGAGCCTGATCCCGAAGATAGCAATCGCGGGTCAAATCACAGCAATACGCTAGACTGCCATAGCAAGTCAGTTTCATGGCTTGATCTGGTGAGGTCTTTGCTAAGGGGCGAATGCGATCCTTTCCAATCCACAATTCATCTCCTACTGTCCGTAATGATGTCATAGCCTGGCGCTCCAACGCCTGTAAAACCTCTTTCACGGGATAAGCTTGGCCATTAATAAGAACAAGCCCTTCGGCGTATTCAGAATTCGATGACATTGTCTCAGTTCTCCATTGAAAACCACAGACAGCCCCGCTTATTAACTATGGTAAAACCGAATTTATACGTAAACTGGAGTTCCACAGATTTCAGGTTATTTTGCGTGTGTGTAACGTTTTATTTGAATAGCAACAATGTATGCGAGTGCTGCAACAATTCCTCCAATAGCGCTAGGTGACGCATAGATGGAGAATGTTCCTGCTAGCCCAATTAACATCGAAACAAGTGCGAGAATGAAAACCCCAATAATGACGCTATTGACCGTTTTTAAAAGCTCGTTTGATGCCGCGGCTGGTGCAACCAGAATTGCGTAAACAAGGATTGCACCAACAGCTTTAGTTGTAAGTGCAATGGCAATTGCGGTAAAAATTAGCATCAAATAATGATATCTTCGGGCGTTCATTCCATGCGCCGCTGAGCCTTCCATATCGATGCTCACATAAACAAATTCTTTCTTAAACAGTACAATGAGAATCACAAGAGATAAGGCGGTGCCGAGAAGTAGAATGATATCTAAATTATCCAACAATAATATGTCACCAATTAGATATCCCCAGATTTGGGGAATCATCGTCGGTGGTAAATAATACATCAAAAATACTGCAAGACTCATGGAAAGAGCAAACGAGACCCCCACGGCGACTTCCATTTTTTGACTGATAGCCCGCTCACCCGCATAACCTGTTAACACCGCAACAAAGACAGCAAAGATGACTGCTCCCAAGATAGGGTCAAACCACGGCGCTATTCCAGTCGCTTGAAAAAATAAACCTAATGATGCCCCTCCTAAGGCTGCGTGTGCAACTCCTGCGGTAAGAAATGATAGTCCGCGAAACACCATAAAGGTCCCACTAGTTGCAGCAATAATCGCAACTAATATTGCAGCAAGAAGTGCACGTTGTAGGACTGGTGAAGAAAGGATTAGGGTGATGATATCAATGATCATGGTGGTCGAATCCCGAATCATGTGTGATACAATATTTGTGTCCAGCTATTTCGATAATTTTCGCTGATGGGCCATAGACCTGTTTAAGCAACTCGAGATCCATGATTTCGCATGGTTGTCCTATTCCCATGACAGTGCGATTTAACATTAGGACATCTTTCACTATTGTGTGGATTGGATTAAGATCGTGTGTCACCATTATGATGTTAACTTGGTTTTCAGCATAATATTCTTGAAGAGCTTCAACAATTAGACCCTGGCTGTCATGGTCTGCTCCCGACAAGGGTTCATCCAGCATCATGATCTGTCCTTCACTAGCTAATGCACGTGCTACTAAAACTCGTTGACGTTGGCCTCCTGACAAATCTGGAAAGGGTTGATTCCACAGGGTGTCTAAATTCACGCGGTGTAAGGCATCTTTAGCTATTTCTACATCCTTGGATGAAGCAAACCGGGGAGGTGGTTTCTTCAATAAACGGCCCATTAAAACGATGTCTTTAACTTTCATGGGAACAGTGGACTCGATTTGATCCCGCTGTGGAACATATCGGGTCATTCGGCGAATTACTTTATGGTCTCGTTTCGCGTCATGTCCAAGTACACGAATTACGCCATGTGTCGGTTTTAGGAGTCCCAGCATCGCTTTTAGAAGTGTTGTTTTTCCTGATCCATTGGGTCCAATTATGGCCATAAAAGTTGAGGATTGAATTTGGAATGTGACATCATGAAGTGCATACTCACCGCTTGGATATTTCACTGCAAGGTTTTCGGCTTCTATAAGGAATGGCGGTGTCCTCATCTTCATGTTTCTCCAATAATTGCTAGATTTGCCGTGCGGACTTTGCGATTACCTTTTACCATTTTAACGAGTTCGCGAATAGCTTGTGCTGGACCGTTTAATACCATGACTTCAATGCATTCACCATTTACGGTGTGAGAATGAAGTAGCGCATCAATCAGTGTCGCCTGACGGTGTAAAAGGAAGTTACTTTCTAATCCCTTTCCCTTCTTTGCATACACGATGGTTAACACAGCTGAGAGGGTTCCTTTTAGTTGGTCTAGGTCATGAACTTCGTGTATTAGGGCTCTTAGGGCTTGACGGATTAGTTCGGAACGATTTCCGAAACCTCCCTCTTCTTGAAGTTTATTCAGGTCTTGTAAATCGGAATTACTAAGAGAAATGCTAACTATGGGCAAAAAGCCACCTCGCAGTCATCATAGGTATTAATAAAAATACCCAAAAGGTTATTAATTTTCGTAATTACTGAGGATTTCACTGTTTCCACTCATCCAGTTTACTGTGCTGGAGGTATTTTCGATGCAAAAATCTCAGATTATAGGATTCACTGCAATACTCCTCTTGGCAATGGGCAGCATTGGAATGTTATACAAAACAACTGCGCAATCGATTCCCGCGTTAAATGCGGCGGTGTCGATTCAACCTCTCGGTGGTATTGTGCGTGAAGTTGGTGGAAGCCAGGTGGCGATTTCAGTTCTTCTTCCGGAAGGGATTGAACCTCATGCGTTTACATTAACCCCCGCAGTAATAAATGCGGCAACTGCTGCTGATTTGCTGGTCCTAACCGGGCATTTTGAGTGGGAAGAAGACTTAGCTAATCAAACAGGGAAGCCCTTCATCTCTTTGGCTGATTACCAAACTTTCGGATTGGAGTTACTCTCGCTTCCGGAGAATGGCAACAATCTTCATGGATACTGGCTTTTACCACAAAATGCTATTGCAATCGCAAATGCTACACGAAGCATTTATTCTGTGTTAAACGCGACACATATTCAATATTGGCAAGATCGATTTCATGAGTTTCTGTTAAAAATTGGTGAACTAGAAGCATTTATTGCAGAACAGCTGTTGAATCACGATCTCTTCAATAAACGCGTGATTATTACCTTTCCAGCAGAAGCGTACGTTGCCGAAGCATTAGGGCTAGAAGTCAGAGGGTTGTTAATGGAAGGTGAGAGTATTTTCATCTCCGGACCCAAGTTAGTTGCGATTGAACAAGCCCTTCGAAATGGATCCATAGACTTGATTTTGGCTTCAGATGTCGCACAGCTTCAGGCTGCTGGAGAATTTGCTCAGCAGTTATCAACCGATTCCGGTGTTCCCCTAGTATGGATCCGGTCGGTCTTTTCACTCCTTTCGGATTATCTTGGTATTATGGCTTATAATACCGGGGTAGTTATAACGGGGATTAGTGGTGGGATTCCACCTGCAATTGATTTCCTCACGATCAGCATGCCCGTAATTATTATCGCTGGGGTTCTTGGTGTGATTGCAATCATTCAGCTTCTTCTCCTTGTCAGACTGACCCGGACAAAAGATTAACAGTCCGAAACCCTTTTTACGCGTCACAAAAAGAGATTCCCGAGGCGATAGCTCGTATGACCATTGTTGTTTGTCCGCAATGTGGGTTCAAGTTTGATACAAGTTATGGCCGAATCATGGTATGTGGGACTTGTCCCTCCGCTTCCATGGGTAACTGTGGGTATGCTAAGTGTCCGAAATGCGAACATGAATTTGCTCTCTCTGACATTAATTCTGAAACGCCGCAGTATGGTCGACGAATTGCCTAGGAGTTTAATCTAAGAATAGTGCGGGGCGTCCTGGTAAAGCTTTGGGTGCTCGATTATCGGCGTCATTTGTTGGTTTGTCGCCGTCTTGGATATCAACTGTTAAACCAGTTTCAGCTTGAATGAGATCACTGTTTTCGATCAAAGCTCTCAACTCTGCTTTTTTGTCAACAAAAGTCCAGTAACCACCTGCCTTGACTATAGCTTGAGCAAGTTCGTTGACTTCTTTTCCTCGCTTCTTTAATCCTGCATCTTTCATCAAGATCGGCATTAGCTCCTTTATGGTGGGAGGAGTCTTGGCTTTGATGAGCCTCTTAAATGCATCATACTTCCATTTCGGGCTCACAAAGACATGCACGGTATTGATTGTTTTACCCTTGAGCAAGCTTTTGATTTCTTTTATATCCGAAATAGTTTGTGACACAACTTCTATTGATTTTTCGATTTTGGTATCTAAGTATTTTTTTTCTGGTGTAGGCCATTTTTCAAGGGACACAAAAGAGATACTACCCAAGCGTTCCCAAATTTCTTCACAGATATGTGGGATCACTGGAGCTAAGAGTTTCACCCATCGTGTGACCACGTAACGCAAAACGATGTTACGCTCAGGGCTCTCTTTTTTTATGCGACGTAAATAGAATTCAAGATGACCGAGAAATTGGAAGAACGTTTGGAGGATGTAAGAGCGGAATCGGAAGTGTTCTAAAGAAATCGTGGCATCTTGAATTGTAGAATTAATTTTCGAAAGTATCCATCGACTCAACATGCTCAGTTTCGTGCCTTCAATAGGTGTGTCCGGGAGGGTTGAGGCATCTTTTAAAATCCGGACTAGCCGATTTAATCGACGGTTTACAGTTTTGACATCTTTTTCTTGCCAATCGACGAGGGTTTGTAAATCCCCAATTTGGCTGACATATAATCGGTATAAATCCGCCCCGTATCGGCGTGGAATCTCTGCCATTGGAATGAAGTTACCTCTGCTTTTGCTCATCTTCTCTCCTTCGCGAATCACGAACTCGTTCAGTGTGATTGCTTTGGGCCAGTGGCGTTTTGGAAAAATCGCTGCATGATGGAAGATGAAGAATGAGAGATGATTGGGAATATGGCCAACAGCTGTGTGTCGTTGATCATTTGGGTACCAGTACTCAACATCGTCTCGCATAGTGGTTAGAATGGTTTCTGATATCCCAGTTTTTTCCGATACTTGATTCAAGTCGCCCAGACCCAACAACACATAGTCAAAAAAGACTGATTGTAGTTGTTGTGTGGTAATCTGGTTAGCTCTAATGTGGTGGATAAGTAGATAGAACGCCATATAGATCGTCGAATCGGAAAGGGCTTCAATTACCCATTTTTTATCAAAGGGTAATCGTGTTCCTAATCCACGTTTTCGTGCCGCTGGGCGCTCCTTGAGCCAATCAAAAGTTGATTCGAATAAGCGGCGATACATTTCGGGAAAGATGACCATATTATCCAAGGCTTTTTTTGCCTGAGCCTTCCACTTAGGATCTCCGTAATTAATGAACCATTGATCTGGTAAAATTGCGACAACAACTTCGTTGCCGCATCGACAAGTAACAGGTTTTTGGTCAGGCTGATAGAACCGAAAGGCGCGATTTTTTTCTTCCAAAAAAGTGATGACCTCTTCTTTGACCTCACTGACTTTACGTCCTTTGAAGGTCCCCGTATTCTCCTTCATGATGCCTCCATAAAATTCTGCACGATAGAGGCTATCAGTTGCTTCATCCAACTTTTTAATCTGCGTTTGCTTGGTGATTTTCATTTTATCAACTATTTCGATTGCAGGATGTTCGCCATAGCCTTTCAGAGCTATTAGTGAGATTGGTTGAATCGCTTGGATTTCATCAAAGTCAAGTTTGAAGCCTTGAATTGCGGACTTGGCTTTTTGAATAGCTCGAAGTGCTACCCAATCAAAAGGTGCGTGAGAGGGTACACTATATACAACACCAGTTGCGTTATCAGGATCAACAAATTCAGCAGGAAGTATCAATAGCTTTCGATCGTCAATTGGCGACTTGCAAGTCTTTCCAATAAATTCTGAGCCTTGTATCTCCTCTAAACGTTTGGATTTATGGCCTTGGTTGACCAGTTTTCGGGCTACGGGCTGGGCTACGTACCAGAATTCTTCCCCTATTTGAAGCTTAAGGTATGTGGCTTTTGGATTTATCCAAACATTAGTTACTCCATAAACAGTCTCCGGGCGGAGGGTTGCTGCGACTAAAAATCCGTCCTCAAATGGGAATTTGATTGCAACGAATTCTGCAACTTTAGCGTGTTCACCTTCAAGTAGATCATCTTCGCCAACTGCGTTACCACAATTAACACAGAATAAGATGGGATAGTTCCCCTTCGTGATGTATCCTAGTCGATGTAAGTGAAGAAATTGCCAAGTTACAAATGCTTGGTATTCAGGGTCGCTGGTTGTAAAGTTTCGGCGCCAGTCAATGGAAAAACCTAGTTTTCGAAAGTCACCTTCAAACACATTTGAAAAGAAGTTAGCGATAGCCATTGGATCACTAAAAGTTGAAAGAACGCTATCTACATCTTTCTTGGGACGATAGATTGCAATATTGGATCGATATAATTTCAAAATAGTTGGATCCTTAGATCGGATTCGATTTGCTACACCAAAAACCGGTGTACCTGTTACATGAGCTGCCATCGGGTAAAGTACATTGTAACCTTGCATGCGTTTGTAACGCACAATAATATCGCCAATTGTATAGGTTCTTCCATGGCCAACATGCATGGGTGCATTGGCATAGGGATAGGGAACAGTTAGATAGAACTTGGGCTTCACGCCATCGCATTTGCCATTTAGGTTCGATTTCTTTCTGGTCAATCATGGTATCGAGCCTCTGTTCTGAAAAATCCCTTTGTAAAAGGTTGTTACTTGTTGCGATCCCCTCCATAACTTGGGGTAGCTAGTCCGTTTTTGAAAATTGTCAACCGTTTGAAAGAAAGTCATACCCCATAGGGATCACTTTGAAGAGTGATTGAAGTCTGCTTATTTAAACGTTTTTAGGAATAATCAATTCAACAAGAGTTACATTTCCTCATGGTTGCTGTGAAGACAGATTGAGAGCTTCTAATAGAAATGTTTAATCAAAGTTTGGAAACCGAAAGCAAATAAGCCTAAACACTAGACTTCTGGTATCGAGGGTGCATTCAGCATGTCCAAACTTCGGTGTCCGGAGTGTCTGATTCGCGTCGAGACATATGATGCTGTCTGTCCCCAATGTGGGTACCGATTTCGCACCGAGCAATTTGAACGCATTCTCCCATTTATGAAACGACCTGAACGTCAATGGGATGGACGGTTATCATTACGTCAACGCCTCTGGGGTGTATTGCGAATCCCTGCAATCACATTCTGGGATATCGCCCATGAACCGGATGGAAGAGGTCCCGCAATTATCTTCCTTGGGAATCTAACAGTAATTTCATTATGGTATGTGGCTATGACTGCCCACATAACCGATATGGGATCTATCCTCGCCTATGGGTTTTTTGGGGTTCTGTTCACTCTTTCCCTTTTTTACATGCTTTTAAATCTCTTCTATTTCGGCATTATCCACATAATAATCTCATTTTCAGGACGTAAAGGAGCCTTTTCGGAGACATTCCTCTTGGGTCAGTATGCGCTTTTCCCGTTCTTAATAGCGAATCTAATTTCTCTTGCAATCCTTATGGTGGGGCTTCCCTATGTGACTATCTCGGAACTATTAATGCTGTACCTTAGTCCAATTTGGCTATCTGTCTATGCTCTAGCCGCAGGGGCAATGTTATGGGGTGCGATTCTTTTATCATTAGGAATTCGTGAGCGGTATCGGATGCCCTCAGGAACTGCACTAGTTATTACGATTAGTGTAACTCTTTTTGTTATTGTTATCGCAATTCTTGTTCGACTAACAGTGATTCCAATTATTTGAAAACAGCTAAAAGTTTCAATGGCTGTGCCAGAGCGGTATCAATAATGAAGAGCGGCTCTTTGTTTTTCAAACGCAATCTGCCGAGAATCTGCTCATCTTTGAGGACTTTACCTCGACGGATAATCTTGGGTGCCTGTAGACCAAAGGTCATGATTAATCGATTCTTCAATTCTGCAACTGTCTCTTTACGACCCAGAGCATAAATCTCTCCTTCAAGACGGAAACGATCACTACAAAGGAAGCAATTAGGATTTCGTGCAAGTTTGAGTGTTGTAAATTGCTGGTGAAGACCGTCATAAAATAGATAATTATCAAGAGGAGTGCCCACACCTAGAAGGTGCTTAAGGGCTTCTTGGAATTGGAGACCAGCAATGATTGTGGCAACGCTTAATAGTGCGGGAAACTTTGGTGGTGGCTCCTCGACTTTTCGACGCTGACCTGGTGGAGTACAAGCTTTTTGAAGGCGCTCTGCTGGAACAAGTGGTTGACATTCAAGGCACGCGGTTTCAAAGGGGACAATCCGTTGTACATTACCCCACCAGCCATACATTCCGCCATGAATCAGAACTTTGTTCTTTTGGATACACAATGAATTTAGCCATCGTCGCGCCTCGAAAGTATCTAGTCCATCAATAATGATATCAGCTTCTTCATAGATGGGATGACGGACATCCTGGATGGCACAGTTTAATGCTAGGACATGAACATCAGGGTTCATTTCTCGAAGGCGTTGACCCGCAATTTCCGCTTTCGCTTTTCCCACGTCTTCATCGTGATACAAGTACTGGCGACTGAGATTAGATAACTCAATTGTGTCAAAATCAATTATGACCACTTTCCCAATTCCTGTAAGCACTAAGTCTACTGCTATGATGCTGCCTAGTGCACCTAAACCTGCTACAACGACGTTTGATTGTGAGAGTTTCTCTTGGTTCCACTCCTCTAGAAGCAATTGCCGTGCGTATCGCTCTGTTCCATGATATACGGGAACCTTCTTCTTTTCATCAGTTCTCTCTTCAACCACGATGGATTTCACCTGCGTTGTATCTGGTCCCATCCTGCATGACGTCTGACCCATTCTTTTGCGGTTCGTTCAAATTGAATAGGATTTCGTTTCGCTTCACGAGAAGCTCGTTGATTCAGTGGATCATCAGGATTGGGAAAGTTCAATAGATTTCGAAGGGTCTCAACCACTCCGGTCAGTGACATACTAGGTAACCAATCTTTTCCTAAAATTCCAACACAAACACGACCGCGGTAAATATTGGGATGCCAAATCTTTGTGATGAATCGAACCTGGGGCGGATCATATGGAAAGGCACGGGGGACGATGATTTGGAGAACAAAGACGCCACCATCATAAATGCCGGTACCCAGAACGAATCCTTGCCATCGTCTTAGGTCTCCTTGGATGGGTTGGAACGACGGTTCCTCGGTTTCCATGTTTTTTGCTTCGAGGGCTAATCTTGCCCAATAGTCCTCTTCAGATAACATGTGGACGGCGCCTTCCTCGATAAGCCGGGTCCCAATTAACTTTATCAATTGCGTTTGTCGTAAATACCTTTTCGGTTGGTTATCTCAAAAAATTGGTTTACTTATGGCAAACGCAGAGGGCTTTAAAGCACTTATCTCCGCTAGACAAAAGAGAAAATCGAGGGGCGACTAAGATCGAAACCAATCGGTTTTATAGGCTCTAGCCGCCCTCGGTTCGTGTGATAAGGTACAATTTATCATGGGGTGTGATACCCACACTCTTGACGGATTGTTCATCGGTAAGCTGGGCTCCACGATACGCTAGGATAACGATATTGGGTGGTATCCGTCGCATCTGGGCTACACGATTCCGAATTTCACCAATTGTGGTGTTTGGTTCCACTTCAAGAGCGATGGGATCACTACCGCCAATCGCTGGTACAACTTCTATTCGCATTTTTTACCACCGACTATTTTCTAACCGGTTTCAACCTTCGTAGGCTTACACGGTTCCGACATATGGGGCATGATCCCTTGACCTTTACCCATTCTGCCAGATGTGCATAGTGGGCTGGGTTACCGCATTTGGGACAGTAGACCATCTGCTGTCCTTCACGGATGACAAGGCCACAGACAGCACACTTCGCAGTTGGGGTCCAATCCCATTGGCCGATTTCTTTCACCGATGCGATTATGAACCTTCCTGCTGATTGTGTCATTGATAGCCCCTTTGTCAGTTCCGCTCGGGCATCTCTACTAGATGCGTTCTTAAAAAACTATGGAAATGCATCTCTAAGAATGTGAGACCCAAGTTTGCCGCAAAATTATAGTCTTTTCTCTATTTTTGTAGGGGGAATCAAAGCTTAAAAGTCTGAGGTGAGTTATTTTGAGCGAGAGCTTCGGGGGTTATTAGTACTTGTCTTCTGACCCGCCCAAATACGCTATTGAAATTGAAGCGATTAAACACCGAAGGGGTTAGTTCCTACTGTTGAGTCCCTGAAGCGGATAGTGAAAGGTCTGAACTTACTTGATGCAGATCTTGGACGGATGAATCTAAAGATGGAGGCAAATATTCGTGCGCTCCTCCGGGAGGTTAAAACGCTTCAGAAGCTGGTGGCGGATGATACCATCGCTTCAGAATCTTCTGTTGAACGACTTGGAGTCTTGGTTGACCGATTTGAATCGTTTGAAAAAACCATGGAAAAAGTGGTGAAAAAGAAACCCACTAAAAGTTCCCAGGATTCGGTCAAAGAGCTCCAAAAAGAACTTGTTCCAACTTTAACCCAAACAGCTCAGCGTCTAGAAGAAATGGTTGTGTTATTTGAAACACGGTTTGAAGAATTTCTCCGAGAATTGCAGAGCAGCATTTTGGTTACAGTTCGACAAGCGGTTACCAGTCAAGCCTCTCAAAAGAGCACTGAAACGAAACGTAAAACTAAGACTACTTCAAGTTAATCTATCCTTTGGGGCTCTAGTTGCCAAAGATTAAATGCCCGCTCTCACTAGCAGGATTCGAATACAATAATATGGTGTGTTCTTATGGCACAGGCTGTACGAAGTCAACAAGAATTGGCGATTGCTCGTGAAGCACAATTGATGTACCGAAGGGCTCCTACATTTACTCCAGTGGAATCTAGCCTTCGTAGATGGCGCGGAAAAATCAAAGCTGGACCACGAAGTAAGAAAGAGTTCCTCGTTGAAATCATTGTGCCTCCTAACTTTCCCGCTCAGCCACCAGTTGCTCGAATGCTTTCTCCAACAAAACATCCTCGGGTTGACCCAGAATCAGGAGCTATTCATCTCCGAATAGTCACTCAATGGCAGCCCCATTATCACGTCTATCAAGTGATTAATAGTATCAAGGGGTTATTTGCCAGAGAACCTCCTCTACTGGATGAGACTCGAGCTGCGCCTAAGGTGACAATGCCACAGAAGGAAGAAGTGCTCCAACAACGGTATCAGCAATTAGAACGTGAAGTATCACGACTAACTAAGAAAGTGCAAGATCGTGATGAACGCATCGCGCGAATGGCCGCACAAATCGATACCGGTTCAATTACTGCTGGAGAAGTTACTGAAGAAGAAGAACTTGATACACTAATCCTTCCCACAGATCCGAAGGAACGCGAGAAGCTAGAACTCGAAAGTGAGAAGCTTGCGATCTCAGACTTGTTACAAAATCTTGAACAAAAGTTTGATGCCGCAGAAATTACTTCGACCGAATATACCAAGTTATACAAGCGATACAAGAAACGGCTTTACCAAATTGATAAGGCTCTTCAAAAATACAATTAACACGGTATCCTCAAGGAGGAAAATGTTATGGCGGTGCGCGAGCGAAAAAGACCAAAAAAGGCTAAAGTTGTCGAACTAGAAGCAGAATTGTATGGAACAATAGCAACCCTTGATAGCATTGTAGAAAAATTTGAAGAAGGAGATTTACAACCTGCCCTGTATAAGCGCCAATTCAAATCGCTTGTTCGAGACACAATTAAAACCCGACAACTCCTTGAAGCCGAAGGCGAGAGCTGGGACACCTTTGTTCAAGATGAACAGATTACTAAACGCTTTCCCACGGCGGTGGAAAAACTCCAAATCGGTGAACGTGCTCCTGAAGGCGAGAAGGTTGTTGAACTCACTGCACAAACTTCTGTCCGTATGGCCGCGAAAACCGCTGATATCGTTTCAGATTTAATTACACTCATTGATATTGCCAAACTCGGTGACGTTGCGCGAATGAGTTTGATTGTTCCCCTGTTGGATGACGCAATCATCCTTTTAACAAAATACCCAAACTTCCCTGCTGACTATTGGATTCTTGTGGCTCTAAAGGATTGGCGAAACCAACTCCAAAACCGAGATCCCAATAGCACACTCACCAATGAAGAAACAAAACAACTTGAGTTTCAAGCAGTTCGCTGGTTGAACGATTTCAAGCGACGGCTCCGAGAGATGGCGGTCGATGAATAAATGTTGAGGCAGATCGCTGATGGTCCAACCAATGCGTTCCTTTGCAGAAATGCGCGAACGGTTGGTGAACGCCATCAATAAAGCGAGTTTGCGCATCAACGCTGAATATATCCTGGAAGATTTAGATGTTGTTGCGGCCTTTGCTGAAGCTATGCTTGGGCCCGAACACCCCGTTACTCAAG
>CAYFXY010000003.1:73285-76413 GCA_964347205.1 uncultured archaeon
CTGGCTCAATTATATCCGTCAAATATGAGGAGGAAACAGTCTATGTGTGGACTTTGGGAAATTGAAAAACAAATGGAAATGGATGCCGCTTATAAGAAAAAACGCGTCGAGCTCATGCTCAAGGAGCTCGAACACATGCTACAAGCCATCTCTGAATTACGTGAAAAAGCTGACTCCTTTGAACAAAACTATGGTGAAGTGATTGAGGTATCACCCGAATATAGCGAAAAGGCTGCCGCAATCGCTCATGAACTTGGTATCACTTTGCCCGGAATTCCATTCGCTGAAGATATGAAAGAAAAACCAGGAATAATGGAACGCCTTACCGGTCGTGGACGATTTTATGATGAATTGGGTCTTCAGATTTTGGATATCGCTAAGCGCCGTCGGGACGCGACAGGAGGCATTATGACTCTCGCTGAAATCGTATTGATAGTGAATAAACAACGCCGTTCAAGCGTATCTCAAGTTGATGTAGCGAAGGCTATCCAGAATCTTGCAAATGCAAAGCTTATCCCAGGCATTCGAAAATTACCTTCCGGAATCCGAATAGTGGAATTAGTCCCACGTGAACTTACTAAAGATCAGGTCGCTGTACTCTCACTTGCGAGTCGAACGGGTTCCACTACACTAGAAGATGTCATGACGCAAACCAAATGGAATCAGGAACGCGCGGATGCGGCTCTGAAGAGCTTAGAATCTGTTGGTGCAGCAAAAGTCGACAAATCCTTTGTCCATGGTAAGCGATACTTTTTCCCTGGACTAAATCCCGAATGAAAATAGAGTTAGATGTTAGGCTAGATGAGCACTTCGACGACTTCTCGTTCACGGTCAAGCCACTTAGCTTGATTGCGTTCAACCAAACGTTGGAGAATGATTCGAAGTTCTGATTTGGGAAGCATGGCTAAATCTTTTCGATACTCTTTGAGTTTAAACAAAGTAAATGTGGTTCGTCCGGTTTTCAGAGCCCAGCGCCGAATTTCATCAGCCCACTCATCATCAGTTTTCCAAGTAATTCGAATAATCCCTTCCGCCTCATCAATCCACCGCCCCAATTCCTCCTTTACCAGAACACCGAGAATTATTTTCACCGCTTTATGCCGGTCCGGACGGATATCATTGAAGGGATCCAACATCACCAGCGTTCGTGTTGAAACAATGTGCAACAGCATTTCTCGGCAATAATCAACAGTGAAACCTGCCCACTCGGCACCCCATTGTTCTCGATCAATTTCCGAAGTAGGAATCACAAACATAAAGCCATACCGACCACGCTTTGCAATCCACACAAAACGGCGACTTAGCTTTTCTATGGCTTTACGTGCGAGTTTTTCCAGTCGTTTTTCCTCTTCTTCAGTCACGGGCATGACCAAAACAGCAGTCTCATCAGCTTCATCGACGCTAGCTACCTCTTCCTTAGTTTTCTTTAGAAGATCCAACCAGTCTTCTTCACTAAGTTCTACATCTGCGCGAAGGTCATCTCTTTCCTTTTCTTTTGTACGATCTTTGGGCTTTTCCTTCGACACCGTCTTTCCCCTATGAACCATGAGTTTTATCCCATTCAAGATACCGGGCTTTTTCTTCAGGTGAAACTACCGATCGAATATTTTCGATTCCATCGAGAAAATCTTGCAAATTCACAGCTCGTGCTGTGATTTCCTTATCCCGAATCGCCCCTGATGCATCTAGTTCCCGAATGGGTTGAAGTGAAGCCTCCCGACAAATCAGCGCAATATCTGACCCTGCATACCCTTGAGTTTTTTCGCTAAGTAGATTAAAGTCCACATCCGGAGCTAGTTCAATACCCTTGGTATGAATTTCAAAGATTCGGACCCGTGCTTCGAATTCTGGAAGAGGAACTAAGATCCTTCGTTCAAATCGTCGACGAAATGCGGCATCTAGATCCCATGGACGGTTCGTTGCTCCTAAGACAACAATATGATCTCCCTTCTTACTCTTCATGCCATCCATTTCAATCAAGAATTGGGTTTTAAGGCGACGCTCCCCACCAACTTGGTCGGCACCACGTTCCGCGGTGAGGGCATCAACCTCATCCATGAACACAATGGCTGGCTGCTCCTTCCGAGCTGAAGTGAAAAGGTTCTTGACTAGACGTTCTGATTCACCCAACCATTTAGAAACTAAGGATGCAGCATCCGCATTGAAAAAAGTACATCCTGCCTCATTCGCAACAGCTTTAGCAATAAGCGTTTTCCCACATCCCGGTGGACCAAACAGTAAAACGCCTTTCCACGGGCGTCGTGCACCCGTGAACAAATCAGGTCGTAACATAGGTAAAATCACTGATTCTCGAAGGGCTTGTTTCGCTTCTTCAAGATTAGCTACATCCTCCCAGTTAACATCTGGTTTTTCTTTAATGATCATGCTATCGATATCTTCTTGGAGTTCTTTATCTGCCTGGTCTTCAATTTCAACGCCCTCGAAATCCGGAGCGGGACCTCCTGCTGGCAATCTAGCACTTCGTAGTGTTTTCGCTCGGGCAACATACTGATCCGCACGTTCCAAGGCAATTCGGCGCAGTTGTGGATTCTTTGACACCTTCATAACACGCACAAGAATATCAGCCGCTTCAATATACTTCGACATTGCTGCAGAACGTTTACCTTGTTGATCTAATACTAAGGCTTCTTTGGCTTTTGTCTCTGCAAGCTGAAACATCGATGAACTCGTCAATTCCCATCAACCTGTCTAAAACACTTATTTGTACTCCGTAAAACGCCTTCTTTAGTCTTTGCGGGTGAGCACTAGCAGATGGCAAATTTTGCAGGTTAACATTCTTATCGTAACTTTTTGGAGTTTTTTCCATTAACCTTTCTTGAGAAGAGAAAAAGAAGGAGGGGGATTAAACCCCCATATTTTATGCTTCAGACTTAGTTGATATGAACTTGTTTGCGATTCTTGTGATCTCATGCCAAATTCTTGCAATAATGGGAGTCAAGAAGAGGAGTGTTGGAATTCCCATAGTCAACATTGGAAGACCCTCTACTCAACCCTCCAAACAAAAATTTGTTGAGTGTGTTGTTCCTTAAAACCAAACTTTGTGTACAGACCAATTGCTGCGTCGTTGCTCTTGTCCGCTTCAAGTTTAGCAATTTTGATCCCATCTT
>CAYFXY010000004.1:0-1949 GCA_964347205.1 uncultured archaeon
TCCCTCGAAATCCATCGAGTATTGGAAATCCTTTTATCTCTTGAATCATTTCTTGAGCATCATATTTTGTAATTGGAGCGACCCGGAAGCTAACATCCTTAAGGACCTCGACAAAGATTCCACCCAAACCAAACATAAGTGCGGGACCAAATTGTGGATCCTTTAATGCGCCTATTATAACTTCCACACCTTTGGGAACAAATTCTTCGACAAACATACCTTGAATTTTCGCCTTGGGGTTGTGTTTCTCAACATTAGCTACAATAGTTTGGTATCCCTCTCGAACCTCAATAGCATCTTTCAGATTGATTAACACCCCACCAACATCACTCTTATGGATAACATCGGGGCTCAAAATCTTCAAAACGACAGGATAACCAATTGTGTCTGCTATCTTTACAACTTTGTCTTCAGTTTCTCCTACTTCAAATCGCGTCACAGGAATGTTGTAGAGTTTCATAATTGTTTTACATTCATGCTCAAGTAGGAATGTTCTATTTTCAGATTGAGCCGATGCGATAATTTTGTCGACCTTAGACATTCATTTCACCTAGTTAGCCATACAACGAGATATGCTTGATTAAAACCTTTTAGGAAAACAAAGTTAGCGGAATACCTCAAAGCCTTCTCCCCCAGTTAATGTATTTGAGACCTGTGAGAAGAACATATCCAGATTTTCCATATTCACAGCAGATAAAGGAATAACATCGTGACCTGAGAAGAGATGATGAATTGCCTTGAATAATTCACTTGAAAGTTCAATTTGAAGTTCATTTCGGGACTTATGAATATCGTATATGAGTTGATCTGAATCATCAAGCCATTTCATGATCTGATCTAATTCTTCCTCATTAAGAAGATCTGTTCTAGACAAAACATTAAGTTGAGGGAGATGAAAGCGAACTAACACCGATGCGGATAATAAAAGAGACGAGACTAATCCAGCAGGAGTCTTCCCCAAGGCCGCATCAACCAAATAGACCAGCATCTTACTCTCTTCTCCCAAACTAGACACTATAATGGGGCCTGTTTGTCTAAATGCAAATAATTCAATTTGACCAGGAGTGTCCAAGAGTAAAAAGTCAACACCCAGATCTCTAATATCCTCTTGAAGAGTCTCTAAATGGGAGCTGATGAGGTCAATTGCAGCAATAAGACCGCCATTTGGTCCAAGATTGTATTGTTCCATAATTCCTTGAAGCGACACAAAATCTCGAACATCTATATCAGGTCCATAGGGAAGATGCAAAACCCCAGGATCCAAATTGACTGTTCCCACACTCACCTTCGCATCACTTAACCATCGAGAAAATGCATGAGTAAGAGTAGATTTTCCAGAACCCGCAGTTCCAACAAAATAAAGTGAATGCACTTTGTGAATTACACCTCAGGTTTAAAATTCCGAAGTTTACGGACAAGATCGTCGGTTTCCTTCAAGGTAGAAAGATATAACGGGATTTTTTCAACTTCTGCAATTTTACATGCAATCGGATCAACATTCTTCGGCCCATGAAGAATTATCACAGAGGGGCGAACCGCAGAACCTAAACCCATTTGCGAAGTTCTAACCGCAACCATCGGTGAACGACCTGTACTTACACGAGTGAAAATGGCAGCACGATGAGGAGTTGCACCATAAAGTTTGAGCATTTGTTCAGGAGTAAGTTGAAGAATCACACTTAGGCTATCAATGGTTGTATATCCAAAAATTTCTCGGTTTTCCATAACATCTTCTACAATAGTTTTACATTCTAAATGATTTGTCAAAAGTTTTGCTGGAATTGCAGCGGGGAATTCCCGAATATCCAAGAGGATATCAGCAGGAATTTCCGGACCTAAAAGCCGGTTAAAAGCTTTAACGATGTGTCCACCTCGATTTTCATCAATCGCGATAAGGCTCTCGGTAAATTTCCGAATCGTATCAACCCGGGGTGATTTTCTCCGTCCAC
>CAYFXY010000004.1:1959-17743 GCA_964347205.1 uncultured archaeon
GCGGGCGGCTGGACCATGTACCCGCCGCTGATCCTGCAGACCGGCGACGCATTCCCGTTCCTGATTTTCTCCGTCCACTTTCGTCATCACTAATGACAGAGGGGGAAATGTTCAATTGAATTGCAAGTTCATGCTGAGCTACGCCAAACTGTTCCCGCCATTTTCGCATAACTCGACCTGGATTTTCTGCTAAGGTTATTTCTCCAGCGATGCTCCGAAGCAGATTTTCTCGTGAACTTTGATCCATTGTAATCATAGAAATATCTCTCACCTTTTATAGCCTCTTTGATGGCTCCCTCCGATATAAATAGGTGAACAGATAAGACGCGTGGCGACAGGTTTGGTGATATGAATGCAAATACCTTTCCCTACCTTAACCGATTTACTGGTTTTAATAATCGCATATATTTGGGTAATCGCTGTCCTTGGAATCGGTGAAGGTCTTCGGCGGTTGCGACATTATCCACCAGCGATAACTCGAAAATTCATTCACCTATTTGCTGGGTTTGCTGTTTTTACTGTACCATTTTATACACATGAATGGGCTGCAATTATTGTTGCGATATCCTTTGTGATTCTCATAATTCTCGCATCACCGAAAAGTCCCATTAAAAGTCTTCAGACAATGTTTGAAGTCATGGCACGTGAACAAGATCATCTCTCCGGTCATATTTGGGGTCCCTTTCTGTATGCGATTTCAATCACGATCCTTGTATCTATTTTTACTCTAATTCCCTCTCTCATTCCACTCTATGTCTTACCAGCGATGGCTCTAACAGCAATGTATCTTGGCGACGGGCTTGCTCCAATAATCGGATCCAAATTCGGGCATCATAAATACACGGTCGGAAAATCCACAAGAAGTATTGAAGGATCAATCGCTATGTTTGGCGCATCACTCCTTGGATCGTGGATTAGCTGGTTTGTCCTCGACTTCTTGGCTACAGCAGGAGTGCCAATTTTCCATGGAATTCAGATTGCTCTCTTTGCATTAGTTTGTGCACTGACTGCAACAATCATTGAAGCAATCAGTCCAGCAGGTATTGATAATCTCACGGTTCCACTTCTTACTACAATAATCCTCTTTATGTCAGCTTTGATAATTTTTCCACCCATACTTACAATGATTCTCATTTTCTAATATTTCACTTACGTACCGCAAGACTTGCCACAACTTGAGCTAAACGCCTGGCGCGCTTAATTGAAGTTTCATATGGTTCATGGATACCATATCGCTTTCGAAGTTCTGAAAATCTAACGTCCATTTTCTCAATCCATTTCTTTGGTTGACGTATCTCATTCCACTCAAACAAACCCAGTTTATCAGCAACACAGACAATTTTTTCTTCCCAGGTTTGAGGAATAAAAGTACGACCGGGGAGCCCCACCAATAAAGCCTCTTTAGCGGTGAATCCACCCAAAACATGCCGCTCTACAATTCTAACAAGACTTAAAGGATACCCATTCTGGTGCAGAATTTGCCCTCCAATGTAACCATGAGTTATGTCGTGAATTTGTGCTCGACCGATATCGTGAAGTAGGGCACCAATCTTCACTAATGGAATATTAACTAAGACTTTAGAAGAAACAAGATTAGCGATTTGAATTGCTTTTTGTTGTGTTGCTTCACAATGCCTTCGAATATCCGAATCAAGAACAGTCTTGTTAAGCAAAGATTGTGCGTCTCGTAATGAAGGAATAACAACAGGCATTGGTTGCGTTTATAGCGTGTTACCAGCCTTTAATTTTAGACTTCAACTAACTAAACATAGAAAAAACTCACGAGGTAGATTGAATTGAAAGCGATTCGGGAGTTATGGGCGCTAGACAAAGAAATACAGAAACTTGCTGATCAAATTCAAGTTCTTGAGGAGAAAAGAAACGCATTCGCCTCTGTTCTTCGAGCACAACGACATCATCTTGATCTCAAGACGACTTTGCCACTAGCTCAACGCCGTCTAATTGACAATCAGCTAGCAACAACGGTGAACCCAACAACCCTAACCGGGCTTCGTGTTTGTGGGGTTGACGGAGGATTGTTAAAAAAGACATTACGTGGTATCGAATTAGTGATTACTCGTGCAAATGCCACAATTTTTGAATATACTCCCTCAAAACGTGTAGCAGCGATTTATTTTCCCGAAAAAGCTTCACCTCCCACAGTCAGGGCTGAAATAAATCCAATCTCTTGGCGAGAGGCCGAGGTGAATGCTTCGCTTGAACGCCTTAGAGCAGAGTTAGAACTTGCGATCAAAGTACAAGAACACCATCCAGCAGAGCTTTTATTAATGGATGGATCTCTCAGACCGCATATTGGTGACCGCCCGTCGAATCAAACGGGCTCTTCATCGAAATATGAAAAGATTGTCAAATTATACAAAGAACTCTTCACTAAAGCAGAAGAAACCGGAACTCTCCTTGCAGGCGTTGTAAAAGATAGTCGAAGCCAACGCTTCATTAGAATTCTAGGTGAGATACTTCCGCATTTAATTAACCACCACCCAGAATTAAAATCGCTATTACAGATGGATTACCGTTCAATCCTGAGAACCTGTTATGATTCCGATTTCTTTTTCCGAGTTCTTGATTTGGGAGAACGCTCCCCAATACTTCGCCTAAATAAATCAAATACGAATAATGCTCTCGACATCACTGATAAGGAGAATAATAACACAAATCTCTCATGTATTTATCTGCGCACTGCAAAGTACGATTATCCTTTACGGATTGAAGTATTCACAGGTTCTCAAGACCCAGTTCGAATCATTGAAAAAGTTAGTGCAATGCTTCTGCCAATGTCTTCAGATAATGAAGAATTTGCGCTTCCCACGGTTTTAATTGACGCCGACTCCCAAGCGCGTTTAATTGAAAGAGATTTGGACTTTCTCTTTACTCAACTTGCAAATCGGATTGGATATCCGCAAAGTTTGTTGAAATTGCGCCGTGAACGTATGCCATTTCATTAAGATACTCAAAATTTGGGTGAACATTAAAATGACGACGGAATCTTTAGGAACTGTTGTTTGCACTGAAGATGGGCCCTCAACTGAAAAAATTGCCTTTGTTATTGGCAAGCGGGATGAGCTATTAACTAAAACACAAGTTCCTGTTCATGTTGGACAATACGTCTCAGTCGAAACTGAAGAAGGGCTAGTAATTGCCCATATTGAGCAGGTCTACAAAACCAATCGTTATTTCTCTCAGGTTGATGCCGTTCATGAATTTACACGATCCGGAAAAGCCTTCGATGCGATTTTTCCCATTGACCGATGGGAATACGTGTTAGCTGAAGCAAAACCTCTAGGGATATATGACAATGGTAAAGTGCAAAGAGTTACGTACCCTCCTTCCCCAGGTGCAATTGTTTCTAAACCGGATTTGAAGATTTTATCAGGATTTCTGGGTTTCGCTCAAGAAGGTATCCATCTTGGTCATCTATTATTCCATGACATAGCCGCAACTTTTGATTTAACAAAGATGTATCAGAAGCACGTGGCCCTTCTCGCCATGAGTGGGGCTGGAAAAAGTTATGCCGCGTCCGTAATGTTAGAAGAGCTCTTATCACGAAAACCCAATCAAGGACGGCCTGCTATCCTTGTTATTGATGTACACGGCGAATACATCGGCCTAACCGAAGCTCAAGAAAATACAACTAAAGATTTCGAGAAACGAGTTGCCGTTATCCGTAGCCCCCTAGTTGAAATTGCTACACCAAGGTTAAGTGCAAAGGCCTTCGCAACATATTCTCCAGACATGGGAAGTATTCAGGTTCGAGAACTGACTCGCGCGATTCGAACCCTACGGAGTGTACGAAAAGGTGGTCCCTATGATTTAGGAGACTTGATCACAGCAATAGAAAAAGACCCTTCAATCAATGTTCGAACTCGTGAAGCACTCTTGGGATGGTTAGATAATCTACAAAATCTCCAGCTTTTTGGTAAAACCTCTACTCCCGAGTGGACGAAATTGATGAAACCAGGTCACGCTGTCATTCTTGATATGAGCGAGACCGTAAGCCTTCAAAAGAAACAAATTATTGTCGATGCTGTGTTACGGTATCTGTTCGAACTAAGACGTGCTGCTACAATTCCTCCAACAATTGTGTTCCTCGAAGAAGGACACCAATTCTGCCCTGAAGCACGCCGTGAGCTGGCATATTCGAAAGGAATTCTTGAAACAATTGCTCGAGAAGGGCGTAAATACAATCTGTCCTTATGTATTATTTCGCAACGTCCTGTTCGACTCTCAACCACAGTTCTATCACAATGCGGTTCCAATATTTTTCTTCGAATAACCAACCCTTACGATTTAGACCATATACGAGCTACTTCAGAAAAAATCACGAGAGCGACACTTACCTCAATCTCAAGCCTCAGTGTTGGAGAAGCTCTTGTAGTAGGGCAGGCCACACGTTTTCCCGTTTTCATCCAAGTAAGAAAAAGAACTACAAAAGAAATGGCATTTGGCACAGATTTCGAAACTGTAGCAAAGAGCTTTGATAAAAAGGAAAAATCTAAGTGAAAAATGGTGGGCACGGCGGGAGTTTTGCCAATGGGATTAATCGAATCCAAGTTGGATTCAAACCCGCGACCTCCGGCTTACCTAGGCTTCGCAAACGAATGTTCGGAGCGATACCATATAAGGCGTACACACTCCACGTGAAAGGCGTGGAAGTTCGGCGCTCCATCAGGCTAAGCCACGTGCCCACTATGGAGTTTGAGATATTTCACAGTAGCTTAAATGTGTTGGCACTCCTATTCTCCATTTATGATAAAGGCAAATTGAATTTTTTCCCCAATGAAGTTAAAGCTTCCTTTTGCCTCGTCTTTCAAACTGGGTAAGCTTTCACTAATTTCTATTGCTGTGGCACCTACTTTAGATATGATGCTCTCCTTAGTGCTCTGAACTGCGTCTCTAAGCTCCGAAGAAGTGGTTGCAACATAAAGTTGAATATGCTGAGTTACATGCAAACCCTGCTTCTTTCGAGTTGTTTGAACTTGACGAATTAAATCTCTAGCAACACGTTCGGCTCTTAGCTCAGGAGTTTCAGTTATATCCAGATAGATTTTCGCAAATGAGAGCTCCTTTTCTTTTAGCAGTTCGCCTTTTACCTTCTTTAATATCTCAACAGATTTCACATTAGTCTGGCTAGCAACAACATCACTGAAATGATCTAAGTTGAATTCCTTTTTTGTGGGAACAAGGACAAGCCTGGAACAAGGCCAACGAAGTTTCAGCCCTTCTTCTTGACGGATAAATTGTGCTGTTTCAACGATATCTGAAACCCACTCCATTTCTTGACTCAGTTTGATATTAATCAGGGATTCATCAACCTTGGGCCAAGAAAGCATATGGACACTTTGTGGTGCATCGGGCTCTGCAAGACGGACAAGCGATTGATACATTTTCTCGGTTTGAAATGGCAAAACTGGTGCTAATATCGCCAAGAGATTCCGGAGCACATAGTAAAGCGTTGTGAAAGCCTGAATCTTTGTTTTATCTTGAGAACTTACCCAGGTGCGGGGGCGGATGAGTTTGATATACCACCGGCTTAAATCTTTGACAATGAAATCTTCCATTAAACGGGGAATAAAGGGAAGCTCATATTTTTCGAACCGCTCTGTAACATGTTTGATGAGTAGGTGTAATTGCGAGAGAATCCAATGATCCTCATTTTGTAATGTTTTTGGAGTCAAGAGATGCTCGGTGGGTTCAAATCCTGCAGCATTCATAAATGTAGTAGCAAAAACGAAAACATTCCATAAGATGGAGAGAGACCGCCGGCAATCATCAACATCCTTCCAAAGAAAACGCATATCTTCGCCAGGTCCGGTACTTTTGATGCTATACATTCGAAGAGTTTCAGCACCACTCTTCGCGATAATATCCTCAGGAAACACTCCAACGCCTTTGGATTTCGACATTGGTCGTCCGTGTTCGTCTTGTGTAAACCCATGCATGTACACATTCTTGTAGGGTTCTCTAGCATCGGCTAACATCGTCGAATTAAAGAGCGTATTGAACCAACTACTTATCTGGTCTTTTCCTTCTATTACGAAATCAGCTGTTTTCCAGTTTTCGAAATCAGTGGTTCCATAAGTAGCCCATCGAGAAGCCCATGGAGCGACACCACTATCCAGCCAAACATCCAAGACATCGCGAACCCGGGTCATTGTTCCCTCACATTTCGTACATGCCCAGAAGGCTTCATCAATCCACGGCCGATGAAGATTTTCAAACACTTTGCCAGTTTTTTCTTCTAATTCACCAATGCTTCCAATTACTTCGAAATAATCACATTTGTCACAAGTCCAAATTGGAAGAGGAGCACCCCAATAACGTTGTCTAGATATACACCAATCACGGAGATTTTGCACCCAATTGCGGAACCATGTATGTCCCGCCCAATCAGGAACCCAATGGATTTCCTCATTTTTCTTAATGATATCATGACGGAGATCACTTACACGCAAGAACCATTGATCAGTTGCGAGGTAAACTAGGGGACTTTGACAGCGCCAGCAATGAGCATATTCGTGTTCAATTGTGTCTTGATGTACCAAAAGCCCTTTACGGCGTAAGACTGCCAATACCACTTCGCTTGCCTTTTGTACTTTCATTCCAGTATATTTGCCCCCATCTTCAGAAAACGTCCCTGAAAAAGTGACAGGGCAGAAAATGGGTATTCCCTCGCGTTCCCCCACCTCAAAGTCTTGAGGCCCGTGTCCTGGTGCCATATGAACTATTCCAGTTCCTTGTTCAAGAGTTACGTATTCATCGCTTAAAATCACGGAATGAACTTTCTTTGAAATATGATGAAATTCTGCTTGCCGAGGAACTTCGTCTACTAAGGCATGTTGATACCGGAGTCCTTCTAACTCCGTTCCTTTCACTTCTTCAATGATTTCATATTGTTTGTTCAGTAATCCTTGTAACACGATATTTGCTAGCCCTTTAGCCAAAATCCAAACTTCATCTTCAACCCGCACTCGGACGTATTTGAATTCGGGATTGACCATCACCGCCATATTTGCAGGCAAGGTCCAAGGAGTTGTAGTCCAGATTATAATATATTCATTGGAACGGTCGATTACTGGAAACTTGACCCATATCGAATAGTCTTCAATTGTTTGATATTCGTGCTCACGTTTAGCTAAAGCCGTTTCACAGCGAACACAGCAATCAATGGAACGCAACCCGCGATACAAAAAACCACGGTCAAAGGCACGTTTCATCAGATACCAGGTACCTTCAATATAGGGGTTATCAATTGTGCGATAAGGGCGTTCCCAATCCATCCAAACCCCTAGCCGTTGAAACTGCTCTGTCATTTGATTCAAATTGGAGAGGGCAAATTCTTGACATCTTTCAATGAATTTATCCACTCCAATCTTTGTTTCAATTTCGAGCTTCGACTTTACTCCTAATTCTTTCTCAACATGGACTTCGATAGGTAAACCATGCATATCAAATCCTGGCGTATCAATAACACGTAACCCCTGCATTCGTCGAAACCGCAAAACAAAATCTTTCATGACCTTATTCCATGCAGTTCCAAGATGAATCGCCCCAGTTGTATATGGTGGACCATCTAGAAACCGAAATACTGGACGCTTGTTAAGCAGATTTCTAAGCTGCTCATATATTCGATTTTCCTGCCAGAACTGAAGCACTTCTTCCTCCATTTTTGGAAGATCAAACTGCTTCGGAAGTTCTGAAACTGGCATTGGTTACCACACTCTGTCAGATTTGCGTGCCCCTACCAGCCTTCAAGAGCATAAAAAGTCTTGGGCAACAATTTTGAACTAGGCATATTCACTGAATTCAAGCGAATAACTTGAAAGTGTTATTGGTAAAAAAATTAAAAAATTCTATTCTAAAGTGGTCAAACCTCTACTAAACGTTGCCAAATTTCGGAAAAATACTCTGTTGGTCTAATTATTTGATGCCGAAGAATTTACTATACTGATAACCCAGAAAAGCCAATAGTTACATGTTAGCGAATATTCAATGAAAGTGAACAATGGCAAAAAATGAACGAAAGCTCTATATGGCTTCAAACGTATGTCAGACAAACCGAGCCCTCAAAAGGAGCAAGGTTACATGAGCACGCCCCAACGCCAATACGTTCTCAAAGTCTGTGTCGTCGGTGATGGCGCTGTTGGTAAAACTAGCCTGATTATTCGATATACGGAAGGGCACTTCCGTGAATCTTATATTATGACTGTGGGAACCTCATTTGCAGTAAAGGAACTAAATTTCGGGGATACCTTAGTGCGTTTACAATTATGGGATCTGGCTGGTCAACCTCATTTTAGCTCTGTTCGACCTGTCTTTTATCGAGGGGCAGCGGGTGTAATATTGGTATTTGATACTACACGCAGGCAGACATTTGAAAACATACCAGCTTGGTATACCGAGGTCTCCGAGGTGACCGGATCTGTTCCTACCGTAATTTTGGCAAACAAAGTAGATTTGATTGAGGAACGGCAAATCACATCGGAGGAAGGTCGAGCATATGCGCATCATTTAGGATGGGGATATTTTGAAACCAGCGCAAAAGAGGGACAGGGTGTCACCGATGCCTTTAGGCAAATTGCGTGGAGCTGTATAAACTAACTTTGACCTCATTCGGGATTTGAGAGAAAATCAGTGAGTTTACGTGAGCTCGTTTGATGAAGATAGGCAGCGCACTGTTGAGGCTCGATTTTTCGATATTCTAACCCGAGTTTTTCAAGAAGTGCATGTGTACCTTTAGTGAGACTGGGTGCAACAAGTATACCACGAAGTTGAGTCGATTCATTCGCTTGGAGGCTTTTCATGTAACTATGGAGCTGATGAACTGCTTCACTGTCAGCACGTCGTCGTTTAACTTCAATTATTACCAAATGACCTTCACTGTCACGAGCGAAGATATCGATAAATCCAGGTGTTACATGTCGTTCACGTCGAATTGTCCGAAGCCCAGGTTCAATAAGCTCAGGGTGAGCACTGAGAATTTGTTGCATTTCGTCTTCGGTTAAATGCATACTAAATTTACCAGCATCATTGATAAGACTTGCACTTATCATAGACAAGGAAGAAAATTCGATGCGTACGGTTTCGCGAGGTTTAGCACGACTTGCGAATATAAGGAGCTTATCATCTTCTTTGGTGACTTTAAGGGAGGCCCCCGGAGGTTGCCAATTCACGGGTTCTACACCACTTTCTTTGTGAACCAGGATTGCTCCATCTCTTTTCAAGATGATTAGTCGTTCACCTTCTGATAGAATAGATCGAGCCCGTCCATAGTACTCAACGTGGCAACGTCCAATTATTTGGATTAGTCGTTTTTGGGTGATGGCTTCTTCGAGTAGAGTGCGTGCTTGATCTAAGGAAGGAGATTTGATGAGCCAAATCCTTTTATTTACAGAGAATTCGTGGTTTGGCAAAGTCATTCCTACCGAAGTCAGCCCGTAATTCTAAATAAGTATTCACCCGTAGATAAGAAATTGTGCGGAAAATTAGGTTATATGATGAATCGGCCCAAGCCTATCATCGTCGATATCATTGGATTCAGCAAATTAAGTACCAAGCTGTAGCGCCTCATCTTCAAGAAGGGCCCATAATTGACGTGGGAGTAGGAACCGGGATCGGATTACTGTCTGTATTGAAACTGGGTTCAGTTGTTGGGGTTGATGGGGCTATTGAAATGTTACGTATTGCTGCTCAACAGGTTTCAGAGATTTTGCAGGGACCGCAATTGGTTTCATTAGTATGTGCCTCGGCAGAAGCTTTGCCTTTTCGAAGCCAATGTTTTCAAACGGCAGTTAGTATAACTGTGATTCAAAATTTGTCTGATACTCAACAGGGAATAGATGAACTTGTTCGTATTGTACGACCGGTGGGTGTGCTGGCGGTTACCTCACTGGCGAGGATTCTTCCACTTCAGGAACTTGAATCTTTAATCGATGTCCCAAAAACCCTCATTAAACGGCTAGATAATCTTGCGAATGAGGATAATGGGTTAATCTTTCGATTATCAAACTGAATCCTACAGCTTTTAAGAGTGGAAAGTAGTCTTGGGACCGTTATCTTTAAGTGGCAATTAATAGTTAGCAGGGTTACTCTCGAGGTCGAAGCCCGTGGAAAATCAACCCATCAAGATCTTACAGAGGGCAACAAGCAATTTAGTGCTTATTAAACTCAAAGATGGAAAGGAATATCGAGGTCGCCTTAAAGAGATTGATGTGTACATGAACCTCGTACTTGAAGGTGCCGAGGAACTAATGGAAGGAAGTCCGACGGCAAAATTCGGTGAAGTGTTGATTCGTGGAAATAACATTCTCTATATAAAACCTGATTTAACTCAAATTATTTGGGAAAACAAGGAATAGCCTCAAGTTCTGAAAAAGGACAGGCTTTCATGAGATATTATTTTCGTCTTGAATCTTCATGCCTTCGTTCTTGGCGATACTCTTCAATGAGCCGTTCTAAGACATCAGCAGCTGC
The DNA here is from genome assembly GCA_964347205.1 of uncultured archaeon. Classification (GTDB taxonomy): domain Archaea; phylum Asgardarchaeota; class Hermodarchaeia; order Hermodarchaeales; family Hermodarchaeaceae; genus Hermodarchaeum. The sequence goes on from CAYFXY010000004.1 coordinate 12,451, forward strand.
CTCACGTTCAGCGACTTGGTGATCTTTTTGCCATTTCCGGATTTCTTTGTGTAATTGTTCAACATCAACCACTGCAAATTCATCAACGATCGTAATACGGAGTTTTTTGGCATCAATCACGGGGATGTGAACTGTACTAAATTTTTCGAGTGCTAGATGAGACATTGTCCCTTCACTAATAACCACTTGAACTCCAAACTGAATTAGTTGTTCTGCTGTTGAACTACCACCTCCACTGGGGTCCTGAATCAAGACCACCCTTGCCCGCTTCTTTGAATACCGTTCACTAAAACGGCGAAATTCCTCTTGAGAAAATTGTGACAGCACAAGAATTGGTTGAACTTCGCCACGAATTTCAAGCTGCCGCATAAGTTTGAGATTGGTAATCGTTCGTTCGGCGTTATCGAGTCGAGTATTAATTTGTTGAATTTTTTTTCGCAGCCTGGCTATCTCAGCATTCTTACGCCCAACAAGTGCATCACGACGCTGTTCTCGTTGTTCAGCGGTTAAGAGCCGATTAAGTTGTCTTTGAGTTCGTTGATATTTCTTCTTCATTTCAACTAATAGTTCTTGGTCTAGATGATGCTGGCTCTTTTCATATTCAAGTTGCCGTTTGAGAGAAACAGCCTGACGCTTTAACCGAATAATAAGTTGTTGAAGTTCTTTCTTTGCCGGTATTTTCTGAGAGGGGATCACAGATTCGTCGAATTTCGGGCTGATTTCCTTCAATTCTACGGAGACTATAGATTGATCAAAGGCATCATGAACTGATCCTCCACGTAATAGCACAGTTATCGCTTCAGATACAAGGTGTTGTTGGTCACTGGCATCCAGACGTTTACGTAACTGAGCAATTTTTTTTCCATAAATCTGGAAAACCTTGGCGATTGCAGCTAAAGCATCCCGTTGATGAGCGTTTTTTGGTTGGAAATCAGAGTCCTTCGTAAAGGATTTTACTAAAGCCCGTTTCTCTGATACCGACAGTAATTTCTCGGGAACGAATATGGGAGTCTTTAATGACTTACTAATTTTGTCAATGAAACTCGGAGCTGGAGAAACATCCGCTGCAAACAGAATTGGCTTGCCATACTCAACAAGATAGCGAATAACATCGCCCCGAGACAATCCACGACCACTCCGAAGTGCAATCAAACGTCCAGAAACATTAGAAATCGCAATCCCAACAGTAGTTCCAGAATCAATTCCTACAATAAGAAATTGACGAGGAGAAAGTGGTTCTTCTTTATCTTCTCGTGGAAGATACAATATAGAGCGATGTTTTACAGGAGATATTCGCACTGTGACACCAGCGATTCGATTACTTTCAGATTGAGCTACTCTACTTACATTATCAAATGAATCATAGACATGAATTACACAGCGGGACCAACCATGAGAAGTCCGCGTTTCAAATTGGTCATAATCCATTTTGGCTTTGGTCAGTTTCTCCAAGATGTTACGAGCAACCTGTTGGATAGCCCCATGCATACGCCTTTGGTATCGAGCTTGAGAAAACCCACCAGGACCAATATTTCGAGCGCGAGAAATTCGAATTATAGTTTCACGGGCTAAAACAGAAACCTCAGTACCAACACCCAAGAAAGCCAATTGGGAAATGAGAATTGCCGATTCGACAGGCGTTGGATGTTTTTTTACTGGTAAGCCATGTCTCTTTGATAGCTTCATTAATGATGTCATTCCATGAATTGGAGAACCAGTAACCTGAATGACCCGTGTTTTTGAAGGAATTTTTGAAAGCACATCTATTAGGCTCTTCTCACTGGAAGCTAATTCAAGTAAATTATCTGAAGCAATGATGTCTGGTTTAACCCGACGTATCGTCTTCAGCATCTCACTTCGTCGAATAGAGCTCATAATTTCATGAGTCTGTCCATTCGAAATCACCATTGCGTATCGAGGAGACTTATGAGCAATTGGAGAACTCTGAGGAAGTATATCAAATGCAATTATTAGTGGTTTATCCATCTTAGTCATTCTCTTACTTTCGATCAAGACTAGCCTTTATTCGGTCAAAGGTTTCATCGATATCTGTAATGATTCGAAACTGCCGTTTGAAGAACGAAGTAACGTTTGTGATGTCTCGCTTCAACAACCATAAAGCATTGGGATGTGTTCTGGGTTGCCATTGAGGCCAATCGAAGATAGTAATTTGATCGTCTTCATCTACGAATACATTATATTCACTAAGATCACTATGAATTAACTCAGCGTTTTGAAAAGCTAACTGTATCTGTTGAAGTATTTGATCCAGAACATCTTGAGGATTTTCTAACTCGCGAATTTGTAATAGCAAGTCACCAGACATTTTTGACATCACTATTACATGTCGATTAAGGGCTATTGGTTGCGGCACTTTACCGCCAATTCCATTCAATAACCGTAAAGCTGTGAATTCTCGTGCAGCAGCACGTTTACTAAAATCCATCCAAGAATAATGGAGTTCATCTTTGAGAGTTCGCAGGCGTCGAACTCGGTGAAAACTAGTGCGCCCCCACCGAAGAAATTTAACAGCAACTTCTTTATCAGTTGAGTTAAGAGCCCGATATACAGTAGCTTCTTTGCCAACACCATAGGGCTGGCCAATTGATATAATGAAATCTTTCTGTGCTAGTTCATAGAGTGCTAAAGCATCATAGCCAGAATGAGATATTCGGTAGCCAAGATATCGTTCACGTTTTCTTTGCACTAAACCAATTTTATTGAGCTGTCCAAGAAGAAATAAGATATCATCCGCATCGATTGGTAGTCGTTTCTTAACCTCATCGAGGGGGGCATATTCGAATCGATGAGTGAGATCCTCTAGCGTTTGCAACACCTGAATTTCTTCAGGTTTGATTTCTGGGAGGATTCGGGCTAGGCGATGCAAAGCAATCACTTGAATTGCGGTTTTGTGTCGAAAAAATCTATTGGGAAATGTCTTTCCTAAGAAAAACTCTGATTATCTGGCGACTTTAACGAGCCCCGTTCATTTGAATCCGAATCTATTAGAGAAAGCTTCTATTCAGAGATGAAATCTTTAGATAACTCTCCGCTTAATTAAATTGGGAAACGTATATTAGGGAGAGCAGATGAATTGGCTATCTAATCGATATCCTATGGCGGGAGTTCATGAAATTGAAAGAAAGATTTGAAGTGCCCGAGGAAGAGGTACCGCGTGTGGCTAAGGCGCTCTCGAGCCAAACAAGATGGCGAATCATTGCACTTCTTCGTACTAAGAGTATGGATGTAAGCCGAATTGCTGAGGCACTGAAACAAACTGAAGCAAACATTAGTGCCCAAGTTAAGATTCTCGAGCAGGCGGGACTAATCAAAAGTCACTATGAACCAGGCGAGCATGGTGTGAGAAAGGTCTGTGAACCTTCTGTTAAACAAGTAATTATTAATGCTGTAAAATAAGGTCCAATCATCCAGAATCTAAGTATAGAAGAAACTTAGCCGCTGGGCGTACATTTATATTTCACTCCTTACACTGCTCAAATCTCTCCTCAAATCAAAAACGGGTTACTACTTGGTGCTAAGACTTGCCAGCTAAAAAATCTAGAATACGATCTCTGTTGAGTCGTTTTGGGACTCTACTTGAATCAATTCTTATTTTTATTCTACTACTTAGTGGAATAGGTATGAAGTTGAATAAGTCCACCACTTAAGTGAGGTCTTTATTACAAAGGCTAGAATAGTTATTTGAGGGTATTTAGTGGAAATCTTTGTCGGATTTGTATTTAGCATTGCGATTTTTGTATTCATCCTATTGTTTTTTGCCGCCATCAGAGATTATCAGAATAGAGAGGTTTCAAACTGGGTCTGGGTCTTAGGAATAGCGATTCTACCTTTAACGTTATATCGTCTGTTAACAGCTGGACTTCAATTGCTATACGGAATCCAAGTGAGCCTAATATTCATATTGGTCATATTTGCGTTTCGCATAGGAATTCTGGGAGGAGCAGACGTAAAAGCAATTCTACTCATCAGTATTATCTTTTCATGGATCATACTGAATGCATCTTGGCTCATATTAGCTCCATTTTTGGTTTTACTCATCGGATTTCTCATATTAGGAATTCATAGTCTCATCATCCTGATTGCTAACCAAATAACTTGGAAACAATCTATGAAAAGAAAGGAACAACCATCAAAACCTCACAAGAGAATGTATTGGATAACCCGTCGATTAACTCTAGAAGCAGAGCCCTCGATTAAAACCGACTGGAAACAAGTGGTTGTTCCCTTGATTGTCCATTTCCTTATAGCCTATGTAATCTTGTTGATTTATACAAGCGGTTCAAACCTTATTCCGATTTGAGTTAAAGCTCGCCACCAGGCATGACAACAAGTCCAGAGCCACTGATTTCGAATGGAAATCGTTTCAAACTATGACCCGTTTGGCGCATCTTTCGAACAACAAGACTCCGACGTAGTTCCCGATCTTGTTCAGTTAATGAAAGGATGATTAAACCTTGAGCGATGAATTCCTCTACTCCATACCTGCTAAATCCAGTTGATCCCTCAGCAACTTCTGAAGTCATGATGGATGTGGCTCCCAGTTCTCTAAGTAGGCTTGAAAGTTTGAAAATGGCATTTCTGACAGCAGCGATTCCTTCAAACCGAATTCCAAGGCCAGATACGGAGTCAATAACGATACGTCTGGCATTAATTCGCTTCGTGACACGGTAGATTTCTTGCGCAAGTGCATTAATATCAAGCCCCGTCCGTATGGCATGGGGTTCTGTTGTTGGCAATCCTGCTTTACTCGAAGCAGCATCAACGATGATGAGTTTTTCCTCTTCTTGTAGCTTCTCAAAATTCCATCCGAATCGTTCAGCTTCCCGCCGCAATTGCATGGGACGTTCTTCCAATATGACAAAAACACCATTGTCAGCATATTACGTCGCTCCCGAATAAAGAAACTGCATACAGAAAATTGTCTTTCCTGTACCGGCCCCTCCAGAGGCGAGTACATTACTACCAGGAATAAACCCTCCATGAAGGATTCCATCTAATCCAGGAATTCCTGTCTTGACCCGTTCTGATGTTTCAGACATCCTCTTTTTCCTCCAATTCAATAATGGGCAGTCCGGTTCCTATCAGGCTGAGGCCCTTTGTTGGTTGGTTAAGGAACCACAATTTGGCATCCACTACATCTGGGTTGTCTTTCAATTTATCGAAGATTTCTTCGAGATCCCTTTTCTGTTTCCCAAGAATAAATGCAAAAATACCGGTTTCAGTATCATTCAAAGCAAGAAAAATAACATTTGTACGGTTTTCAAGTTCAGCT
>CAYFXY010000004.1:17820-26743 GCA_964347205.1 uncultured archaeon
ATGCTTACGGTAAATCGTTTTATCACCCCAGCTTGCTGAAGCTTTCGAATCCGAAATAGTATTGTCGTGTCAGGAATATTCTGTTTCATCGCCTTAGAGAGCGTTCTGGCGATTTGTGTATATTTTGCACGGCCATCCTTTTGAAGTAAAGAAAGGATATGCATATCCTTGTCGTCTAGTTTCACTAATCTCCCTCGGAGTAAAAATACCTAAATCAAAATTAGGTAGCTGCCCTATTAAGGTTTCTTCAAAGTATTGCCACTTTTTAAGCGGAATCCTCAAAAATCATTACGGAGTCGGATTTAAAGCATAGATGAAGTTGAAGCCAAGTAACCAGATCACTAAGAAAAACAGGATGCCTGTGCCTAAGCCCTTTATAATTCCTCTACCATGCCCACCAACTTTTTCTGGATTAACACCGAGCAAATATATTGGTATTCCATAAGATGCAATTACAAGTGTTAGACCCACACCAAACCCAATCAGCCCAAAGGGACCCGAAAGGTTAAAGGCTAAGGCAATAGCTGCTCCAATTATTGCAAAAATCAACCGTGTGTAATAAATTCGATCTTCAGGAGATATTTGTTCAAACCAAGACTGAATTTTCTCTGACAATGGTGAGCCTCCGTGAGTTCAGGTATGACCGCTTCGGATATTTTCGTTATGTTACGAGAGATCAAGGATGACTTAATCGGGAGATGGATTCTAAATATTTATCAACTTAACGGTACGTTGCTTTTTAAGATTAGTTCAGATTCCGTGAATAAAATCTGGTTAATTATTGAACCAGGAAAACGCATGCACCTAACAACGCTCAAATATGAGCGAGAAGCAAAACTTCGAGCTTTTTGCAAAGCTCTGCGGAAACAACTTCGAGATCACAAAATTTCAGATATAGAACAACATGATTTTGATCGCGTTATATATTTACGAGCAGGTCCTCCTGAGAAACGGTTTACTTTGGTAATTGAGCTCTTTGGGGGCGGAAATGCGATACTCCTTGATCCCAAGAATCGCATTATATCAGCTATGACATATCGACGAATGAGAGACCGAGATATTGTTAGGGGAGCACCTTTCCAATTTCCACCCCTCAGAGCATTGGACCCACGTGAACTCTCTTTGCAAACCTTGAATTCGATATTAGACGACTCAAAGCATGAGCTTGTTCGAACATTAGTTCGAAATCTGAACATTAGCGGTCCAACAACAGAAGAGATTCTAGCAAATGCAAAATTAAATCCTCAAATGGCCGCATCAACCCTTTCCAGCGCACAAAGAAAAAAACTTCATCAGGCGTTGACGAGGTATTTTAAGATACTAAAGGAAGAGCCGCTAAATCCGCGGATTGTATTTAACGATAACGAAGAACCCATCCGAGCCCTACCTATTGAGAGTTCACTTTATACTGATCACAAGATGAAGGCATTCTCAACCTTCAATGAAGCCCTTGATCATTTCTATTCCTTATCCCAAGAGGATATTGTCGTCGAGGAGGTCGAAGATAAATATCAACAAAATCTGGCAAAGCTACAGCGATTGCTAAAACAACAACAAGAACATCTCCAAACCATGGAAACACGTGCACTGCAAAGCCGAGAAGCTGCTAATGCAATTTACCAGAACCTCAATAATGTTGAAGAGCTTCTTTCTACAATCCAAAACACCCGTAAACAAGGACTTTCCTGGAAAAGTATTGTAAAGCGCTTAGAAGAAGGAAAAAAGAAGGAAATCCCCGCAGCAACAATTTTTGAAAAAATCAATCAGCATGAGGGACGAATTCATATTCGATTAAGTGATCTCTTGTTAACGTTGGATGTCCGGTTATCTGCAGTAGATAATGCAAATCACCTATTTCAGCGCAGTAAACAACTAGAAAAGAAAGTCAAGGGCGCAACAATTGCAATAAAGGATACCGAAAAAAAGATTGAACAACTTGAAGAAAAACGAGAAATAGAGCTAAGTCAAATAGAAACTACAAAGCTTGTGGAAAGGCGAAAGAAACACTGGTTTGAAAAATTTAGATGGTTCCGGACTTCAGGAAATTTGTTAGTCTTGGGTGGTCGTGATGTGGGTAGTAATCAGCAACTATTTCGTAAATACTTAGAGGAACCGGACCTATTCTTCCATGCAGATTTCGCAGGAGCTCCTTTTGTGATTGTGAAAACAAAAGGTCAAACGGTTAGTGAAGACGAACTAAATGAAATAGCCATATTTGCTGTAAGTTATTCCAGAGCATGGAGAGCTGGATGGAGCGCCGCGGACACTTACTGGGTAAGAAGCAATCAAGTTTCATTAAGTGCACCTTCAGGCGAATTCCTGCCAAAGGGTTCAGTAATGGTTAGAGGTGAAAGAAACTATATTCGAAATGCTCCAATTAGGATGACAGTTGGAATTGTAATAGAGGATGAGTTTCCCCTAATCATTACGGGACCTGAAGCGACAATAAAGAAACGGACAAACGTATCTGTTACATTAATTCCTGGAAAAATGAAAGTTTCTGACGCAGCAAAATGGCTACGTAAATATTTTGCACAACGCGTTGCACCAGAGATGCAAGATCAAATTAAGACAATGAATATTGATGAGATAATTGCTATTTTACCACCGGGTCCAGTGGCAATTATCGAAGAATAAATAACACTTCGTATTGTTTGAGATGAAAGAGCCAAAAAAATATGAGGGGAAAAGTCAACTAGTGTATTCCGAGGTGAGATAGGTGCGCGTCGAAAAAGTTATGGCTAGCCCAGTAAAGACCATCGATAAGGACCAAACAATTCCAGCTGTACTTGATATAATGGAAAAATTAGGGATATCAGCAATTCCGGTTACAGAAGCAGATCGTTTAATAGGATTAATCACAGAAATCGATCTCGTTGATCGGTTAGGATCAGTCCGATCGGGAAAACTAACTCCTGCAAGTATCCATGTAAGTTCAGTTATGGAGCTTAATCCGCAAACTGTTGAACCTTCCACAAATATGTTCGATGCAGCTGGCCTACTTCTTAAGCAACAAGAACGAGCATTGCCCGTTGTTAAAGAGAATAAAATTGTTGGAATTATTACAAATACCCATTTTGTGAAACAGTGTACTAATATCAAAGAATTCTATGTTCGAGATCTTCAGTTAGAAAAACCGATAAGTGTTCGCCCCACGGATCGCGTGATTCATGCTCGCAAGATGTTGTTGAAAGAGGGGTTACCAGGGCTTCCAGTGTTTGAAGAAAAAAAGGTAATCGGTTTAGTAACAAAGAAACGATTAGTCCGTGGATTTGCTGCATTTCGTCGAGAAATCCCAGCGAAATATCAGAGCACACGATTACGCGAGTTTTTAGTTTCTAATATTTTGATTAACACGGATTTAGTAACCAACCCGAATATGACAGTAGGTGAAGCAGCTGAACTCCTACTCCGTCCACATCAGCACCTCTTACCTGTCATGAACAAGGGAATTATGGAAAACATCCTCATTAGACGAAACCTAGTTGACCTTGTAGCAAACCGATTTATCCCGCGAAAACAATCATGAACTCAGCACGGAGGGACCCTCAAATGCCCAAATTGATGACCCTCGAAGAAGGAATATTGCTTACCCAATTCGCACGACAAACAATTGAGAGATATCTCAAAGAGAAGCAATATTTAGAATTACCAACACCTCGCCCAGAGATCTTTGATGAGTACCGTGGTGTTTTTGTCACATTGAAAAAAGGTCAACACAAGAACGCGAAGAACTGGGTTTTAAGGGGCTGCATAGGCCATTTGCAACCAGCACCGGATAGCAAAGTTAAACCACTTCCCCTCATTGAAGCAACGCGCCAAGCCGCTTTAAGTTCAGCATTTGAAGACCCCCGATTTCCACCCCTGAAGATTGAAGAATTGGAATCAACTCACATTGAAGTTAGTGTTCTCACCCCACCCGAAGAGGTTGATGTAGATGATCGAGCAACAGTAGCAAAGAACATCGTTGTAGGGAGAGATGGATTAATCATTCAAGGAAAAGGTTGGCATAGAGGACTTCTTCTCCCTCAAGTAGCTCCTGAACAAGGATGGAGTGCTGAACAGTTCTTGCAAGGATGTTGTCAAAAAGCGGGATTACCTCCAAACAGCTATTTGAACCCTGAAATTAAGATATTTAAATTTCAAGCGCAAATTTTTGCAGAAACAAGCGTGAAAGGCAAAATTATCGAGCGGACATTCTAAGTCATTTTGAGCCAGAAAATAATGGCGGAGTATTATTGAGTTCATCAAGAATCATCAAGGTGTTAATACTAGTTATACCTGGAATTTTGGAGAGAGATTTATACAACATTTGTGAAAAGTCGGAGATATCACTTGCAATAAGTCGCACAACTAAGTCAACAGTGCCAGCAGTTTTGGTAATCGATAATATTTGAGGAATTTTGTGAAGTTGTTTTGTTACAGCTTCAGCTTTCCCATGCTCTGTCCGGATTAATAGAACGGATTGAATCGGCCATCCAATTTTTGCCCAATTCAAATCAGCGCCAAGTTTTGTAATAACACCTCTTGAAATTAAACTATTGATTCGATTGCGAGAGGCAGTAGCGCTCAATCCAACACTTCGACCAAGCTCAGAAAAGGAAATACGTGAATTTGTTTGCAAAACCTGGAGAATCTGTAAATCAACATCATCCAACATTGAATCTGACTCCCTCAAACTAAGGCTTATGCTTTATGACTTAAAAGCCTAGTCGCCAAGAAAATATTGAATGACAGTATTAAACAATATTCGTGACACCGTCTTAGAACAAATTCGTCCAACCGAGTCTGAGGTTGAAAAAACATTAAACGTATTCAAAAAAATTCAAAGTGCAATTCAACATATTTCTAAGAAGAAAAAAGTGAATCTTGCATTTATTGAATTGGAAGGCTCCTCTGGACGAAAACAAACCCAACTCCGGAATTGGCAAGAGTTGGATATATTCATCGGTCTACCCCTTTCCATAATACCGAAGCCAATTCAACCAGAAAAACCAGAAAAGCAACTTGTTAGAAAACTATTCAATAAACTGGTTAAAGAAGTGGCAATTGAAGCAGCGAAATACGCAGGATGCCAGATAGCCAACATTGCCTACGCAGAACATCCATATGCCACAATAATATTGGACGATTACAAAGCGGATCTTGTTTTTTGCTTCGATCTTTCTTCCGAATACATCTTAAAAAATGGCCCAATCACAGCTGTAGATCGCACCCCACATCATTCAAAATTTGTTGATTCACATCTCAATAATAAACAACGTGATGATGTTCGCCTTCTCAAGGCATTTTTTCATTCAACATTCGTATATGGAGATACCAGCCCTGTAGGACGAAGTGGCTTCACTGGTTTTAGCACAGAACTGCTAATACACCATCACAAGACTATTGACTCAGCTTTAGACTTTCTGACACAGGATTCTCCTAAACCTTTGGATTTCTTCAACCGAGAACCAGACGAACTGAAACGAATGTTCTCAAATGATTTTTTGATAATCATTGATCCAACAGATCCCAATCGCAACGTTGCTTCTAGCATCGCAAATCGCGCATTTCGATATGCCAGATACAATGCATTAAAGCTGCTTCAAACTCCGGAAGAAGCATTCTTCAAAAGACAACCCATTCCGATACTAACCCCTAAAGAGCTAAAGCAGTTAGGTCTGAATTATTTTGTCATCGAGTTTGAAGATAGAACAGGGTGGCATTATACAAAAACTCGTGACAAGATTTATCGTTATTTTGGGAAATTAGTAAAATTCCTCAAAAAAGAACCTACTGGTGAACCGCGGTTTAAATCCGTAATCTTTGAAGAATTATTTCATGAAGGACTCTTTGTAATTGCACTAAAGATCGAAAAACCAAAACTTAGCCCATTATATGTCCGTAAGGGTCCGTTCCCTGAATTTACCAAAGGGGTCAAACAATTCAAAGAAAAACATCCAAATGCCTATCTTCAAAATGGCAGATATCAGGTAAAAATCCCGCGTCATTTTACGAGTGCAGAACAGGCGCTTCATCACTATTTAACAAAGAACCAACTTTCCCCCAATTTACCTATCATTGGAATCAGCCACCAAGGAACCACTCAACTTGGAAAACAGGCGCTTTGGATCCTCACTAACGCCGTACAACCATTTATCAAATCAAAACTAGATTAGAATTTACGGGTTTTTTTGTCTAACTTAGCCTCATAAACATGAATATTAGTATCCGTCTCTTCCTGTAATGGTGCCTCAAAAAACGCAATCATCTCGTCACCACTTCTCTTTACTAGCTCTTCGTCATCTACTGCTACTAGTCTGACTGCACCATAGGCATATTCAAAAAGACCAGTAACTTGACGGGGTTTATTTTCAGATTTAATCATTTCAACTACTACAAAACTTGAAGGAAGCTTGTTTAGACCTTCCGGAGATTGGACGAAGAAATTCACTTGATGGGTTTTTGATATGTCTTTCAATTGATTGATGTATCTTGGTCGAATCATTAACGCCCCGGTCTTGTCAAGTACATCAGTCAAAACCCGTTGTGATGATTCGATCTTAACTCGCCATTTGCCCACTGGATTCCACCTTTTTCTAGATATCACAAACTGTAAAATAGTTAAGTTTAACTCCGTTTAAACGGTTTGGCAGGACCGTGAACTCGATGAACATCTCTGAGATTCTTACAAAAGATGATCCAGGTAAACAACATTTGTTTCTAGGTAATGAGGCAATAGCGCGTGGTGCCATAGAGGCTGGTTTAGAACTTGCAGCTACCTACCCCGGAACACCTGCATCGGAGATTGGAGACAGACTATTTCAAGCTGTGAAACAAGGCCAATATTTCTTTGAATACTGCACAAACGAAAAAGTTGCCATGGAAGTAGCTGGAGCTGCAGCAGTGGCGAACGCTCGGTCCCTTGTAATTATGAAGCACGTTGGACTAAACGTCGCCTCAGACGCTTTTATGACCCTTAACTATATTGGTGTACGAGCAGGTCTAGTCATCGTGTCTGCAGATGACCCAGGGAGTTGGAGTTCCCAAAATGAGCAAGATAACAGATTATATGCAATGCTCGGTGATACAACAATGCTTGAACCTGCAGATCCTCAAGAAGCCAAAGACATGACTATTGCCGCCTTTGAACTATCTGAAGAATTGGAACAACCCGTCCTATTACGAGTGACCACGAGAGTAAGTCATACGCGAGCAGCTGTTAAGCTTGGTCCAATCCAGCCTCCACGGAAGAAGCCAAATTTTGAAAGAGACCCTTTAAGATTTGTACCTGTTCCAGCTGTTGCTAGAACACGCCATCCAATTTTAGTTGAAAAGGTAAAACAGGCAACAGAAATCTCAGAAAAAAGTAAATGGAATAAAATCTTCGGCAAAGGGAAACTGGGGATTCTCACTTCTGGTGTGAGTTTCAATTATGTGATGGAAGCCCTTGAAGAACTAAAGGTTAAAGCAGCAGTCTTCAAGGTTGGAATGACATATCCTCTTCCTAAAAAGAAACTCCAAAAATTCATTGCCTCAAAAGAAAAAATTATCGTCATCGAAGAGCTAAAACCTTATCTTGAAACTCATGCCCGAGCTTTTGCACAAGAAGAAGGCATCCTAACGCCAATCATGGGCAAGAGCCAAGGTTATTTCTCTGAGATTGGTGAATTGACTCCAAGGAAAGTAATTGAAGGAATAGCCCACGCTTTAGACCTAAGTGTTTCTACTGATTTGGTGGAAACTGATGAGAAATTTTCTGAACCACTCTCTTTAGTCCCTCTTCGCCCGCCAATCATGTGTGCGGGTTGCCCCCATCGTGCATCCTTCTATGAGGTTGCGACAGCTACAGGCCGAAAGGGTATATATCCAACTGACATCGGATGTTACACGCTTGCTATACAATCGCCCCTTGAAATGGCTGATCTTTTACTTTGTATGGGATCCAGCATCGGCACCTCCTGTGGACTGACGGCCATCCTTGACAAACCTATCGTGGGAGCCATAGGAGATTCTACTTTCTTTCATTCTGGAATTCCTGGATTAGTTAATGCAGTTTACAACAAACATCCTGTAAAAATCATCGTGGTAGACAACTATACCACAGCCATGACTGGTCATCAACCACACCCAGGAACAGGGGTAACAGGAATGGGAGTTCCCGGTCAGCAAATAAATATTGAAGATGTGGCTCGTGGTGTAGGGGTGAAATTTGTTAAGATAATTGACCCCCTCAAAGTGAAGGAATCCATTCGAATCATCAGAGAAGCTGTTGCCTTCGATGGCCCAGCAGTAATTGTGTCGCGAAGTCCATGTGCTCTCGTCGAAGGAGCAAGAAAACGGCGGGCAAATGAACCAATTATTCCCTATGAGGTAGATCCCGAAACCTGTCAGGCATGTCGAACTTGTATTGATCGATTAGGGTGTGCTGCAGCAATCTGGGCAGGTGAACATGCAGCGATTGATCAAGTGTTATGCTCAGGATGCGGTGTCTGCGCGCAAATTTGCCCATATAAGGCAATTAGAGAGGTGCAAACCGATGAAGGCGTTTAACATAATTTTTGCAGGTCTTGGTGGAACAGGAGTCATTACCGCATCTCGAATTCTGGCAACAGCGGCATTACTCGAAGGTGAAAATGTTCGATTAGGAGAAATCCATGGGATGGCTCAACGTCTTGGAGCCGTACACTGTTCGATTAGAATAGGAGAAGGAGTTTATGGACCCATTATTCCCATTCGGAAGGCAAATTTGCTCTTGAGCGTCGAACCGGTTGAAGCTCTTCGAACCGTGGACCGCATTATGCCAACCGGGACCATAATCGTTGGCGAGTACAGAATTATACCCATAGCTGTTCAGCTTGGTCAAGCGGAATACCCAACCGATGAAAAGATTTTGCAGAATTTGGTGAAATTTGCAAAAGTCGTAACTTTCGATGCTGCA
>CAYFXY010000004.1:26753-30890 GCA_964347205.1 uncultured archaeon
AAAGTGTAATGAAAAATATTTTGATGCGTGGCGACTTACCGTTTCTGGAAGGGAGAATGTTAGAACCTTTCTAAATGAGGTCGGAAACATTCTAACGATGAATACTGCTTTGATTGGAGCAGCAATTGGATTAGAACTCATTCCCCTAAGTGAAGACTCAATTATTGCAGCAATCAAGGATATAATACGTGCGCGGTATCATGAGATGAATCTCACGGCATTCAAAAAGGGAAAAGTGGCTCCCAAAAGGATGATTCCATCTTAGCGTTTAAACACGATAGAGGCGTATCCTACAATCGCTTCTGAACTTCCTCGAATATCATAACTTGTTGCATATTTGAGTAGTTCGCCTTTAATTCCTCCAAGTTGATTGGCAGCCACAATTGTTGTTGCGACCGCGCTCGCACCACACATCGTGCGTCGCTCCCTAACAACCGTCTCTATGAGAGCTTTGCCATTCAACTGCTCAATCTTTTGTATCAGATCGCCATCGGTATTATACACCCATTTGACTATTTTGTCAACGGGTCCACTTCCAGCAGGTGCATAATTGTAAAAATATTCACCATAGTGAGTGAAATCTGTACTAGCGATAAGAGTTACATCTCGTTTACTTTGTTTAACAGCTTCCGCAACTGTTCTACCTACTTTTTCACAAACGGAATAATTTGGAGATGATATTACTAACGGTACGATTTTTATGTCAGGTTTTTTTCCAAGAAATTGGAGAAACGGAAGCTGTACTTCTAATGAATGTTCACCAAGATGAGCTTCCGTGCTTTCGATAACACAGTTTCTTCCTGAAGTCTGACCTATTTTAAGTATAAGTTGAGCAAGTGATTTATCAATTGGACAAGTTCCTAGAGGCGTTTCCCAAGCACCTTCAGCCATAATAGCTGCACCTTGAGATCGCATGAACCCATGTTTTGGACCAATAAGTATGAAGGTTTCAGGAAACCCATCATCTGCTATTGCTTTGTAAAGATGTGAAGCTATAGGACCCGAATATATGAACCCTGCGTGAGGTGCAACGCCGCCAATCACTTTCATTTTCCTTACTGGATTAACGGCAGAAATCTCTCCAGCACCATGAGAATCAACAAAAGCTGCCTGAATTGACTCTTCAAGAGATGCTTTATCCGGAGGATAGAATCCTATTGCTGCAGGCTGTCGTAAATGTCCCAACATTTTACACCAGTAGAACACTTCGCACAGTAACCAAAAAGGTTTTTTCGTTTGATATCACGAGTCGGATTGTGGTTAAGTTGACCGAACGTTTGGATGAAGGAACTATACGCTCGCTAAGAAACCTTGGATTGAGTAGTTATGAAGCTCGAGTGTATATTTCATTAGTCAGAAATGGAGCCTTGACGGCGAGTGAGGTAAGTTCACAGTCTCGTATTCCATTTAGTAGGGTATATGATGTGTTAGCCTCATTGGAACGGGGAGGTTGGATAACAGTTGAGCAGGGACGTCCCAAACGTTATGTTCCCAAAAGTCCACGTGAAACGGCAAAAGCTGCAGTTCTTTCAGCACAAGATCGATTAACCGAATGGGAGCAACGTGTTATTGAAAATTTACAGCCATTGTTTGATGAAAAAACTAAGATTTCAGCTCCTGAAGTTCACATTCTTCATGGTTCTAATAATGTTCGCGCAAAATTAAACGTCGCTCTTGGACAAGCTGAACGAAGCGTTCTTCTTTCATGGGGAATCATTAGTGAGGAAGATATAGAGTTTATCAGCCCCACTTTGCTTCATCTGCGTGATCGGGGCGTTCGAATCCAAATTCTAGTTTCAGAACAAATGCTGACAGATAAAGTGAAACGTCTTATTACGGCTGTAGGTGAGGGAAGGAAACGAAAAGAAATCTATGGTGGGGGAGCCATTATTGATGAAAAACAAGCCATAATCATGTTAACTACACAACCAGCTGAATCACTAGCAATTTGGACCAGTCATACGGAATTAGGTGAACTTGCAAAAATCTACTTCCTTTATCTCTATCAATCAGCTGAACAACTTGATTAAAAACGACTATTTCATTTCTTGTGCTTCCCTTTGAAGTTTTTTTAGAAGTACAATTGCTACACCCAAAGGAATGCGAAGTTGAATTCCTAGTTCCTCAGGGGTAATAGACGGGCGCTTGGGAAGAATATGTGATCGAGTATAGTCAAGTAGATGCGGATAGAGAACCATTGATTCAACCGTTTTTTCTAAAATAGTAGGCCAATCTCGAGAACCAGGTGGTTCGACGTCTAAAACCTCTTCTACTTCTTCCTCTTTCCTTTCGGTTTCGGTTTTCTTCGAGCGCTTCTCTTTTTTGAAATATTGATCTAAACCAAAACTCATCTTCTTCCCAACTGAGGTCTTTTAACACGAAAAGCTAATTAGGCTTGTGGCATGTGTGATGATAATGCTCCGGGAAGGATTTTATGTCATTCGTTGTCCCCGGTGTGGACGATATACCTACGCACCAACAGGTCAAAAAACCCGCCTATGTGTGTTTTGCCAGCGGATTTTCAAAATTAATCCACTGCATGCGATTTTTGTTGGGGATGCAGAGACAGCAAGAATTCGAGTAAAGTTCTATCAAACAGGTACACACCATGCTGAATTCATGGAAGCCGTCGAACAGTCTCGTGCAAAAATTCAATCTTTAATTCCCACCAATAATGTTGATATAAACCAACTTCAAGAAACTGACCATAAGCCTAAACCCGTTTCAACACGGAGGCGTGAGTTAGAACGAATTCTTTATCAAAATGCTCGAAATGCCCCAATTGATTTCCACATTCTAGAACATGAGTGCCAAAAAGCGGGAATTCCTTGGGAGTGGACTGTGCACCAAATCGAAAATCTCATTCGTTCAGGATATCTTATCGCTCCTAAACCTTGGCAAATCCAACTTGTGGGAGACGAAATCTCATCAGAAGAAACTGCAAAAACCAAAATTAGCCCTACAAAACTTGCTCGCAAGATTGGAAAAATGATACGAGATTCACCAACTCCTCTAAACTTGAATAAAATCCTTGAACGAGTTGGAAAAGAAACCACCTCAGATATAGATGTTGAAGAAGCTCTAACTCTTCTGCAACTCCAAGGATATATTCTCAAAACATCAATGGGAACATATCGATGGACCGGGGAATGATAAGAAAGATACGATTGATAAGTATAAAACCATATTTTTAGATGAATTGGAGCGAGAAATTTGCCTGTTGTCTATTATCTTGCCCGTCAATTACACCGAAATCTTTCAGGGGAAGTAATAGACTATGTGCTTTTATTATGGCTTTATTCAAACCCCCATGAGACACGGCGTCGTTCTTTGGCATCCTTGCGTCACGTTTTAAAACATACCCCAGAATTCCAGCGTCCTGATGGAAAACCAAACGTCACAGAAGAAGAGCTTACCCAGATTGTGTATGCATCCCTTCAGAGATTAAAAGAAAAAAGGTTTGTGACCATGTTTTCACCAAACCAAGCATCAGCTCAAATTTCTTTAACGGCTAAAGGAATAGAATTTATTCAATTACATCTCTCTGCAGAGGAAATGCAGTTTTTAGAAGATTCAGGTCATGTTACCTAGTACAGACTCACATTAGAATAGAAATGAGAGACACGCCTAAAGTATATTTAGGAGAATATATCTTTGATTGGGTAGTTATTTCCTGCGGAGATCATTGGATTTGGCATCGAGAGTAAGAATGGATAGGGCAGCACCGTCAGATCTTAAAGCACCGTCCGTACATCTCAAACAAGCCTATCGACTATATGTATCGAAACAAGTTCGTCAAGATTTAATTCTCCCAACACTTCGCATTCTTGCAGCCCATCTAGGAACTCAAGAGCTTGGTCGAGAACCCGAAGCCCTTTTTGCCGCAGCATTATACATTGCCTTTCGACATCCCAATACTTACCCGAATCTTGTCCCACGAAGTTATTTTTCATCAGAGGTTGCAAAAACTACGAAACGATTACCCCCAGAACCAATTTTTCAGGACGCATTTTCTGCAAAAGATTCAAGCATAGATCTATTACAGTAGCATCTAATGTGTACAATGGGTTTTTGAAACGAAATCGGTGTTTGGGGGTGATGCTCTTACAACGGTCTAAGAGCGTATAGAAAAAGTCT
>CAYFXY010000004.1:30900-61768 GCA_964347205.1 uncultured archaeon
ATAGATTGGTACACAAAACGAATTGTCGAAAAATTGGGGATCATTGTGGTTTATGATGAACGGGGACTCCCTTATTTCCTTGAAAGGACGGGACCTATTTACAGGTTGATTGACGCTTTGGCAGAGGAAGTCGCAATTGATGCAGTGCTAACGTCACAGATTAGCAGTCGCCCAGAGCTTCTTGAACCCGTAATCAGTGGTCTCTTAAATCGTATATTCAAAGTTTTAAAATTGCTCCCAAACGTCTTTTACAACTCGTTATATGAGTACTTGGCACCTCACGTAGAAGCCTTGGTTGAAAACTCCAAATGGGCGTTAGGGATTTAGCCACCGTTTTCTTGGTGTGTCTTGACCTCTTCAACAACAGTTCGTCCAGCTACGACTTGATCAATTGAATGAACGGAAGCACCACAGGCTTCGAGCGCAGATTTAACCTCTTCAAATTCGAGGTTGTCACCTTCAACTGTAACCTTTATAGACTCCGTATGGGAGTCGACCTCGACAAGAGAGACGTTCACGCCCACGACTCCCTCAATTTTACCTACCAACATAGCCACATCAACCAAATTCGGTTGATGGGGTTTTAATACGTCGAGAACAAAACGTTTTATTCCAGAAGCCAATATTTGTTTCTCCTTGCTCTTAGAAAAGTAATAATCATGTTTCTATCTATTATATTTATAATCTATCTATATTCCTTTTTATTGGACCAGTCATTAGCTGCCGTTGAATTTCGATTTTAGATCTATTCTGTATGAACTCGGAAAAGATCGATGTCACCTTGCATCTGAGTGAGAAATTCTCGAGTTGATCGCTCAACATCACGAGATTGCGTAATATAACGCCCAACCACTATGATGTCAGCTTTAGCTTTGAGTGCTGCTTGAATATTTGAAGGGCGGATCCCTCCAGCTACAGAGACTAGGAGCCTTTTGCCTTTGAATGTCGCTTTAACCGTTTTGACAACATCCCATTTGTGGTCTGCCTTACCTTCTGTATCGATGCCCCGATGCATAATAACGACGTTGGGTGGCATTTTGAGACTTTGAAGTTTCGCAATAGGATCATCGACATTCATCATATCAACAAATGAGTAAATTCCAAGGCGGTTAGTCTCGTAAATAAATTGATCAATCGTATCTACTGAAGCTAACCCTGCGACGACAACTGCATCAGCTGATTCATCGAATGCTAGATCTACTTCGACTTTTCCCACATCAAGTGTTTTCAGGTCAGCAACTAAGAATTTGTCCTTAGCTACTTCGCGAATATCACTTAGAACCGCTGTACCATAGCGTTTAATCAGTGGGGTACCAGCTTCTAAGATTATATTATCACTCCGGGGCAAGGCTCCAATGATTTTCTTCGTCTTCTCAAGACTCGGAATATCCAGTGCAATTTGCAAATACGGTGGACGCCACAAACGTGGGACACGAAAGCCCATAATCGGATGAGTGGCCCGATCTTTGTCATACATGATTTTATCCACCGGTGGATAATTAGAAAGAGCACGTTGAATTGAAAGTTTCGTTGCAGCATAATTGTAATGAAAGATCCGTCGGTAATCCTTGGCATCAGGGTGAATGAAGACACTACAAATAACAACCCACTCATCCGCCTTAGCCTTAGGGATAATGCCTTCTTCTAAGGCATCTGCAACAGCTTTAGCCACCGCCGCCTGAGCAGGACCAAAGATTTTCTCCGCATCACCCATGTCCTTAACTGTTACCTTCGGAATAATGAGGGTATGAGGTTTGGGGGGAAGATTCGGTCGAATCACAGCCAAAAGCGGAGAATGACCATGAGAAACATTCGTCATCCCATGCGCAAACGCCGTCCCAACTGGACCATTCTTATCTCCGATAATTAAATCTATATGAGATATTTCTGGACCTTTGCCTACAAGAGCTTCACCAACTAGATAGACCATTTTATTATCGTCCCCAGTATAATATCCGATTCCATAACCCTACCCTCCGTTATAATAACGTTTTGTGACAAAACAGAAGTTGTTGAGTAGGATTAGTTTCTATCTTTTTTTGAATTACCATGTGATTTCTCGCTGAAATAACAGGTAATGGTTAACCCAGTTTGGATCACCTGTTGCTTGATAGGTGTGGAGCTGCCACCCTTCGCTTTGATACTCCGCAATCACCTTCGCAATGTTTTTGTGGTGATTGACTTGCACACAGACATATTCAAAATCGACATTTTTCAAAAGAACCTCACCTGATTTAGTTTCAGAAAAATCTGAATAAAAGGATTAGCAAGTTATAGTTAAAGAAGATGGAAGACGGAGATTCGGCGATTTGAGGATAAGAAACAGCGATCATTCCCTTTTGTAATAACTCTTTAGCTCTATTCGAACATTATCCAATTCTCCGTCTTATGAAAGTCGATACTTCCTTAAATTTCAGTTAAGGAAATGGGTTTGAAGTACATCTTAGCGTAGCATATTATGATGAATTAGAATCTAACTGCAAAGCCTTATCAATTAGTTGTCAAAAGCAGACAGGTTATTAACTCATACTCGCTCTTCCATTGGTCAATTTCTCGAGGGCACGAGCTACAAATTCACAAGCTAGAGACAATTCAGGGACAGCAATACTGTAAAGAATTTTACGACCAACTCGTCTGGATTTTAACACACCTTTAGCTCTCATAATAATGAGGTGTTGAGAAGTATTTGATTGGCTTATGTCTAAGGCTTGTGAGATCTCAGTTACTGCCATTTCGTTATTTCTGAGAATGTGAATGATTCGAATGCGCTTTGGATTAGCCAAGACTTTGCATATTTCAGCCTGGAGTTCGAATACATCACTCTGCATTAGCATCTAAATGCACCATTGCATAACTTCGATAACATTTCGAATCCATGCAAATATTATAATACAAAAAGGTTTCGCAATGTGATATTTCGTTAAAATCTGTGGTCTGAAGCCATTCCTAGTTATAGCTTCTTCCCTTCTTTCTTTTTAGTTTAAAAGGTTTTTATGATAAATTTCGCTCGAACAGAAACCCTTTTATGTAAAAAATATTCCAATTATCGAATGTTCTAACATTATAAATTAATGTTAGATTGGAGTTGCCAAAAATGGATAGCACAGACAAAAAATGGCTATAATTGTGTCAAAAAACACAATGGACATGGCATACCCTCCCTTTATTCTTGGCGTTACCGGTGGCGCAATGGAAATGGATGTTAGCCTATTTTTTACCTTCTGGGGGCTAAATCTACTTAAGAAGGGCGGTATTGACAACGTCAAATTAGGTGGCATGATGCGCATCGGCACAGGTATGATGAAAGGGCGGATGAAAAAAGCTGGAGTATAATTTCATAAAGTAATGAGAGCAATTACAACAAAAATTTTTGAATTACAATTGATGGGACTTACTATATCAGTTGCCCAGCAGCCCGAGTCAATGGAGAGCTGGACTGTAAACAGCTGTAATCATTAGTTGTAAGTAATCGCTCCACTCCAACAGAAACATTAAAACATCAGAATATTAATCACGCTTGATTGAATCCTTTGTAATTTGGAGGTGTCATGCATGGCAACTGATCATGATGGGGTTGAATGCGAAATCCTCCACCAAAGATTACTTCTTGAATGATTTGGGTTCGACACCGCTTTTTGAATACTTCTTATTCCATCTAGCCATGGCTTTTACTCAACTAGCAAACACACGGTTAACGAAAAAACAGCGACATCTGTTATTCGCAACGCGTCAGGCACTTCGTTATCATCCGAATCTTTCACATACAGCGCTTGCTGATTATCTTGCCAGAAAATTGAATTTGCCATTGAGTACAACGAAGTTTAACCTGAAAGTGCTAAAAGATGCAGGACTATTGGATAGTAAACCAACAAATAAGCGGCGAACAACCGCAAGTTTATCTTTTGGTGGTCAACTTCTCACTCATCTCTTGCCAAAACCAAATATGGAGTAAAAGATAAAACGCTCATGAGGACTTGAAAACAGTCCTCATGTCTACTTTTTTAGTTATAGTTTTAAGGCAACTAGTTGAGTAAGCTCAATTAGACGAGCGCTGAAGCCAGCTTCATTATCGTACCAAGATACAACATGAGCGAAATTATCATCGAGAATTTCAGTGATTTCACTATCAAAGATAGAGGAATGAGGATTACCAATAATATCAGTGGACACAATGGGGTCTTTGTTATATTGTAGGATGCCTTTAAGATGGGTTTGGGCAGCTTTTGAGAAGGTTTGGTTGAGTTCATCTTTTGTTGTGGATTGTTCAAGTTCGACGCTCAAATCAATTATAGACCCATCAGGAACTGGAACACGATAAGCCATAGCTGCGATTTTGCCCTTAAGTTGTGGAAATAGATGGATAATGGCCTTTGCGGCTCCAGTAGTAGTGGGGATAATGTTGATAGCAGCAGCACGTGCACGACGGTAGTCTTTATGAATTGCATCTAAGAGATTCTGACCTAGGGTATATCCATGGATGGTTGACATGAATCCGTGTTTGATACCATAATTTTCAAGAAGAATTTTGATCACCGGAGCAAAACAGTTCGTGGTACAAGAAGCGTTAGAAATGATGTTATGGCTGTCAGGATCATAGGAATCGTCATTAACACCTAAAACAAACATGGCATCCTCGCCTTTGCCTGGTGCTGAAATGATAACTTTGCGAGCACCAGCTTCAATATGCAATGCTGCCTTTTCGCGATCGCGAAACACACCCGTTGCTTCGATTGCAATGTCAATTTCGAGTTCTTTCCAGGGAAGCTTAGATGGATCACGTTCTTGAAACATCTTAATTGTGGTATTGTTAATAATGAGTTCATTATCAGTAGCCTGGATCGTGCCAGAATATTGTCCATAGATTGAATCATAGCGTAGAAGGTGGGCGATTATCTGAGTGGTACCTAAATCATTGGCCGCAACGAGTTCAACATCTTTAGATTGGACAATTCCACGTAAGAAATTTCGACCGATTCGACCAAGTCCGTTAATGGCAATTTTTACAACCATAAAATAATCCTCCACGTGGAATGACGATTCAATATTTTATGGCTATAAGTGTTTCCGCACTTTTTACTGATGTTTTCATAAACTATTATTCGAAGTCGAATCTTGATGTTTATCAGATAAAAATGGAAGTTGTTCAGTGATGCTTTCAGGAAGTGGTTCACGAGCAAGCAAGTAAATCACGGAGAGAAGAAATAGATCAAAATCAGCCAATTCATCAGTGTTTGCCCAAGGGGTTGATTCGAGGGTGACACAAAGAGCCAAAGGTTCGTGTCCTTCCTGAAGAGCAAGGATGTGTCCCATCTTTAAGTCAATTTCAAAGGTCGCTTCAGTACGGTGTATTAACAGGCGATTTCCCCTAATCTTAAAACCCTCAGATTTGAGAATATGCTTCAACCTTTCAAGATTTCTTCTTTGAGTTGGCTTTGGTTTCCCTGTAACTTGAAGATTCCGTTTCTGCCGTAGATCATGCATCCACTGTTCATTCCAAGATTTATCTTTTCGTTTTGCATCGGAGGAAGGTTTTTTGGAACGCGGAGATGGATTGATGAAGATTCACACTCCAAGAAAGCAATTAGTAATGAAATGTAATTCTGATAATGACCGAGGTGGAGGCTCTTACATGAATCCTCCGATATTGGCAGATGCTTTTGCTATTTCAACATAAGCACCCTGAACATCACCTTGGGGAGAAACGTAGGCAATGACATAGCCCTTGTCGCGTGCGGCTGTAATAACGATTGACCCCTGGCCGCGAACATTAGTAGCAACAAAATGATGTTCCGTTGCTTGAATTGTGCTATATTTTACGCCCTGTATTGTAATACTGGGTGGTTTGTTTTGAACCGCAGATAAAATTTCAGTACCTGTAATTGTCCAATTAGGTGTTGTGAACAGTACGGTTCCGTCGCTTTTGATAACAGAAACCGCCATGATTGTATTGTCGATCTGTTGCATATAGCTGACCCAGGCTTGAATGTTTTCAGACATTTTGTGCCTACACCTATCACTGCCAAAATATTATTGATATTATAAGACACTTTTGAAATCGCTTACTAAAAGGTTCTGGCAGATAGCAATGATTAAGCCACACAATAAGAGAACCTTACTCAAAATTCGAGTAAAAACGCGATCCAAAGAACAGGTAATCAAATTTGAAGACGAAGTCTATTATGTCCATGTGAAAGCGGATCCGTTCCGTGGTCAAGCTAACGCAGAAGTAATAAAAATAGTAGCCAAACAACTTGAGATACCAGCAACCCGTTTGCGGATAGTGTCTGGGAAAAAATCAACAAATAAAACACTGCTAATTGAAGGTATGGAACCGAACTTAGTTCATAAGAAAATAAAAACATAATTTTCATTTAGTAACTTTTTTTTGCGTCTCATATGCACGAACGATTTCAAAAACAGAGGTAGCTTCATCAGGGGATTTGTCGAGTCGCCAAGTTCCATCAAAGCGTGGAAAGCGGATGGCAAGCCCTTCATTTGGTCCAACCTGATTGAATGCACAGGTATGAATTGGACTTCGAGTTATTTCATCTCCGAACACCTGAAACACAATAGCTGGTCTAAACCATATATCTGCATTCATTTTAGAATCCACCAAGGGATCCTTGTTTCCTATCAAGTGTGGCTTGAATCTTTCAGGAAGTAATTCTAATTCCTCATCACTGAACCCAGTGCCTACTTTACACACTGTTTTAAACTCTCCACTCGTTTCATCTCGAACCGCCGCCAGAAGCGCACCATAGGTTTTTGCTCGTCGTCCTCGTCCCCAAAATGCTCCCACTACGACAAGATCAACAGGACCAATGCCTTGATCTTGGTATGATTCTTTGAGTTTCACCCAGAGCCAACTACGAGCACCAGCGCGATACACCGATTTTAAACTCGTAGATTTAATGATAAGTCCTTCACTGCCATGATCAAGTGCTTCACGAAACAGAGTTTCTATTTCTTTAGATGAAACTAGTTCCTTAGCCGGAACAAGATGTGAAAAATCACTTTGAACCACTAAATTCTCAAGTTGAGATCTCCTTTCCAAATATGGTTTTTGCGTGAAATCCTTCCCATCAACATAAAGACAATCAAAGAAAAAGAGCGCAACAGGAATTTCTTTTACCATCTGCTTAATTTGGTATTTTCTTCGTCGTCGCATAAGTATTTGGAATGGCAACAATTTTTGTGGATCTTTCTTATCCACTGCAACGGTTTCGCCTTCGATGATACATTGCTTTGCTTTTAGGTTGGTTTTTGCTAATTTAACAACATCGGGGTACATTGATGTGATTTGTTCAAGTCGCCTTGAAAAAATAATAATTCTATCGTTATCCTTATGAATTTGCATTCGTTCCCCATCTAACTTCCATTCCCCAGCCATTTTACCTTCTAATTTGTCAACAATTTCTTGGGCTGTCGAAAGTTTTTGAGCGGCCATCATTCGAATTGGTTTCCCTACAGTTACCGATATTTTCCCAACCGCTCGTAGACCCTTAGAAGCAATTAACCCAGCAATATATCCTAAATCACTAGTAAGATTATAGGCGCGTTCCAGAGCCTCCCTATGCTCTTTTCCTCCAGCAAAAGCTACTGAAAGCGCATCGAGAACTGTCATCTCAGCGATACCTAATCTCAAAGCTCCAGTTACTGTCCGGAGAAGGTATCTTGCCTCGAGAGGAACAGCAGCGTTAATCAAACCTGCCAAGGTTCGTATTTTAAAATCGGCACTACCTGATCCTTGAGCGGATGCAATTTTAACTAAAGAGTCATAGACTTGTTGGATTGTGAGAGGAGTCTGAAATAATGCGGCTTGTCGTTTTGTGAGTAGAAGTTGTTCACAAGCAGTTCCAATATCGCCTGTTCGGTTTACTGCCTCGGTTACTTTTTTGTTGGGAATTCCTAAAGCGAGGGCAATTGCGTTAATAGCCATCTTTTCAGCTATTCCTATTTCGGGTTGACCAGTCCAATCAGGATAGAGTTTGCCCTGAGTCAGATAAACTACTTGACCGATTGTTTCAGGGGTCGTAGAACTGGCTAGGTCAGAAAAAAGTTTCGTTAGAATCTCAATCATTTCTAAACGCTTAGCAGTGCTTTCTAACTGATTATAGTACTGACATACCTTGCGATATTGCAACCTAAATCTCCACTATTCCAAAGACGTACTCAAACAAAAAGATAATCATTAGAATATGCAACGGAAGTCTTATGCCCATTCAATGTATATTTGTACAAAGATGACGCAATGTGAAGTGTGCCAACAAATTAAGGGATTAGCAGAAGTTCTTCCTATATGTACTAGTTGTCTTCGAAAAAATTCAGATAATTTCGAAAACATCATACGAAGAGCGCATAAATGGCGCCAATACTTGTTCGAATTGCCAGAGAACGTACCTCGAGAGAACGAAGGAATCAACTGTAAGATATGCGCAAACGAATGTAGAATCCCTTCCGAGGCTCTGGGTTATTGTGGTTTAAGAAAGAATCGTGCAGGACGCATTGAAGGAAAAGTTACTGCAACCCAAGCTTTGATGCATTATTATCTGGACCCGCACAAAACCAATTGCTGTGGAGCCTTTTTTTGCCCAGGAGGAACAGGTACTGGCTATCCAAAATGGGCTAAAAAACCAAGACCAGAGTACGGATTTTCGAATCTTGCAGTCTTTTTCTATGGCTGTAGCTTAGATTGTCTATTCTGTCAAAATGTTTCCCACAAACAATTGGCTGAAGGAACATTCGTACAACATGAAGAGTTTCTAGAAGTAATTGAACAAAACACGAAAATAACCTGCATTTGTTATTTTGGTGGATCACCCGAACCTCAAATGCCCTTCACTATACGCGTTATGGAAGCATGCAAAACGCGGTTTAAAAATCGTTTATTACGACAATGTTTCGAGATGAACGGACACGGAAATCCGCGATTAATGAAAAAAATTGGAGCGCTTTCAGAGGAATCCGGAGGAATAATTAAATTTGATTTAAAGGCCTACTCCGATACCGTCTATCGTGCTTTATGTGGAATTTCGAAAGAGTCAAGCTATTCGAATTTTCGTATGCTAGCTGATACGCTCTCATTTGAAGAGAAGGAATATTCTCCCTTGATGGCAACGACGCTTTTAGTTCCTCATTATGTAGATGAACATGAAGTTTCTCAGATTGCACGATTTCTAAAAGATCTCAACCAACCAGCCATCGAATACAGTCTCTTGATCTTTCATCCCAGACACCTTATGCGAGACTTACCCGTAACTCCTCTAGAACAAGCGCAGCGCTGTTATGATGCTGCCAAACGTGAACTTGGAAAAGCACCTCATGTTGGAAACATCGGATTACTAGCCGGACGTCTTCATCTATAAGTTAGATAGAAGCGGCAGCACTAGAGAAATGCTTATATTGAAGCGCAAAGTGCAACAACCTTACTTTTACATAAAGAAGGTGACAAACCATGTCACTCGGTGGCACACCAGTATTATTACTAAAAGAAGGAACAAAACGTGAACGGGGCCGCAATGCACAACAAAATAACATAATGGCGGCCGTTGCCATAGCAGAGGCTATCCGAACAGCACTCGGTCCAAAAGGCCAAGATAAGATGCTTGTAGATAGTTTCGGAGATGTAACGATCACAAACGATGGAGCAACAATTCTGAAAGAAATCGATGTAGAACATCCTGCTGCTAAAATGATTGTTGAAGTAGCAAAAACCCAAGATGATGAAGTTGGTGATGGAACTACATCAGCTGTTGTATTAGCAGGAGAACTCCTCAAACAAGCTGAGGCCCTTATTGACCAGAAGATTCATCCCACAGTTATTGTGGAAGGCTATCGAAAGGCGACAGAAAAAGCCCTTGCAGTTTTGGATTCAATTTCCATTGAAGATTCCAGCGTCAGCATGCTCAAGAAAGTCGCTATGACCGCCATGCAATCAAAAGTCGTATCTGAATTTCGAAATAATTTAGCTGATTTGGGAGTAAAGGCAATTCAACGTATTACTGATATCATTGATGGAACAAATCAGGCTGATATTGACAACGTCAAAGTTGAAAAGAAACAGGGTGGTACGATCCAAGATACTATGTTTATAGAGGGAATTGTCCTAGATAAGGAGATAGTCCATCCAGGGATGCCAAAAGAAGTTCAGAATGCCAAAATCGCTCTCATTCAAAGCGCATTTGAAGTGGAAAAAACCGAATTTACCGCAAAGATAGACATTCGAGAAATTTCCCAAATGCAGGCATTTCTAGATGAAGAAGAACGAATGCTTCGAGAAATGGTTGAGAAAATCAAGAAGATTGGAGCTAATGTTATCTTATGCCAGAAAGGTATTGATGATGTGGCTCAACATTTCATGGCTCAAGAGGGTATTACTGCAGTTCGTCGAATAAAAGAAAGCGACATGGAAAAACTTGCTCGCGCGACCGGTGGAAAACTAATCTCAAATCTTGATGACCTGTCTAAAAAGGATCTAGGAACAGCAGAACATATTGGGGAACGAAAAATCGCAGACGATAAAATGGTCTTCATTGAAGGCTGCAAGAATCCCAAGGCTGTCAGTATTCTTCTTAGAGGTAGCACTGATCTTATACTAGATGAAGCAGAACGCGCCCTGCATGATGCTCTTTGCGTAATTCGAAATGTTGTCGAAGATGGACGAGTTGTTGCCGGAGGTGGCTCACCCGAAGTCCAAGTTGCACGACAATTAAATGATTATGCAGAACAGCTTCCAGGTCGTGAACAATTAGCAGTTATTGCATTTGCCGAAGCAATGGAAATAATTCCAAAAACTTTAGCAGAAAATGCAGGATTAGATCCTATCGACATAATCGCTGAACTAAAAACACGTCATGAAAAAGATCAAATCAGTGCAGGTGTTGACGTGCTCAAGGGCAAAGTAAGCGATCTTGCCAAAGCAAATGTCTGGGAACCACTTGTCGTGAAACGCCAAGCTATCAAGTCAGCAAGCGAAGTAGCTCAATTGCTACTACGTATTGATGATGTAATTGCCTCCAAAGGTATGGAAGCAGGCGGTCCTCCCGGCGGAATGCCAGGTGGCGAAGATTTCGAAGACTAAATTATTCAGAAAAGAGGCGGAGAATTTGGTAAAGAAAGGACCTATAATCGGTCCTAAAAAAATTACCCGGTATGAAAAATCCCGAGTAGTAGGAGCCCGTGCACTTCAAATTTCAATGGGTGCTCCAATTCTTACTCGGATAACTTCGGAGCTCCAGGATCCTATTCGAATTGCCGAGCTAGAACTTCAGAAACGTGTACTTCCGATTACGATTAGACGGAAACTCCCATCAGCGGAATTTGAAGACGTGGCTTTGATCGATCTGGTCGATTAACTCTCCGCCCCACTCTCATTTTCTCAATTAACAAATGATCCAATCGTCCATTAAATAACTCAAGAACCTCTTGAGCCATTTATTCAAAGTCGAATACTTACTTCATTTGAACCCATCGAAACTCTTTTTGCGTTCAAAGAACAGGCAGTGTATTGTTATTGAAACTTGCTGGTTCTATTGGGTGTTGTAGTTGAAACGATTTCTCAAATTTGATGAACTCAAATCATTAAAGTATGAACAAATTGAAGCAATGCAGAATCGGAAGTTCAAGGCCTTTATTCGCTATCAAGTCTACCCAAATCATCCTTTCTACCGGAAGCTCTTCAAAGAACATGATGTTGATCCATATAACCTTCAGGAACCGACTGATTGGGAAAAATACGGACTTCCACTTGTGAAGAAAGTTGATTACAAGGGAAGCCTCCGTGAATTTGTCCTAAATCCTCAACAGGTTGATGGGCATGATCGAGACGCAGGTGAGATTATCAAAAATCTTCTAAATTATTATAAAGATGCTGGATTCACTGATGACCGGAGCTTTGTTTTTCGCCGGGGGCTCAAGGTTAAATTACGAATTGGAAAAGAAAAGGCGACTAGCGAGCTTTTAGACCATGTCAAGTACCAGTATTCACCTCGCTTCTTTTGGTTTTCTTCCGGCCGCGCCTCAGGACTTCCCTCCCCCGTATTTCTAACCCATTATGACAATGAACTTATGCTCAATAACATGGCAAAATCAGGAAAAATGGCAATTTATCCCTTTGTCAAAGAAGGATTCGAACTTCGGGCGATGAATTTGTTTCCCTCTGCTCCGCATCTTGGTTGATGGAGGACTGTTAAAGATGGCTGATTTTGTGGTTCGTTCTACTGCAGGTGGTGCAATATCTACAGAAAAATTGGTTCAGCTTGCGGAATTATTCAAAGTGACTGGGTTTGCTGCAATGCCAGGGTATCTACGCAACATTTTTTGTCGCGAGCTGAAAAGCCAGAGACCAAAGCTCGAAAAACGTGGTATAATCTTGTTGGCTGGAGAACGGATTTACGATGCAGTAATTGATGATATCAAAGATAATTTTGCAGAAGTTGGCATGACAGATACCCGAATAATAGGAGGATGGGCGGCTAGTGAGACAAAAATCGGAGTGGCTTGCCAGTGCCAAGAAAAAGGTGGGTATCATAATTTATCACCATTAGCCTTTGCTATCCGGTTCGTGAAATTCGTAGATGATACTGGAGGATACGAATTTACTAGTCCAGAAGAAGGGGGTTATATAACCATCTTTCATGTGGATGGCAGGGCATCAATGTTTGAAGGATATTTGATGGGTGATCATGTCGATAAAGTAACTACCGGGAAATGCCCATTCTGTGGACTAGATATGCCTTGTTTCTTCAACATTTCTCGAGAATCAGAAATTGGTGCCCAGATGCAAGTTATGGGTATTGCAGAAGAAAAAATTAAGGGAGCAAACGTAAACCTAACAGCTCTGCGTGAATCACTGCTTGGAATGCGTGAGATTCATGAGGTTCAAATTGTTGTCAGTAAGTCAAAGCCAGATGACCCCTATTCTATTGATATTCTCACTTTGAATGTTGTTCTAAAATCAGGAGCCGATCAAACGACTACCCAGAAAGCAATACAAAAAGTAACAAAAACTGAAACCGAAATTACGCCCGCGATTCGCTTCATGGATTTAGATACGCTATTGGAACAAGCTGGTGGACTGAAATTTCAAGAAATCGTTGATTCACGTATTAAACCAACTTAACTATTATCAAGAAAGAGTGGAGCCTCGGGCGGGGATTGAACCCGCGACCAGCAGCTTTCTCGACCATCTGTTCATAAGTATACGAGGCTGTCGCTCTACCACTGAGCTACCGAGGCACAATAAATGGGTTAAATAGAGACACCCAAAAAGATTTCGACTATCCGAGATAATAGTATAATTTATCGGATCTATCATGTCGAATAAGGGTAATACAGTGCGTGATTTAGGAGAGCGTGGGTTGATTCGATGGTTTCAGGATCTTATTACACCATATGAAAAGGCAATACTTTCAGGTATGGAAGATGCGGTGGCTGTGCCATTCGAGGAAGAAGTACTTATTGTGAATACCGACATGCTAGTGGAATCAACGGATGTTTTGCCTGGAATGACTGCAAGCGAGATCGCTTGGAAAGCAGGGGTTATGGGTTTAAGTGATTTAGGTGCAAAGGGAGCACAACCATTGGGGATGGTAGTTTCACTGGGGCTCCGTGAAGACACTTCTGTGAATTTTGCGGCAGCACTAGTAGGGGGTCTAAATTGTGTTTGTCGTGAACATGATACCTACTATCTCGGGGGAGATACTAACCAATGTTTGGAATTGGTGATAGATTGTACTGCTTTTGGTAAAATCCCTCAAGATCAAATTCTTGAGCGAAAGGGGGCCATCCCAGGTGATGTAATTGCAGTAACAGGAGAGTTTGGGTTTACAGGAGCTTTATTCGAAGCAATACTAGGTGGTAAGAACAAACCCGTTAATCTCGTTAAGCAAATTCGTGAGAAAGCGCTTAGTCCTCGAGCGCGAATCCGAGAAGGACATGCACTGGCAAAGGCAAAGGTAGCTTCCGCAGCTATTGATAGTAGTGATGGATTAGCATGGTCTCTGCATGAACTGGCAGCAGCAAGTCGTGTCGGATTCCGAATTGATAATCTTCCAATTTCTGTCATTTGTGAAGAATATGCAGCTGCCAATCAATTAGATGTAATTGATCTCACACTCTATGGTGGTGAAGAGTTTGAACTGGTTGTAACAATCCCAGAAACACAATGGACTCTCGCGCTCCAAGTGGTCAAGAACGCTGGAGGAACACTAATTCCAATTGGGAAGATTGTTGAAGAAGATGAGAAGATTCTAGTAGTAAACGATGTAGAAAAGGCAATTAAACCGCAGGGATATGAACATTTTAAGAGATGAGGAAGTGGCGGGCTCGGGGGGACTTTCGGAAACACCATAATCATTCATTCGAACCCCCGACAATCGGGTGTCTCCAATACGATTGATTAAGAGCCCGACGCTCTGCCTGGCTAAGCTACGAGCCCGCGATTGTGCAGTTTTTCATGCATTCATTTTAAAAGTTTCTGAAGTATGGTTGAGCCCTAATATTTTATACATAGATGTTATAAAAAGCAAAACAGGATGACAAGAAAGCGAATCGTAATTGCAGGAACTTTCGACATTCTTCACCCAGGTCATGTTTATTTGATCTCTGAAGCGTCAAAGCTAGGTGAGGTTATTGTTATCATTGCACGAGATGAGAATGTGCTCCGTATAAAGGGTCATCCAGTGATTGTACCAGAAAAACAGCGTCTCTACATGGTGCAAGCCTTAAAAGGGGTTTCAAAAGCGATACTTGGTAACCCGGGACCAGATTTCATCAACATAATCGAAGAGCTAAATCCAGATATCTTAATGCTGGGTCCTAATCAGAATATCGCGCTTGAGAGTATACAGGCTCGATTACATCAAAAGGAGCTGAAGACTCAGGTAATCAGACTTGAAAAGTTGTTTGTTGAATTTCCATTAAATAGTACAACTCAGATTATTGAGAAAGCATTGGCAAATCAGAAAGATCGCATTTCACAGTAATGGTGTCATCATCAACAACATCGAGTTTCGAACGAAGATATATTGGTGCGATGATTTCAACTACATTGGGATGATGATGTGTTCGCTCAATTATGAGGATAGCGGCGGTTTGTTCATCGTTAACAGTAGCTGGATAGCAGGTTACGGGACCAAAGCTTCGATCCCCGCTTATGAAACCGTGTATTTCGATTCCAATTGTTGCTTTGAGTGATTGAAATTCATTGATATCTGAAGCAGAAATTAATTGGATGTTTAGAGTGCCCGGGTATGGATTGAAACCTAATGTTTTTCGAAACTGTTTGCGATACCCCTCCAGTCGCATATAATATGCTCCTTCGCCTAATCCAGTAAATACCCGCCCTCTAAAACTAAGATGCCTTTTTTTCGTCATAGTAATCTCCAGGATTGAGTGAATTTGACGTAATTCATCAACTCCTTTGGGTTCAATGCGAATTAATTGCCCCCGATTATTAAGAGTCCGACGAATCAACCCCATTCGTTCAAGAGCGGATAATCTTCGTGAAGCTGTTTGTTGACTGATTTTTAGAAGATTCGCAAGACGCGATGTAGATGTGCGAATACTATTACTCACCGCACCAAGTTGAGCCAATGCAAGAAGAGTGAACCACAACTGTTCTTTCAAAACATCTAACCCTCTGATTTAAGTTTCCGCCGTGTTTCATTAGCTAAGCGATGTGCAAGGCGAATAGGTTCAGGAAGCCTATAACGTGTAAGGGATTTCTGAGTAAGTTTAACAGCAGAATCAAGGGAAATTCGATGACCAATGCTGACGAAAATAGGCTTGCAGCCAGCTTTTGAAACTATGCTTGCTCCAATAATCTCACCATTGAGTGTTATATTAGAATAAGATCCTGTACTTGATTGTATCATACCACAAAGTAATTTTTTTGCTACTCCAATCGTGGGAACATCTCTTAAGACACCGAAATGACTAGCGGCACCCAATTTTTGTGGGTGAGCTCGACCATGAGCGTCAACAAAACACAGATCAGGGATTTTTTTGAGTGAAGTATAAGCTAATGACAGAGGAGCATACTCACGAAAGGAGAGAAAGGTTGGAATGTATGGAACAGTAGATTTGCATAGAACAATTTGTTGTTCCAATAATTCAAGTTTAGGAAAGTCCAATAATACCGCAGCACCAATTGCGGTTTGATCTAGGTATGATACATCTAAGCCACAAATTGTTCGTGGGGGATTTTGGAATACATCCTTTTCAATCAGAGAAGAGA
Organism: uncultured archaeon; assembly: GCA_964347205.1. Lineage (GTDB taxonomy): Archaea > Asgardarchaeota > Hermodarchaeia > Hermodarchaeales > Hermodarchaeaceae > Hermodarchaeum. The sequence continues at coordinate 47,138 of CAYFXY010000004.1, forward strand.
AAAGACTTTGTTGAACTTGACGAGCTCTTGTGGTGGAAAAACTGGTTCGCAGGGACCATAAACCTCCTTTTATTCCTCAAGAGATTTCTGTAAAGCTGAAATTCCGGCGAGTAAACGACGATTTTCGATGGCAGCACTCAAGTCTGCACGGGTTCTTTCAATCAATCCACGTGCAACATCTGTTTTTTTTCTGATTCTAGGTGTTAAACCTCGAGGAAAATCAAAGTTAAGTAGAATTGAATAGATCTGTTCCATTTGGTTAAATGCTCTTTTTGCCTCCTCAATATTATCATCAGTAAAAGAATCAATAGTGTATCTTCGGAGCTCACCCACTAAATCTCCAAGCCCTTGTAGATAACCTATTTCTGTGACTCCAATTTGCTTCGGATCAGGCAGTTTGTTTTTTTGGCAAAAAGCTAGAAATAAGGCGCTTTCAGCGACTTCACCTTCGGCGTCATGAACTAATCCAATAACTGGAAGTTTACTCAATTTTTTAAGATGAGGTTGAGCCTCCTTGATCATTGACTGTGCCTTTTTGAGTGATTTTGTGGCTGTTTTTAATTCCTTGCGGTGAATTGCAGAAATCGCTTCACGAGTTTCCTTGAGAACTTTATGCATCTCATTGATGATTAGATCGCGGGATTTATTCTGAACAACCAACTCTGCATAGATTTTATCGCTAATTTTCTTCAGGCTCATAAGTGAAAGCTCCATTTAATGGAATTTGTCGCGTGTTGGTGCTGTGAAAACAGAATACTTAAATGATTGGCTCAGGCTGGAACCCTGGTTGGTCTTGTGATTTCCACTGAATTAGCAAAGATATATCGAAAACAACGCTATCGTTTCATTGGAAATAATAGTGTACTGAAGAAATGTTATCACCTTCACAAGGCATTAACCCAGCAACGTCCATGCTATAAACAAACCTTCTATGGAAATATCAAGACCCATCGTTGTTTACAACTATCTCCTACTCTTCAATGTTCACAGTCTTGTCTCTTTTGCTGGCGGACTATGCCTAGCGATATCGGTTTGCCGACCCAACACCTTAAGGAATTACCTGATGAACCTTCTGAAATTCTTAATAATGCGGTAATTGCCCAACGAAAAATTCTTGATGGTTACAATCCTGTATGTCATCCAAAAGTGACTCCCAAAATATATGAGGAAGCCCGAAATCCTCAACATGTTGCCATTAGTTTAGTCGGAGAGCCGACTCTGTATGAACAACTATCTGATTTAATTCTTGAATGTCGAAGACGCGATTGGACAAGTTACTTGGTTAGTAACGGCACCAATCCACAGGTTCTTGAACAACTTGAAGAACCCACTCAGTTATACATCTCCTTTGTTGCTCCAGATAGGAAAACACACCAGAAACTTTGTCGTCCATCAAGCTCCAAAGCATGGGATCGATTAAAGAAGTCATTAACTCTCCTACCCAGTTTTTCCTGTCCCACTGTCATCCGGATGACGCTAGTTTCGGGAGCTAATATGGAAAACATATCAGAGTATTCAAAAATACTTGAGAGAGCCCACCCAGACTTCATTGAATGCAAAGCTTACATGCATGTTGGTGGGAGCATGCGGCGCCTTTTCCGAGAGAATATGCCAAGTATGAGTGAGATTCGAGATTTTTCAGAACAGTTAGCGAGAGAAAGCGGATATCAGGTAACCAACGAGGACGCAGTCAGTCGGGTAGTGCTTTTATCGAGAGCCTGAAACAAGAAATCATTCTGCCATCGGAATATGTTTTGATTCAATTCCTTTAGACGTTACCACAAGCAGATCAATCCCATCGCCCGACATAGCATCACGGCGAGTAGCCGAACGGATTGCTTTGATAGCAAGATCGATTGCGTCACTCTTTGATAGATCCTTGCGATAATTCGCTTCTAGAACACCTAACACAAGTGATGTTGCTGTTCCAACTGCTGCATATTTTTCTTCGATAAGTGACCCCGTAAGGTCAAGGCTAAAGAGGTGTGCTCCATCTTGATCTACGCCACCTATGAGAGTTTGTGTGAGATAAGGCATAAACTTTCGGCTGAAAAGAATGTTGGAAAGAAGTTGTGCGGCTGCATTTACAGTTATGGGTCTTCGGTGTTCGAGTTTAAAAAGTTGGGATTCTGCAGTGAGAAAGGATGAAAGCATTTGGTAATCTCCGCTTACTCCAGCGCTTCCAACGATAATATTGTCAGTGATCGGAAAGACTTTCTTTCCCGTTTTGCTAACAACAGTGTAACCCCAAAGCACTCTCTTTTCGGCGCCAATAACCACACCACCATCGAAGGTAATTCCGACAGTTGCTGCACCAAAGAAAGATGTCAAATCAGATTCTCCGCTCATTATAAATTACCTGCCCTGCTTACGTAGGAAAGCAGTTAAAAAATCTTTGTGACTTGCTTCTCGTAAGAGTTGTGACCTTAAGTGAACCCTTTTACTGGTTTGAAGTATATTCCGAGCACTGATGAACTACTAGATATTGCATTTGCTCGGGCTGCAAAAGTTATACTTCCCAAATCGAAAAAACCGTCCCATGTTCGGGCTCGAGAGAAAGAGATAGCTAAATTGAAGAAGGTTAAAGAGATCCTCACGAGTCGACTTGAGGAAGTCGTCAAACGGTTTCCTAATTTTGATGCAATACAACCATTTTACCGCACCCTCGCAGATACAGTTGTAAAAATTGATGAAATTCGTCAGGCTCTAGCTTCAATTACATCAGCAGTTCGCATTCTCAAATCTATCATTCAAGATTCAACCAGTAAATTGAGAAGCTCTAAAACTCCTGCTGATGCCCGAAAACTAAGATCTGCAGCATATGGACGAATTTCATCTGTAATAAGGAGAATAGAACCACGTTTAGCCCTTATCCGCCAAGCAGCCAAGGAATACCGACGTTTCCCATCAATTAATCTTGAACTACCTGTGGTTGTGATTGCCGGATATCCAAATGTTGGAAAAAGTTCACTTGTAGCCCTCTTATCCTCAGCTACTCCCGAAGTTGCTGAATATCCATTCACAACAAAAAAAATCAGTGTTGGTCATATATCTTTGAATTCGACTGAAGGTCAGATTCTCGATGTTCCCGGATTATTGGATCGACCGATGAAGGATAGGAACCCAATTGAACAACGAGCCATTGCGGCCATTCAATACTTAGCAGACGTCATAATTTTCTTGGTTGATCCAACATTGACCTGTGGTTATGAACTTACTAGTCAGATTGCGTTGCTCAACGAAATCATCAAAACATTTCCTGATTTCGAAATCGTTCAGATCATTAACAAAGGAGACATTGCCACTAAAGACGAAATCCAGAATGCTTGGAATCTAATTGGCAAAGAAGAGATACCAGTGATTAGTACTTTAACTGAAGAAAATGTTGAGAAAGTCTTTCATGACATAATTACAAATTCTCGGAAGGTTCAAGAGAAACTGGTTCTCCTACAAGACCAATCCCATTAACTGATATTTGAGCCGGAGCATTAGTTTTGCCTTTGACATTGAATTTGATGTCAAGGAATTGATGTGCCACATGAATATTGGTGATTGTATGCATTGTAAGAGTTGAGATGAAGAAAGAAGAAGGGCCATTAGCGAGTGCAGCATAAGGAATTAGCATATCGGCTTGGTGTGAATCAACTGGAGCCTGCGTCTTTATTTCTTGAATAAGTGTGACTGCTGCTTGTTCACCAACCTTTTCAGCCCTTAATCCCCGCTTTCCCAATGCATCGGTCCCGATTAATCGATTGCCATTATTCGTTACAACTAAGGTTATTCCACTTCCGGGAGATAGAGTGCGTTGTATATGCTCTATTTTGACGTCGTCAATATGATATCCTTTCTGGGCTAGAGTATCTGTTGCTGCCTTGGCTTGTCTCTCTGCAACATGCCGGGGTAGTGATCCACAATGAGAGATACCTGAAATCTGTGGCGGATGTCTTTCTTTCTCTAAATTTAGGGGAACTAATTCCTTAACAGGTATGAAATGAGCATTCACTTGCCCTCCACCGCGCGGATAGTAACCTCGTTGTGTCACAGTCAGTGTCCCAGTAAATCCCATTTGTTGAAGGCGGGGCAGAAAAACTTGTTGCATATAATCAATGGGTGGACTCCAGGCGACGTTTGTTCCACCTCGAAGAGTTACCGTAACGGGGTGCTGACAAAAGGGTGCAACAATCATGATAGTCTGAAGAACTAGGGTAATTGCTCCAGCCGTACCGATTTCAACTGAAATTGCGCCCCCACATCGAGTTTGTGGAATAAATTCAATACGTGTAGAACCTTCGTGAGTTCCTTTTACGTGCGCCTTCGTAAGTTCTTTGATTGCTAGAATTCCATGAAGATGTTGAGGGCGAAGCCCTGTTGTTTTTCGTTTCGCGCGGATATTGTTAACAATTACTGGTTTATCCAAGACAGCGGCAAAAGCGATGGCTGAGCGAAGAATTTGTCCACCACCTTCAAGGACAGAACCATCTATTTCAATACTCATTGTCCTTCACTGAAATGCTTTATAGCAGTAGAATTAAAGTGCTTATATGATGACGGCAATTAGTATTGGTACAGTTCGAATTATGCCTAATAGATGGATTGCTCTTGCGCTAGAGCGTAACAAAAGTAAGCTTGTTGCTTGTACTTCGTCAGAATTTTCGGTGAATGAGGCCAATAGTAGTCTCAAGAACACTCTCCGGCGTCTATCCCGATTCAAAGAGCTTGATGAAACAGCACCATCTCCAAGCATTGGGAAGATGGGTAAAAGACTCGGGCAGCTTATATTAGGTGATGGAGAGCCGTTTTCACTCAATGAAATTTCGCTAAAGAACTGGTCTTCGGCTCGATTAGCAGTTTCCAGCCAATTATTACAGGTCCCACGAGGAAAAGTAATTTCGTATGGTGGACTCGCAAAGCTTAGTAATTCTTCACCACGTGGAGTAGGATCAATCATGAGGAGCAACCCAGTTCCATGGGCTATTCCTTGTCATAGAGTAATTCATCCTGATGGAAGATTAGGAAAATTTGGTGGAACTATTGGTGGCACCAAAGAGAAAGCAAGAATTTTGCAGGCAGAAGGAGTGCTCTTTAACAATAACGGGACGGTTAATCCAAGGGCAATCATTTTCTAACAAGGGTGACTAGGTATGAAGCATCCTGGCTTATTCATTGGGAGATTTCAGCCATTTCATAATGGTCACCTACATGCATTGAAGGAAGTTTTTTCAAAGGAACAACAGGTGTTTGTTGTCATAGGTAGCGCCCAAGCCAGTTATACTCCAAAAAATCCTTTCACCACCGGTGAACGTATTATAATGCTTCAACTCGTTTTCGAGGTACTCAATATTCCCTGTTCTCGTTATCTAATAGTTCCCATTCCCGACATTCATAATTACCAAATTTGGGTGAATCATGTTAGGCGGTATCTACCTCCTTTTGGGATAGTCTATACTGGTTCAGAAACAGGTCGAAAGCTTTTTTCTGATCAGAAGATTCCAGTTACAAAAATTTCAATGTACAATCCCGAGGTTAATTCAGGAACTGAAATTCGTCGAAGAATAATAGAAAATGAGAATTGGAAAGCTTTGGTACCAAATATCATCGTGGACTTTATCGATGAAATAGATGGCGTAAAAAGACTTCAGTCTCTCAATTACTAACCTCAGACCCGCGGACAAGTTCAAGGATTCTTTGAAAAATCGCTCTTTTTCGATCTGTAGCGGACCGAAATAATCGTTCAACAATGAGTTCAGGTGTTGATTTCGCAATTTTTCCAAATTGGGGTGAACGATTAACAATCAGGTTAAGCTGCGGATCAAGCCCGGTAGCTTCGATACCATCAACACGGATAGAAGTTTGGGAGAGTTGTGTGATATCTTCAGCTAAATGTGATACGAAGATTACGCAAGAATTTTGATTTTCTGAGAAAAGCTCTAACACTGCAGCCACTACTTTTGCAGCCGCGCCAGGTTCGGTACTGGCCTCCCACTCATCAAAGCATGCAAGCTTCGATGAATCGCTGAGTACAATATTTGCCAGATTATTTAGTGAAGATTCAAAAGCGCCTGCTGATAACATGCCAGTAGCCTTTGAGTAGTAATATAGTTCATCAAAAATGCCGACTTCAGCCTTGAATGCAGGTACTAACATTCCCATTTGTGCCAAGATAGCAATTTGTATAATATTTTGGAGCAAACAGCTTTTTCCACCACTATTTGCTCCTGACAAGAGTACTACTCGTTCTCCAGCTGTATCATCTGGTTGCCAACGATTTTCTCCAATAGAATATGAAACTGGTTCGACCTCAAGCTTCCCTTCAAGAGCCTGATGAGTTAGAAAGATGTTTCGTCCCTTTTCGAAGGCTAGTCCCACTCCATTTGTGTTGATTAAGGGGACCGAAAGGTGATAATCTCTAGCAAATTGTCCAAATGCTTGGAAGACGTCAAAATCCAACAGAGTTTGCACGGCATCTTTGATAATGTGATCAAACCGTCCGAGCTTTTGGGCAATTTCTTTTTTCAGTTTATGCTCACGAAAATGCATTACTCGTCGAATATTATTTTGAAGATTACTAGAATGCTGTTGATTAGCCTGAATAGGCAAAGAGACACTTTGTGAAAAAATTCCATCCACCCACTCGAGTTCATTTCGCTTGAGTTTCAATGTTTTTGCCAATTGATCTTCAGATGCTTGTAGAGCATTTACTAAAATTTCAAAAACTTGGGGTGGTAGATACTGACGGAGCTGTTCAGCCCCAATTGCCTCCGAGGTTGATGCCTCAAGAATGCTAATAATCTGATCACCTTCAAGCACAACTTGGCTATTTGATACTTCAGTGCGGATTCTATCATTCGCCCAAATTTCAGTTTCACTCACAATAGTTTCGAATTTTTGTGAAGCAGTTCGAAGTCGGTCATAATCCTGATCTGCACCTATTGAAATATCTCCTGAACTTGTAATGTTTCCCACAATTTCAACAAGTTCTTCGAGGGCTGAACTGTCAAGTTTTTCGATGAATCGTTGAAGAGCAGGAATTGAAGGAAGTTGTGTCAAAGCCTTTGCTGCTGAACAAATGGCCACAATCGTTTCATGATTAGTAGCATAAAATGAAATTATTGATTCAGGAGAAACATCGGCCTGAGAGAACTCGGTTTTTAATAGATCAAGGTTTCCAGCATGTTCTGCGAGACCACTCATCCCACCCATTTCCAAAGCCGCAATAATATAATCATAGGATTTGAGATATTCATCAAGCTTCTCACCAGGTTTCAAGCGAATGAGCCGTGAAGTTTTATCTACTTCGAATTCTTGCATTTGGCGAAATGAGTCATCATTATCGGTAACTACCACTCTCCAAGTAGCTAATGTAGGACTTGCACCTCGACGAAGAGGACGCGCATTTGAAAGAAGTTGACCTAGTTGCATTAACTGATTTTTAGAACATTTACTAACCAGCTCAGTTGCTTGTTGAAACCAGAGCAACCGTTGATTAATTACATCCGCTTTTGATGATGGAAGAGGATAATATAAAGTGAGTTTATCTTTTGCAAATAAGCTGTTTGCATACGATTGTATAATCGTAAGAATTTGAAAATAGATTTCTCTAATATCTTCAGTCTTTAAGACTTCAAAAGCACTGATACCTTCACGGATTGTATACGCCTCTTGCACAAGATCTAATGCCTTTTTCTTCCCTACGCCAGGAATTCCTGCAAGGGTGGCAACCTGGGCATTCGAGATAATGTCTAAAGCTGCCTCTTCGGATCCAAATACAGCAACTAGCTTCTGTACAAGACGTGGTCCAATACCTGGAATTTGATCAAGTCGTTCTAGCTCCGGCAATAAGCTTCCTCCCTATGATACACAGCATTTTGAAATGACGTATTTAATTTCTCCCCCCCTACGGAGAAGTGTAGGAATGCCTTTTTAAGGGATATCGGAGTTTGACTGGGATTACCCAAAAGCTACTTAGAGGCTTTGAAACAGTGATAATGATAATCCTACTCGCTCTGACTGGATTTCTTGTAGCCTTCATAGTAACTTTCTTGATTATGCCATTTGTGATCAAATCGATGAAACGGAGAAAGATTGTTGGTGTTGATTTTCACAAATTAGATAAACCTGAAGTTGCTGAAATGGGCGGAGTGGGTATCTTATTTGGTGTGTCCATTGGATGCCTTGCCGTATTCTTGGGTTCTGGTATTATCGGGGTTGGATTCTTTGATTCTCGGATCCTCATCTTTCTCTCAGCAATTCTCCTTGTTGGGCTAATTGGTCTTGTCGACGACCTTAAGACTCTAGGACCAAAGGTGAAGCCAATTTTGACGATGTTAGCATGTCTTCCCATTCTTCTTTATAGCTGGATTGTTGTTGAATTGCAGCTTATACCCGTTTTTATCCCAGCCTATAATCCAGGTCCGTTTCTCCCTTTCTTGGGTCAAACTCGGTTGACAATTGTGTATCCTTTGATTCTAATCCCATTAGCAATCGCAATTACTTCAAACGCTGTAAATATGATAGATGTCTTCAACGGAGTGATGCCTTTAACCTCAATTACAATGTTTAGTGTACTTCTACTTGTGTCACTCATGATGATGGTAATTGGAATTCCAGAAGCGGGATTAGGTATTTTATTTTCCAGTCTCATGATTGGTACACTTCTCGCCTATTATTACTACAACCGGTATCCTGCCAAAGTGTTTGCAGGTGATACGGGAGCACTTGCTATAGGTGCGGCAATAGGCGCTACAGCAATTTTTGGACGCCTAGAAATCGTTGCCATTGTTGCCCTTCTACCAGCCATAATGAATGCGTTTTACAGTCTGGTAAGCATCGGTGGACTATTAGAAAGGCGGCAGATGAGAGGACGTCCTACAATATTTCAAGATAATGGGACTTTAGCAGCCTCAAATGAGGCCAAAGCCCCGTTGACACTAACCCGACTGGTATTGGCAAGGGGTCCGCTAACCGAGCAACAAATTACCTTATCTTTAACCACACTAACTCTCGCAAGTAGCATTCTTGCATTCCTCACTGTATTCCTTATTCCCTTTGATACAGTAGACATTATTTCATGGCCATTTTCCTCAATATTAGTAATCATACCCCTTTGTCTTGTTTTTGGAGTATATTTGGTTCTACAAAAGAAAGATCAACTTGGACTTCGCCTCGCAGGATTAATCTCCATCATGGTGGGAGTCTGGGCACTCGGAATGGCTGGCTTCGCATTGTTAGATTTTTTGATTCTTTATTTTCCAAGTGTTTTTTGGCCGGTTATAGGAATTTTCTTTGTTTTTGGTTGGTTGACCCTTTGGCACTTCTCAACACGGTTGTATTTTAAGTATGAAATGAAAAAGTCCATCCTTGTTGAACCCTCTAATTCTTAGATTTCGCTTTCTGCCAGCGGTATGCGAAACTTTGTTGAAATATTGCAACAATTCCTTCATTTGCAGAATAGCTGGGACGATAAACGTACCTAGGATGACTCCGGTTCCCTGCAGGAGAGGCCCAGATAAGGAATACAACTTTTGACGAATCTACTAGTGTCCCTCTCACAGGAAAACGAAGGTCTGAAGGTTGGCGAGTTGTTATACCCAGAGATTGGAGCTTTTGAACTGTTGGTCGGGTCATTTGGAGTTGCATATCCATTAAAACCCGAATTTTCACTCCACGTTTTAGGGCCTTGATAAGATCCTTTTCAACAGCATCATACCAGCTAAATACATCAGTAAAGATATCGATGGTTTTTTTCGCTTTTGAGATAATGCGTCTGGTTTGCTTTTCTGTGATTGCCATATTATCAAGCGATTCTAAGAGATCTTCCGGTTTTATTCGAAGACGTTCTCGCCAAAATATTGGTGACAACACTTCTTTTACTTCTTGACTTGTTTCTTCCAGTTGACGGATAGATTCTTCAGCTGCTCGTTTTCGTAATCGAATAAGATTTAACAGTCCTTCATCAGGACTTATGATTTCAAATTTTTTAGGTCGACCTTCAATTATTACGATTAGCCCTAAATCCCGAAGATTTTCTAAAACACCATAAACGCGGGGAATGGGAATATTTGCCTTACCGGCTACTTCTTCGGCATTCATTTGTGTTCCTTGGACAAGAATTAGATAAGCCTGTGTTTCATATTCGGTAAGGCCGAGTTGGCGAAGCTTTTCTGCAGGTTCAGATAATGACATAGTAACCATAATGATTGTTGAGGTTCTCCTAAATTATCGTTTCGAATAAACTGGTTTAAACGTAATATCGGTAACTTTTTTAGGACAAAACAGATTCTCTAACATGGGTAAGCTGATGAAGACCGTTGGGGTAGGTGTAATCGGAGTTGGGGCTTGGGGAAAAAACCATGTCCGGGTTTTTTCCGAACTTAAAGAAGCTAATGTTATCGCGATTGCTGATCTTGATGCGAAACGGGCGAAGATAATTGCCAAGAAGTTTAATACTAAACATTATACTGTAGTTGACGATTTATTTCGACGAGAAGATATTGACGCTGTTACAATTTGCACTCCGACAGTTACCCACGCGGATCTCGCATTAGAGGCGATATCAGCGGGAAAACATGTTCTATTAGAAAAACCAATGACCGATACTTTTCGACAGGGTAAACGCATAATCGATGCAGCAAAGGCAGCAAATGTCACGCTAATGGTCGGCTTTGTAGAACGATTTAATCCATCAGTACAAACTGCAGCTCAACTAATTGATCAAGGCAAAATCGGAGAAATAGTGTTAGGATCGGCACGAAGGCTTGGTCCTTTTGTACCAGAAAGAGTAGCAGATATTGGAATCATTAAGGACTTAGCTATTCATGACATTGACGTTGCTCGTAGCCTTGTCAAACAAGAAGCTACATCTGTCTATGCAATTGCCGGAAGTCTCTACCACACCTATGAGGACCATGCCAACATTGTAATTCGATTTAATGACAAACCTACCTTCTTTATAGAATGCAATTGGTTAACTCCAAACAAAGTCCGTGGCTTAAACATCACCGGCTCCCAAGGAGTCTTATCTTTGGATTACATCACACAAGATGTGACCCTTGGCACCAGTCAGAAGCAACAAAAATCAACCGCACAATGGGATGAACCTTTAAAACGAGAACTCATCCATTTCATCCAAAGTGTGGCTAATAAACAGACTCCAATAACAACAGGTATGGATGGATTGGAAGCGTTAAAGATCGCAGAAGCAGCGCTTGAAAGTGCTCAGAGCAAACAGATAATCTATCTAGAGGAGTTTCGATCTAGTTGAAAAAAAAGATTCATCCAAGTGCCATAATTGAAGGAGAAGTGGAACTGGAGAAAGATTGCATAGTCGATGCGACTGCCATCTTACGAGGACCTATCCAAGGAGGACAAGGTTGCTATTTTGGTCCTGGAAGTAATATTCACGGACCTGTATTTATTGGAAAGAATGGCTTTTTTGCTGAGCGAACAACAATTGGTTTTCCCTCTCAACAGCAGATTTTAGAATTTCAAAAAGGAAAATCAACGCTTCCCTGGGTTGGGTCCAATACTTCAACAATTGGAGACAATTGTATTATCCGCTCAGGCTCTGTAATTTATGCAGGTTCAAAACTGGGAAATAATGTCCGCCTGGGTCATAACGTGTTGATTCGCGAAGAAGTGAAAATCGGCAATCATACCTTGGTAGGAACCGGTGTCATCATTGATGGGAAGTCAACTATCGGGAATAAAGTGTCAATTCAATCAAATGCTTATATCCCATTTAACACCCAGATTGAGGACCATGTTTTTCTAGGACCCCATTGCATTCTTACCAATGACAAATATGTTTTAAGAACCCAGTATGATTTGAAGGGGCCAATAATTCGAAAAGGTGCAAGCATAGGTGCAGGGGCTGTAATTCTTCCTGCAATAGAGATTGGCGCAGAATCCGTCATTGGAGCAGGAGCCGTTGTTACCAAAAATGTTCCACCAAAGTCCATCGTTTATGGCGTTCCTGCACGCATTCAATCAAAAGTTCCATCCTCATGGAAACTCCCCTTAGAATAATTCTTAATTGAAAAATTTACATCCCTTGAACAGTATTAATTTTGCAAGAATTCAGTGATGCTTTTATCCCAATCATTGTTTGTTGTTGATAAGAGAATGCTTAAATACGTGAAAAGAATCGACAAATCGAAACCCGGTATCGGTGTGTGTTTCTGTGAAGACTAGTGTCCTATTCCTTCTTGTGCTAGTATGCTTTCCATTGGCTTTTGCATTTGCACCACCCACCGATGCAAATGCGCCACAACTAATAATAACGAGTTTTAATCGAAGTGCACATTATCAAGAATATGGAATGCTTCTCTTAACAGATAACATTAGAATAAAGAATCCCGGTCTTGAACCTGTATTCTCAGTACTAACAGCTTATCCTCTTTCTCAAATTAAAAGTGTCAAAGCATTTCATGCTGAAACTCTAAATGGTACAACCATCTTGTCACAAAGACAAGCGCTTATTGGTCCCAATTGTACAGGATGGCAAGTCTTTCTACCAGAACCAATAATGCCTGATCAGACGTTCACGTTTAGAGTTCAAATGACCCTTGAAGGACGAACAGTGCAAGATGAGACTACTGCAACTTTGGTCTTTTCACCGGTGCCGACTAGCCCGTATTTTATCCAAAGCTATTCGACTCGTCTAACCCATCATGAGGCACTAACTGCGCCCACCCAAGAACTCTGGGAAGGAACAGATGTTCACCCCTATTCATATGAGGAACGAACCGTCATTCTCGACCACGCCATTGATGACTTTCTACCCTTGATTACATACTTAGAACTCAAACGTTCATTTGAAATCGATGCATGGGGTTATCTGTTTGCCCATGAATCTCATACCCTACGGTTAGAAAGTCCTAACCCCAGATTCGCAAACCAAGCTCGGCTCTGGAATTCGATCGTATTAACTCTACCGCCAGGAAGCCAGTTTCTCCGAGTTTTTGATCTTGTTTCAAATATGTCAAGCCAAATACTTTCACCAGCAAACCTAACTCATCCCGGTTCAATAAACGTTGAATTTCAATATCACCTACAAACAGGCGACGTTTACCAATTCTTCTTTGAATATCGGATTCCTCTTGATTATCATCAGCTCGTGTTACAAACGGGTCAACTCCTCTTAATGGAGCCCTATCTTGGGTATCCGTTCATTATTCGACAACATACAACAGAATTCCACCTTCCACCAGGAAGTTGGATTCAAGGGATTCCACAAGATGCAGGAATTGCTATCTCTGCAACTGGCCAATATTTAGTAAGTTTCCATGCCACGAACGTCACTTCGATTTTCCAAAATGAGATTAACCTTTACTATCTATATCCCTTACAACCTGCCCTTTCTCGTCCTATGATCTTCTTCCTAATTGCAGCAGTTTTTTGTCTTGGGTATGTTTTCGTGCGACGAGTCCCGTTTTTCCGTGAAGAGGAAGAAGCCATAATTACCGTAGCAGAAGTAGATCCAGTTATTCTTGGTGAATTCTGCGCTCTGTATGGAGAAAAGATTGCACTTTTGCTGCAGACAGAACGGTTAGAACAATCAATGTTGCAGGGAAAGATTTCAAAACCACGATATCGAAAGGAAAAGAAGAACTTTGAACGTAAGCTTCGTTCTCTTGATAGAGAGTTAACTAGTAGAAGCCAACCCCTAATTGAGGTTGGAGGCAAGTATGAGTCCAGCTGCCGTCAACTGGAATTATTAGAAGCTGAACGAGTAAGCGCAATCGAAGCACTCCATGCTCTTGAACAACGGTATCGACAAAGACGAATTACAGCAACTGTATATAAAAAACTCCAAAAGGATCTACAAAAACGCCGAGATCGAGCAGTCGGACGTATGGACCGAATCCTTCTAAGCTTACGTGAAGAAATCGAAGAATGACCCATTTTTTGAGTGCCGAAACACTCAAGAAGAGTTGAGCAAAAAGATGCGCGGAGTTGTAGTTTAGCCCGGTAGTGTAGCGTCCAATAGCGGACGCAAAATGGTCAATCATCCGGGGCTTTGGTGCTGTTTTGTATGAACAGCGAAGTTACCCCGGGACCGCGGTTCGAATCCGCGCCGGGCTACCAATTTATTTTAGCAAGCCGGGATGCCAGAAGCGTGCTTTGGCTTTTTCAGTCTGTTTATCCCATTCTGCAAGTATTTTTGCTGCTTCGCATGCTGTCTGACTGGCTTCTTTTTCTCCAAGGGTGGCAAATTCTTCAGTTTCACGATTCGCAAAAACAGTACATACGGCGCCACTCCGCAATCCGAACAGATTGGAGAGAGTAAAAATTGTTGCACATTCCATTTCAAAATTTAGTACTCGTGCAGCCTGCAAATCGGGGATTATGTTATTCATGAATGATTGCCAATAACCTTTGTATCCTGGTCGTCCTTGGCCCGTGTAAAAGCTGTCTGTACTACAAGTAATTCCTACATGATATCGGAATCCCAAGCCTTCTGCGGCTTCAATTAACGCCAACACTACCTGATGATGAGCAAAGGCGGGATATTGAGAAGTTACGTATTGTAGACTTGTACCTTCATGCCGGACTGCACCAGTAGTGATAATCAAGTCCCCACATTTGATGTCCTTTTGGATCGCCCCAGAACTGCCTACACGAATGAATGTG